>DATBGU010000220.1:0-13642 GCA_036557825.1 Gemmataceae bacterium
CAGCAAAGGGTGGATGATTTCCCACAGTTCGTCGGGGACAAGCGGCTTGGCCATGACACACCTCCTCGGACGAGCGAATTGGCCCACTCAATCCGTAGTGCGAACGTCATGCCAAGTGACTCTTTATGTTAGTGGCTCTTACGCCGTGGGCGACCGTATTGTCTGGACGGTACAGTACGATCGCTCCACCCCACCGCTTTGGCCCGTGGGACAACAGTACGGCACGAGTGAGTACAAGACGAATGCTCCCGTGTTCAGCAACATACTTGATGCTACACATGGAGGTGGTTTCGCTACACCCTCAACTTGGTCATCGACCTTCTTGCTGACCAATTGGTCGCACCCCAGTGGGGAGTTTCATTACAATTGGAACTCTTTGCAAATTACGGCAAACCAACAGGCGTCAACCTGGTGGGGCGGCTCTTCTAACTACACTGCTTCGCTACACCTCGTGAGCAAGGATGTATTGCCGACGTTAAAGCTGGCGAACTTGCAGCTCAACAACATGCCACTCTCTTCGGGCGAATTCGACTACACTAACCTGTATGGCTTCGGCTTCCAAGCACAAGTGGACTCGATAGGTACCCGTCCGGAACCGGAACCGGGATCGCTCACGCTGTTCCTCTTGGGCGCTGCCGGTCTGGCCGCACGCGGCATGCGTCGCCGCTTACGCGCCGCTTGCCTTCGCCGGCCCTTGTTGGCACATTAATCCATAACTGAGGTTACGGATCATGACACCAAGGAGCCGCAGCAATGGCCGGCAAACCGAAAGTCTTCGTCACCCGCCGCATCCCCGCCGCCGGACTCGATCGCATCCTCCAGCAGTGCGATGCCGAAATCTGGCCGGAACAGATGCCGCCGCCTTACGACCTCCTTAAACAGAAAGCCGCCGGCTGTGACGGCCTCGTGTCCCTGCTGACCGACAAGATCGACGCGGCGCTGATGGACGCGGCGCCGCGCCTCAAGGTGGTGAGCAATTACGCCGTCGGCTTCAACAACATCGACGTGCCGGCGGCGACGGCGCGCAGCATCGCCGTCGGCAACACGCCCGGCGTGCTGACCGATGCCACCGCCGACATGGCCTTCTGTCTCCTGATCGCCGCGGCGCGCCGTCTGGTCGAGGGCCATCATTATTCGCAGTCCGGCCAGTGGAAGACCTGGGAACCGCTGGGCCATCTCGGTCAGGATCTCGCCGGCCGCACGCTCGGCGTCCTCGGCATGGGCCGCATCGGTTACGCCCTGGCGCGGCGCTGTCACTTCGGCTGGGACATGCCGGTGCTGTATCACGACACCTACCGCAACGACAAGGCCGAGACGGAGCTGGACGCCCGGCAGGTCGATCTCGATACGCTGCTGCGGCAGTCGGATTTCGTCTCGGTCCACACGGATTTAAACGAGCAGACGCGCGGCCTGTTCAACGCCGAGCAGTTCAAGAAGATGAAACCGACCGCCGTGTTTGTCAACACGGCGCGCGGGCCGATCGTCGTCGAGAAGGATTTGATCGACGCGCTGAAGAACGGCGTCATTTTCGCGGCCAGCCTGGACGTGACCGACCCGGAACCGCCCGACCCCGCGAGCGAACTGCTGCGTCTTCCGAACCTAGTGGTCGCTCCGCACATCGCCAGCGCCACGGTCGGCACGCGCAACGCGATGGCGGAGATCTGCGCCAACAACCTGCTCGCGGGGCTGAACGGCCAACCGCTGCCGGCCTGGGTGAATCCGGAGGTGAAAGGCAGGCGGCGATAATGGCCTTATGACGGCTCGGCCCGTGTGGACTGCACAGGGGCTACAGCCAGCGGATCAGCCGGGCCGCCCCGGAGGCGTCGTCCACGTTGACGCACAGGAACGAGCAGGGGTAGAACAAAGGGACCGAGCAACGCCCGCGTGCCGGATTGAGTCAAGATTCCTATTTCTCTTGGGAATCGGCCGATCACTTCTCCTTGGGCGCCTTGCCGGCGTCCTCGTCCTTGTGTTTCTCCGGCTGATCCACCTTCTTCGTGTCCACCGTGGTGTCCGTACCCGGGGGCGGGAGGGCGTGGCGCACGCCGAGGACGTAGCCGACCATTAACGCGCCGAAGATGAGCAAAAACCACAGCAGACCGCCGAGCAGACTGTGGGACGCCTCGCCTTCCGGGTTCCAGTTGGCCATGAAGCGACGAAAGCGCGTGCGCTTTTGCAGCTTCTTCAGCCAGCGACGGCCCGGCGCGGTCGAGTCGAACTGGCGCACCGCCGTGGCCACCTTGCCGACTTGCCGCCGGGCCGTGGCGTTGTCCGGATCGACCTCCAGCACGGCCAGGTACGCCCACACCGCCTCGCCCAGTTCGCCGGCGCGCGTCAGCGCCTCCGCCTGCGACAGACCATCGCGCAGATCCTCGACGTAGTGGACCAACAGCGACACGTCGGTGCGGCAGTTGAGGCACTCTTTTTCCAGCCCGCGCAGTTTTTTCTTGCACATCGGGCACGTCAGCATGGCAGTCCTCCGTAGTCCATAGTCCGCAGTCCGTAGTCCGTAGCAAAAACAGAAGTTTTCTGCTACGGACTACGGACTACGGACTGCGGACTACAGCAAGTAAGCGTAATTCAGCAACCGATCGTTGAGCATGGCGCTGGCCTCTTCCATTTTCTTGCGATCGCCTGAACCCATCGCCTGCCGCACGTCGCGGCACAGATCTTCCAGTTCGCGGCGGTCCTCCGGATTGTCGATGCGCGGAATCACGTCCTGCTCCGTCTTCTTGAGCACCTCGACGGCGTCCTTGTATTCCTGCGTGCTTTCCAACTCCAGTGTGCGGTTGACCAGTTCCTCGTTGATGCGCTTCAGCTTGATGAGCTGCGAGGCGTCCATCTGATCTTCGCCAGCCTGTTGGATGGCGAAGCGCTTCTTTTGGCCGGCGTACTGATCGTGAATCTGCACGGTCAGAATGCCGTCGTCGCCGTACTCGAAGGCCACGTCGAGACCGCCGTCGCGCTGTGGGCGCGGTGGCTTGAACTCCCACGGAATCTCGGCCAGCTTGACGTTCTCCTGGCTCTCCGGGTTGTCGTAGTTGTCGCCCTCGTAAACGCTGATGAGCACGCGGTCGGCGGGATCGGCCACCGGATAATACATCTTGCTGAACGAGCAGGGAATGTCCGAGCCGCGCTTGATGATCGGATCGAGGAAGACGCGGTTGGTCCGCTGATCGACCGGGTTGGCACACAGCGAATGCTCCAGCTTGACGCTGTAAGCGTAATTGTCCAGGCCCGGCGCGCCCTGCAAGATCGCCGACACGATGGCGGCGCCTTGCGCGACGCACGTCATCGGATCGACGCGATCGAACGATTCCGGCTCCTTGCCGGCCAGCTTCTCGGCGACGTAGCGGCGGACCAGCGGAATCTTGCTGGTGCCGCCGACCAGCAGCACGCGGTCGATGTCGCGCGGCCGCAGCTTCGACAGCTTCATCGCCTCGTCGATGGCCGTGCCCGACTTGACGATCAGCGGCATGATGACGCGCTCGAACTCGCCGCGGCTGATCTCCTCTTCCAAACTCAAATGGCGCTCCGGCACCAACTCAGCCTTGCGCGCCACCGCCGTTTGGTCCGAGGACAGGTCGATCTTGGCCCGTTCGACGGCCAGCATGAACTGCTGGCGATACGGCGAATTGAGGATGTCGAAGCCGGTCTTGTCGTTGAAGCGATCGGCCAGCACCTTGGCGATCAAGGCGTCGATGTCGTCGCCGCCGAGCTTGCCGATGCCCTTGCTGGCGACCTCCTCGAAAATGCCGTGGTGGATCTTCAAAATGGTCACGTCCAGCGTGCCGCCGCCGAAGTCGTAGACCAGCACGGTCTGATCGTCCTGGGCGTTGAGGCCGTAGCAGATGGCGGCGGCGGTCGGCTCGTTGATGAGCGTCAGCACTTGCAGCCCGGACGCGCCGGCGCACAGCTTCGTCGCGTGCCGGGCCAACCCTTTCGAGTTGGCCGGGATGGTGACGACGGCCTTGGTGAAGTTCTCATTGAGGACGGACTCGGCGTCCTTCTTGAGCAGGCTGAAGAGCATGACGGCGATTTGTTCCGTCCGCAGATTTTGGCCGACCAGCGGCACGCGCTCCGGCGTGCCGAGAATCCGCTTGATGGAGCGAATGGAGCGCTGTTCGTCGAAGTTCTCCTTGGCTTCCTGACCGAAGGCGAGGGTGCCGTCGCGGCGCAAGGTGACGATGGAGGGGGTCCATTTTTGGCCTTCGTGATTGGGCACCACTTCCGCCTGGCCGTACTGAAAATTGGCCACTACCGAGTTGCTGGTCCCGAAGTCGATCCCGATGTAGGGCATGGAACAAAACCTCACTTAGTCCGTAGTCAGTAGTCCGCAGTCCGTAGTTAAGATAGCCGCCCGCATTCAGTAGTTCGCTATCCGGTGCTCTCAAATTTTGCTACGGACTACGGACTACTGACTACGGACTATTCCGAAACGATGACCTTGGGGCGGCGCAGGACGAATTCGGGCTGCTGGCTGCCGTAGCCGCGTTCGACCTGTTCGGCGACCAGCAGCGGCCCCATGCCCTCGACGCGCTTGCTGCCGACGCGCTCGTGGATCGCCGGGTTGTACGGCGAACTGATGACGGCGTCGTAGGGATGGATGCCGTGCCGCACCAGCGCCGCGTCCACCTTGCGCGATTGCACCTCGATCGCCTCGCTCCAGCGCTGCACCGCCTCCACGTTGTCGAAGGCCGGACGCGCCAGCACGATGACTTGCATGTCGTGGGCGAACTCCAGCAATTCGTTGAGCAGCGCCATGCTGACGCGTTTCTCGCCGTGCGTCTCCTGCCGCAGCTGCTGGTAGGCGCGCTGCGTATCGGCGGCGAAGCTGTTGAAGCTGTTCTTCAGCTCATCGCGCACCTTGTTGAGGGTTTGTTCCAGGGAGCGTAGCTGGCGTTTGTCGTACTCGCGCAGGGCGATGACTTCCTCGCACAGCTTGTAGATCGTGGACGAGCCGAGCGTATCCAGTTCGCGGTTCGTTCCCGCTTCGAGATCGCCGGCCGCGCTCTGCGGAAAATCGCCATTCATAAGTGTTCCTTCCGATGGCGAACGACCGGCTGACCCCGGCCGTTCGCCCAGCATCATCAATCATCAAGTCGAATCGCCCAGGGGTCCAGGGGTTGCTGTACTAGACGTTCAAGCAAGAGCGGCACGGCCGGCACTTCCTCGGGCACATCCGGCACGCTCAGGGCGGCGCGGACGGCGTCGGCGTCGGGCACCTCGGCCGGCGGCTGATAGTCGGCCAGCGTTTTTTCCACGTCCTGCGCCTGCCACATACGGCTGGTCTGTCCGCCCTCCATGCCGTAGCGCTGCGCGAACTGAGCGAGCGTGCCGTCGGCGGTGTCGGCGTTAAGGCTGGCGGCGTCGGCTTTGATGCGCTTCTCGCGGTCGCTGAGGATCTCACGCGCCCAGTTGATGTCTTCCAGAGGAACCTTCGCCTGCCCTTTGCGCGCCCACTTGAGGCGGTCGGCCCAGTGGGAGTCGATGTCCTTTTTGTCCGCCGCCTTGTCGAGTCCGAGCAGCAGAAACGGCCCCACCTGCTCGCGCGGCAGCGTGGCCAACTCCAGCACAACAGGTTCGGGACTGCGACCCATGATGTCCTCGCCATCCGCGGGGATGCTCAACTAACCCGGAGCGCCAGCGACGGGCGCTTGCGGCCCGTCGCTGGCGCTCCGGGCTAATCCAGTTTCTCCAACACGATCGTCTATTCTCTAACTTCTTTTCCCCTAACTCAATAGTTTACGCGCCCATCGAGCGGCATGCTTCCATCTTTTTATCAATATGGTCCGCCAGGTCCCGCACGATGCGGCGATGCTCGTCGCTGCTGACCAGCGGCAGACACTTGCCGGTGATGCGGCGCAGTTTCTGAAACTCGCGCAGCAGATCGCGCATCACCTCGCGCACCGCCGACCAGTTTATCTGATAGTTCGGCAGATTGCGCACCTGGTCGATCACCTTGGTCATTTGATCGGTCAGTTGATCGCACAGATTGCCCATCAGCGGGATGACGTTGCCGACCATGGTGACGGCCCGCTCCTCGACGCGCGCGTCGTTGGGATGCCGCTTCAAAATGCGGTCGATCTCCGACAACAGTTTCTCGATGTCGTTGAGTCCCTTGACCTCGATGAGATCCAGTTCGTACAGCTCGTACTGCGGTTCGCCCGGCCGCAGGCGCCGCAGTGCTTCAAGCGTGCGGCGAGCGTCCTGCGGCCGTTTCGCTTGATTGTACAGGTGAAACAGGCGTTCAAGCGTATCGGGATCGTTGGGTCGCAGGTGCGCCGCCCGCTGCACGTAGCTGAGGGCGTTGGACCATTTCTCTTTCTCGCCGTAGCGGAGGGCCAGCCGGCCGAGGCTTTCGTAGGCCAGGTGCTCGGTGTAGCGCGGGATGTCCGGCGGGGCCGGCACGCGGTCGTCGAGCAGGTCGAAGTAGCGGTTCCAGTACGGATCGGCTTGCGGCAGTTCGCCCTTGAGTTCGTAGGTGAGGGCGAGGTTCTGATGCAAGCGAGCGTCGTTGGGCGTGAGTTTGATCGCCGAGGCGAAGTGCTTGATGCCGCTGTCGAAGTCCTGCGTCATGCAGGCGCAGCAGCCGAGCAGGTTGAGCAGACCGACCTGCGTGGCCCGGCTGCCGCTCTTCTCGCGCGCCATCGGCCGCAGCAACAACTCCGCGTCGGTCCAGGCGCAGCGGTCGATCAGTTCCTTGGCCTTGACGAGCACCGCTTCCAGGTACGCCTCGCGCACCTCCGTGCTGCGCGGCCGGGCATCGGTCAGCGTTTTGAGCAGCGTGTGAACGGTGTCGAGTTGGCCGAGACTGCGAATGACCTTGAGCAGACGCTGCTCGTCAGCGGCGGTCAGCTCCGCCAGCAGCGGCACATATTGCGGAGCGTTGTTGTCGCCTTTCCGGCAGGCCTGCAACAGCGCCTGCAACACCAGCAGGAAACGCCGCTCGTCTTCCTGCGCCTCGGCGGGGCGGCGCGCCGCCAGTTCCAGCGCGTTGGGGAGTAGTGTCAGGCAATCCTCGACCTTACCCAGTGTGAGGCGCGTCAGCAGCAGGTTGTAGCAGATTTCGTAGGATTGCGGGTCCATCTCCCAAGCGCGGGCGAGTTCGCCCTCGGCCTGGACGAGCTGATTTTCTTGCAGCGACAACAGACCCATTTGCAGCACGACGTTGGCGTCGGGGTTGCGGATCTTGCGCAGGGCGTTGCGAGCGTCGTTGAGCTTGCCCTGGCGTTTGTGGGCCATGGCCAGCATGTACAGCACGTTGGCGTCCTGGCAGCCGGCCTGCACGGCGCGTTCGAGAAGCTGGGCGGCGACCTCGTAATGAGGTTGGATCACCTCGGCGATCGGGATCGTTTCAGATAAATTGCCGGTGGGCATACAAACCCCTCGGCCGCTTGCGGCTTAGCGTTTGTCGCGCTAAGCCACAAGCGGCAAATCACATCTCATACAGCAACCGCTGGCCCGCCTTGACGAGAGCCAGCGTCATCAACGGCCCCAGACGGCGATCGCGCAGACCGAGCTTGCCGGCCTCGCGGAAGCGGTCGGCGGCTTGCTCGAAGCGCTCCGTCTCGAAGGCCAAAAGTCCCGACAGCAGCACCGTCTGCCGCAGCGGATCGTCGAGCTGCCAGGCGCCGCGCTTGGCCGTATCGACGCTGGTCCACCACTTGATCGCCTCGTCGTAGGCGCCGCGGTCGTAATGCAAGCGGCCGAGTAGGGCACGGGCGTACACCGCCGACGGACTTTTCTCAACGGCCGCCACTTTCGCGAACGCTTGCTGAGCCGCCGTATGATTATCCTGATACAGATACGCCCAGGCCATCAAAAATTGACTCTCGACCGCCAGCGCGTCGTCGGCCGCCGCGCGCTGACTCAGTTCCAGCACGGTATCGTACTTCTTCGCCGCCAAATGGCAGACCGCGCCGAGATAGTGAAAGCGGGCGTCGCGGACGTCGGCGCGATTCATTTCGGGAGCCTGCCGGGCCAACCCCTCGCGATCGCCCAGCACCGAACGCACCGCCGCCAGGCACCACAACGCCTCGATGTGATTGGGATCGTCGCGCAGGCACGATTCCAACAACGTCAGGGAATGCGCCAGCGACGGCGCGGCGGCCGGCTCCGGCGTCTCCGGCCGGGCGTCGCCGTTGCTCTCGCTGCGCGCGCGGCGATTGTCGGACTCTTGCTTGCGGGCCTTCTCCCACGTCTGCACCGTCTCGCGCAGGGCCAGCCGCGCACCCAGGAACGCGATGCCGGCGCGCACGGGTCCATGCGTCAGGCCCAGCGCTCGGTCGATGGCTTCGGCGCGGCGCGCGGCGTTGCCGCGCTCCTGCTCGATGATCGCCTGACGCACCAGTGGCCAATGATCTTTCGGAGCCAGCCGGTGCCAGCCACTCAGCAGGGCGACGGCGCGATCCATGTCGCCGCGGCGGTAGTGCAGACACGCCAGCCGATCGTGTCCCGGCACGCTGGATGGCGCCAGTCGCAGCAGTACTTCGACGCAGGTGCGCGCGGGATCCTTGCGGCCGGACTCCTCTTCGCGGCGTGAGCGCTCCAGCAGAAACGATTCGCCGCGAGCGGGATAGTCGGCGCCGAGTACACCGGGGAATTGGCCTGGCTTCCGAGCGGCGGCGCGTTCCAGATAGGTGTACTCGGCGTCCTCGAAGCTCCACTGCTGCGCCTCGAAGTACGTCCGCGCGGCGGCGGACTCGACGAAGGTGCGGGCGAACAAATCGAGATCGCGTTCGCTGGTGCAGCCGTGCGCCGTTGCCGCCCGCACATACAGAAAAGCGTGCGTCGGCTGAACGGCGTCGGGGAACGTGCCGGCCAGATGAGCGTATGCCTCGGCCGCCTGCGGATCGACGGCGTGGACGGAGGCCAGCGCATCGCACAGTTGCAGCTGCTCGTCGCGGCCCAGCTCCATGTTCAGCCGCCGCGCCTCGGCATGTACGTTGCTGATGAGTCCGGCCCACTCGTTGTTGTCGAAGACCGGATAGCGCGCCAGGAGGCGGATGGCCCAGGCGACGTTGCGCGGCTTGTCGTCGGAGTTGGTTGGCTTGCCCAGGGCGCCGCACAGGCCAAGATAACCCGCCGTGAAGGGATCCTTCGGCTCCTCCTGCTCCAGGGCGATGCGCAGGTGCTTGTACGCCTGATCGTACTTGCCGCAGCGAGCCAGGGCGAGACCGAGACCACGCAAGAGCGGCGTCGTCGGCGGACTGTCCTGCAACAGCTTGGCGAACAGGTCGGCCGACTCCTGAAAATCGCCGTGTCGATAGTGCGCCTGCGCCTGCGCGAACTGCCCCTGCCGCAGCACAACCGTCAGGTCCGGCCCCAGCACGGGACAGACATAGCTGTACTTGCTGGCCAGCCGCCGGACGTACGACTTCGATTCGGGAAACGCCTCGACCCAGGCGCGATCAGGGCGATTGGTCCACAAGCCGAAGCCGCGCGGTCCGAGGGCGCGCTGCAAGGCGCGCAGGGCCAATCCGCTGTCGCCGCCGGCCGCCACCAGCGAGACGCCCATCTGACAGGTCACGAACGAGCAGCTGGCATCGACGCGGTTGGCGTCGGCGAGGTAGCGCAGGCTCTCTTGTGGTTTGCCCTGCCGATACAGCAGCACGCCGAGATAGAAGGCCGGATCGAGGTAGTGTTTGCTGGCCTGCTCGTGCGCCGCGGTGAGGGCGGTCATGGCCGGCTCGATCTGCTGCTGGCGGACCAGGCACAGCCCTTGCCAGAAAGACGCTTCGGGGCACGGCGTCTGCACGGCGAAGACGCGGCCGAGAAGCTGCTGGACGGCGTGCGTCTCCTTCGCTTCGGTGCCGGAGGCGAACAGCCGCCGCACCTCGGCGAGCATCGCCTCGACGATCTGCGTGCGCTGCTCGGCCAGATCGAGTCCGAGCCGTCCGCCGGCATCCAGGGCGTGTTGCAGCGCGTCCTCGAATTTTTTTTCTTTGAGGAGCTGATCGGCGGCGCGCTGATGGGCTTCGCCGGAGGTACTCCGCAGGCGGTCCTGCCAGACCGGCGACAGACGCGGCTCCGCTTGTAAGGTGGTCAATATCTCCAGCGCCGGCTGCCATTCGCCCTGTTCGAGCAGGCGCTGGGCGTTGCGGAAGGCGCGATGGCGTCGCGGCCCGCGGCCCAGCAGCAGCCACAGACACAGCACCAGCGACAGCACGAAGACGGCGACGAGGAGGAGGATCTTGGCAGTCACGGCAGTCGGTTCCTTCGCGGTATCCGCCGCGTGCGGCTTCGCGCGAAGCCGCACGCGACAGATTGCAATATATCATCGCCGTTTCAGGCGTTGTAGGGCCGCTTGCGCTTCGCGCGTTTCGCGCGCCGCCGCTCCGCCACCGAGTTTCTCCAGGATGTGCCGCGCCTCCGGCGTGCCGATGCGTTCCAGCACGACGAGCGTGCGCAGTCTCCGCAGATCTTCTCGGGATGGCCGGTTCGGCTCCGCGAGGATGGTTTGCAACCGCCGGCGCGTTTCCAGCGAAGGGTTCCCTTCCAGCGCGCGCCGCAACATCGGCTCCGCCCGGTAGCGCATCCGGGCCAACTCGCGGGACGCCGTCTCGCGCGTCTCGAAGACGTCGCTGTCGAGATCCGCCAGCAGTTTCTCGACGCGCTTCGCGTCCAGCGTCGCCGGCCGAAGGCAGTCCTTCAGAAAAGGCATGGCCTGGTCCCTCGCGGCCGTCAATCTGTCAAGGGCACGATGGGCCTTGCCGGCGTCACCCGCAAGGTCGGACCACAGGGCATCGAATTGATCGCGGGACAGTTGGCGCGCCGGCTGCCGAACCGGCCACGTTGAAGGAGCCAGATCCCAAACGAGGATGTCGCCCTCCGTCATCCCCGTGGCCGCGCTACCGCCCGGCAACACAGCCAGCGAAGAGATGTTCGCTTCGCCGCGCCAATCGCGGACGCTTTCGGGCCACTCCATTTGATGAAGTCGTTCGCCCGTGGCCGCGTCCCAGACCGATAACTTTTGCGTGTCCGCCGTGACGACGGCGCGGCTGTCCGGGGCGAAGGCGACGTAATCGAATGGGCCGATCTCCAGGCGAACGATTTCTTGGCCCGATGCCGTCTCGATCAGCGACAGACCTTTCACGTCGTATTGGGGCGACGACTCCTTCCTCGGTTGAAAGGTCACCGCGGCCAGCAGTCGGCCGTCGGCGGAAAAAACCCGCGGATCGCCAACGTCCTTGGGCAGAATCGCCAGCAGGCTTTTCGTCGAAATGTCCTCAATGACCAGCCGATCGCCGCGCCATTCCGCGACGCTCTCACCATCCGGCGCTAACACCGCACGCCAACGGTAAGACATCTGCTTCCAGGTCCTCATCGCAAGGGAACGCCGATTCAGTTGCTTACCCGTGGCGGCGTCCCAGGTGAAGAGCATTGGGAAAATGTCTGGACCACAAGTTAATGGGGTTCGCGCCGACGCCACCGCCGCCAGGCGCTTGCCGTCGCTGGAAAGGGCAACGGTTTCAACTGTATACCGAAAGAAATCATTTCCCGGAGGCGGATCGATGGCGAAGTAACGTCGTTCCTTGCCCGTGGCGACCTCCCACACCTGGAACTTCCCCCTCCCGCTTACGGAAATCATCCGCTGGCCGTCGGCGGAAAATAGGCAAGTGGAAGCATACTCCTCACGTCCGGTCAGCGAACGAAGCGGCTTGCCGGTGACCGTGTCCCATAGGAAGAGCGTCGGCTTGTAATCGCCGGAGGCGAGGACTTTGCCGTCGGGAGAGACCGCCAGTGTCCCCACGGGGGTATCGTGGCCGGGCGGTTGGCGGAATGGCCGGCCCGAGGCCACATCCAACATCTCAATCACGTCCCGGTTGGAGTCGCGGTAGGCCAGTGTCTTCCCGTCCGGGGCGAAGGCGAATGCGCTGATCTGACTCCCGCTGAGCAACCGCCGCGGCTCTGCCGGCTTGTTGAGATCCCAGATCAGGAAGCAGTGCTCTTGCGGTCGGGGTCGTCCTGGGACGACCATGTCGATATAGCTGCCGGCCAGCAGTCGGCCATCCGAGGAAAAGCCTAATAAGTCGACATATCCATCAACCTGGACGTTCGCTTGCGCCGGCTGCGCCGCCTTCTCCTTCAAGGCGGCCGCATCGAATAAAACCACCTCGGCCCGTCCGCTGTTGCTGCGGTGGCCCACCGCCAGAGTGGCGCCATCCGGCGCGTAAGCCAGCGACGACATCGAAGTGGGGAATTTCTTCCGCTGCTTCAACTTGCCCGTGACCGTATCCCACACCAACAGTTCCTGCCCCCCCCCGTCCAGCGCAGCCAGCTGCTTGCCGTCCGGCGTGAAAGCAGCCTTACTCGTCGTGTAGGCAGTCCCACTCAGAACCGTACCCGGAGGAACGTCGAGACTTTGATGCTTTTTGAACCCGACAATGTCCCATAATTGCAGGGAGCCGGTTCCTTCCTTGTCCCACCATCGCACGGCCATCTTCTTGCTATCCGGGGAAAACGCCAACACGCTGGCGCGGGACAATCGGCCGCGTTCCTGGCCCGTGGCCGTATCGTACAAGCACTTGGCCAGTCCATCCCGTCCCCATGCCACCGCCGTTGTGCCATCGGGCGTCAGAGAGACTTCGGCATGCCAGTCGCCTTCGCTTGCCTTCCACGCCAGTCGCGTTCGCCGCACCAGCCTCCGCGTGGCCGCGTCCCAGACGCGCACCTCGTAGTTGCCGCACGAGATCAAATGCTTGCCGTCTCTCGAGAATGCCACCGCGCCGCCGCGATGTCGCAGATGCCGCAGGCGGATGGTGCCCAGACGCATCACGGCTTCCGGCGGCAAGGGATCGCCGTACAGATCGGTGCGCGGCGTCTTCGCGTCTTCGCCGCCGGCCGTGCCGGCGAGCAGCACGAGCAGCGCTCCCCCGGCGAAAGAGGCGAATCGAGCGCGGATCATGAGGAGGACTCCCGCCGGCCGTCCGCCGCGGGCGCAACGCGCGTTCGGCCGGTAGTCCTAAGTTAACGCACTCCCGATGATCCTTCAAGCAGTCCGGCGTCGCCGCCCGCCGCGGGCCAGGAGTGCAGCTACAGGCCGAGGGGCGATTGGATACGTCGGACTTGGAGGGATAACGGCCAAGGGTCACCAATCGCCGCTCTCTCTACGCGCGCCCCTCTCGGTCATGGCACGAAACGCAGACACCGTCGAGGAGGTCCGACTTTGCCGTTAGGCACCCCAGGCAGATTCCTAGCCGCCCGCCAATCTCGTCCAAGATCTCGCCCGAGTTACAGTCGTAGCGGCGCGACAGTTTCAGGATATCGAGCACGAGTTGCTGGGCCGCCTCCCGCCCCATGTGGGCAAATACGCCGCGCCTCTCCAGCAGAAGGAGTACCTCGTTCAGCAAGTAACTTCCAGCATGGTTGGACATGGCTCCACCTCCTGAAGCGCCACCATCGCACGAGTTGCTGCCGAACAAGTTGTTATCGCGCGCCGTGCGCGATAATCCGCCTCAGCCTACCCATCTTTTTTTCGCGGTTCAAGCGATCCAAGGGGCTTTGCAAGGATTAAGACATTTTTCGTCCCAAATCCTTGCAATTGAACTATTTACCTTGCGGTCGCGTCAACCGCAGAATCGCCCGCTCGCCGTCCTCTTGTTCCTCGTCTTTCCAGAAAACGGGCACGATGCCAAGC
>DATBGU010000221.1:0-34927 GCA_036557825.1 Gemmataceae bacterium
TCCGTTCCCGTCCGCGACTCTTACTTCCTTTTCTTGAACTCCTCGTAGGCCTCGGCGACCTTGCCTTGCTTGACGTCGCCCAGGTGGATGAACAGGGCGTAGCACAGCTTCAGGTGCTTGCCCTTGTCGAGGCGGACGAGGTTCTCCCTGTCCTTCTTGTCCTTCATGGCGAGAGAACCGGACCTGGCGCGGCCGAACGGGTTGGCGGCCATCAGGCCATAGCCGCGGCTGTGCCAGCGGGTCGGGAGGGGGTTGGCCGCTCCCGCGAAGAGGGCGATGCCCACGTGCTCACCCTCGACCGTCCCGGAATAATCGCACCAGGCTGAGAGTTGTCCCCAGCACTCCTTCTCGCCCGTCTTGCCCTCGGCGTTGGTGATGCGGCCCCAGCCGCGGTCCTCGCGCATGCTGTCGGCCACGCGCACGCCGAACGCCCCTTCCTTGGTGTCGCCGAAGGTGATCGGCACGACGCTCGCGACAAGGTCGATATCCACGACGAACAGGCGGGCCGTCGTCCAGTTGAAAAACTGAATCTTGCGCACCTCGTCCATGATCTTGTCGCCGTCGGGCGTCTGCCATTCGTTGTGGGTCGTCACCCAGGCGTGGTTCTGGTCGTTGTGACCCTTGCCGGTTCCCACACAGACGATCCGGCCGCAATCGGGGCCTTCCGCCCAGAAATCGATGCCCTTCACGCCCTTGCGTTTATGTTTGATCTCCATGCCCTCGGGGATGACATCGCCGTAACTGAACCAGGCCGACTTCTGATCGGGGTGGTCGCGCGATTCATCGGACGGGTTCCTCAGCATCGGCCAGCTGCGTGTGACCTGTCGGCTGTTGGAGGCTTCCAGCGGCCAGAAGTAGGGCTTGGCTAGGTCGCGACCGAACTCGTAGATCGCAGCCTCGTTCTTGTAGACCCGGAACTCGATGTTGGCGCGGTTGACCCACAGATCCACGTCCTCCGGGAACAGCGATTCCAGCAGTTCGTGCGCCCCGGCAGGCTGGACGGTCCAGTCGGCGCAGAGAACCAGTATCACCGCGGGCAGCAGCAGCCTTCGTTTCGTTCGCATGATAGTGTCGCTTTCTTTAGTCAACTCTCGCCCAACCCGAGCATCCGCCAGGTCATTCTTGTCGATGCTCAGTACACCCCGACTGCGGCTTGCGGATCGATGCGCTCCAGGGCGAGAACGACGGCCTTCTTGATGAGAGTGACTCGGAAGTTCCTCTGCAGGGTCTGCCGAAGTACGGGGATGGCCTGCCGGGCTGCGGAACCTAGCTGGCCCAGCCGCTCCACCGCAATCCAACAGATCAACTCGTTGGTGTCCTCTAGGGCCTTGACCAGGACGTGGAGAACTAAAGGTAGTTTGCGGTCGATTTTCCACAGGGCCATGGCCGCCTCGACGCGGACGGCGGGATCCTCGTCCCAAAGGCTCGTATGGATCAATGCAGCCACCGCCGGCCTACCCTCGGAACCTAAATCCCCCAGCGAAATGGCGGCGTGGAAGCGCACAACGTCTACCTCGCTGTGGAGGGCATCGACGAGTGCAGCCACCCGCGTCGCCGGTTGCGGGCCGGCTCGCAACAAGGCATGGATGGCCTCGGCGCGGACAGCATCGTCTCCATCGTGAAGTGCCGCTTCCCTCAGGGCGGCGCGAAGTACGGGTAGCACCCGACGAACCTCTCCGGCGAGGTCGCCCAGGGCCGTAATCGCCTGGAGACGAATGTCCCGGTTGTCGTCCTCTAACAGGGAAAGCAGACTCGGGACCGCCGCCAACGGTGGAGAGGTTCCGACTCGAGCCGCATGGGCCTGTGGTCGCTCAAACGGACTGTCATGGCTGAGGGCTTCCAGCCAGTCAGCAATTGGCGGATGCTGTTGCACAATGGCCATGCCGAGCTCCGAAGGTGCGGTCATATGTCATTCCTTCCCAAAGGGTTGAGCGCCCACCTGTTGTCCGGCAACGCAACCCTGGGTCGGCGACCGCGCCGGTCGCGCCTGCAAAGCCTCTCTTGTGCTGCTGCGAAATAGTGTACGCAGCAGCTCCTTGGCGCGTCCTGGGAAGCCCGCTGTATGGAATGCGTCCCACAGGCCAAATTCCACATCACTAAAGGTGCCTCGAAAACCGTGGCGTAGCGCCACCCAGTAGACAGCCTTTGTCAACCGAGCCAGCACGATTGCCGATGCCGGCGGTGTCTGGGCCATCTCTAGAGGGAGGCGCTGCAGCATCTCTTGTAGAGTAGCGTCGATGGCTTTCCAGACGGCCAGTTCCACATCGATAGAAGGCCCCTTGACTCCCTGCCGTAAAACCACTGGGTAAGCCAGGTCCGTCAGTTCCTCCGTCAGACGATCTTTCAAGGTTTTGACAGAGTTCAAATTCCTGCCATCCGCTTCGACTGTGATCGCAGGAGCTTTCCTGCGTCGATCCCGGGCGATTTCCCGATCGGTATAGGCATCCAGGGCGGCTTTCCACCGTCCCGCCGCACGAACCCGGTGCTGCCAGACGAGCCCAAGAAGGACGGTCAACGCAACGACCGCGGCCGGCAATAGTGCCTGCCAGCCACGGATGTCCATTGGACGTACCCGAAGCCAACCGAAGACGAGAGCGGAAAGTGCGACGGCAACGCAGAAGCTAAACGCCCAAATCGCGGGCCTTTGCTGAATGCACCCCTTGTTCTCCATTCGACCGCTCCAACTTGGTTGCAGAAAAAAATTAGGTGCCCCGCCTCGCTCCCTGGCACTTCGTCTTCTCGCCAACTCACAGAGCAACCATCGTACCGAGAGGGGAAGCGTAGCGTTTTGTGCGGCCGGACCGGATAGAGTGAGCATTGGGAAACAACCCATTTCTACTGGATATAACCGAGAAGGAAGAGCAGCAACCGTTTTCCGAGGGGAGGTGTTGGGGAGTAAGATTGTCGGTGATTGAGAGCCGTTAAGGTGGTAGCCGATTTACCTCCCTGGCTAGTAATCTACCCATTACAAACGGAGCCACCCCATGTCGGCAACTGCGACCCGATGCCCTTCACAGGGAGTGTTCTACGGTTGGTCGTCTTCCTCCGACTCAATGGAGCATGTGATGGGCGATGCCAGTTCGCGGCTAATCTGGCGCAGGGTTTGCCAGGCTATCCCCGGCAGACGGATGGCCTGATGTTTGTTACCGGCTGCGATCCGACAATGTAAGGACGTTCCTGGCCCTGGAGTATACGATGAAGGATCCGCGTGTGTGGCACTATGATCTTCACCGTTGGAACGGAACCGAGCCATCGCTGGATGGTGACCGGAGCGCTGTCTCCCAGCATGTGCGCTTCCGCCTCGCCATGAGTTCGGGCCCGCGATTCACCGACGAAATCTCGAGCCTGCTGCGAACGCGGTTGCGCCTGGCCATCTCGATCATTCTCATCGGGTTTATCCTCCATTATTTGCGGAACTTGTTGAAGTGGGGGCCGGCCTTCGACCATCGGCCGATCTGGCTCGCGCTCAGCGGTTGCGAAATGGCAGTGATGGCGATTGCCTTGGCATTGCTGGGGTGGCGCCAGCTCCTCTCCATGAGGAATCTGCGCACCATCGAGTTGACGATCTTCAGCTCGATCGCGGCATGCTTCGCATGGCTACAGGTCGATACCTATCACGACGGCGCCCTGCTGCGCTCGGTCGTTCCGGGACACGAGGCGCTTGTGTTCCGGCTGGTCGGCCTATCGGCCGACTTACGCTGGTTTCTGTTGATTGTCCTCTATGGCACCTTCATTCCCAACACCTGGCAGCGGTGTGCGGCAATCGTGGGTAGCCTGGCCTTGCTTCCCATTATCCTGCTGGTCGCCAGCAGCCAGCTTGATAGAAGTACTGCGGCCTACGTGCTCTCGACTCTTCCGGACACGATCCTTTTGATGGCCACCGCCACGGCGATCGCGGTGTTCGGCTCGCACAAGATTCGTCAGTTGCAGGAAAAGGCCCACGAGGCCCAACGCATCGGTCAATATCGGCTGAAGCAGATTCTGGGCGTCGGCGGAATGGGCGAAGTCTACCTGGCCGAACATATCCTGCTGCGCCGGCCGTGTGCCATCAAGCTGATCCGCCCAGATCAAGCCGGCGATCCCAGGACGTTGATGCGGTTCGAGCGCGAAGTGCAAGCGACGGCGACCTTGACCCATGGGAATACGATCGAGATCTTCGACTACGGCCACGCCGAGGACGGCACGTTTTATTATGTCATGGAATACCTGCGGGGAATGAACCTCGAGGAACTGGTCGAGCGGCATGGTCCCTTGCCCCCAGAACGGGCCGTTCATCTGCTTCGGCAAGTGTGTCAGGCGCTGCGCGAAGCCCACGGTATCGGCCTGATCCACCGCGACATCAAGCCCAGCAACATTTTTGCCTGCGAGCGCGGCCAGATCTATGACGTGGCTAAGCTGCTCGACTTTGGCCTGGTGAAAACCAACGGCATGGGGGGCGACTCTGTCAAGCTGACCCGAGATGGTGGGCTCACCGGCACGCCCGATTTCATTTCGCCGGAACAGGCGCTGGGCCGCGAGCAGCTCGACGCCCGCAGCGACATTTACAATGTCGGTGCCGTTGGCTATTTCTTGATGACCGGCAAACTTCCCTTCGACCGCCCGTCGATTCTGCAACTGCTTCACGCTCATGCTTATGAACCGTTCGTTCCGGCCCAGAAGTTCAATGAAGCAGTACCAGCCGATCTTCAACAGGTCATTCTGTGCTGTCTGCAAAAAGATCCCGATCGCCGTTATCCGAACGCGGGAACTTTGGAAAAAGCCCTGGCTGCCTGTGAAAGCGCGGACCGATGGACTACTAAAAGGGCGGAGGAGTGGTGGCGGCAACGTGGAGATGGGACCGCGCCGCCTTCTTCGCTGGAGGAACGCGAACGGGAGCAGCAAATTCTACAGACCCGTTCTTGGCCGCCGAAATCAAATGATGTTCTCGAAAGTGCGGAAGGGCAGCGCGCGGAGCTGCGACCGCAAGGGAGCGGTTTGCTCTCCGCTCCCTAGGGCGCGGCTCCGCGCTGGCTTGTCTGCAAGGGTGTTGCCCATCGTCGCCTCTCCCTCACGATGCGATGGCTTCCGCGGAGGCCGCGCTTGACTGCGCCGCCGGGGAAGAAGCGGAAAAACTGCTGAATGTTGCCGGGATGCGCAGGTACGCGCCCACCCAGGTCAGAAGCAGCAGAGCCGACTGAAGCACAACGGGTTCGGCCTTGGACAGGTGCAGGCAGATGGCGCCGCCCCAAAACGAGCTGGCCAGGAGGACGCCTAGCGACGAGGTGCGCGGGATGAGCAACAGAAGGGCCGTGAGGAGTTCACCCACGCCGATCACTTGAATCGGTACACTCAGTCCGAGCTTCGCGATCATTTCCGGCGGGTACAAGCCCAGGAGCTTGGCCGATCCTGCCAGGATCATGATCCCGGCAATCAAAACGTGCAGCACCAGACCCGCGATCGTTTTCCGGTTCCACGTCGTTTTCATCGTGCAACCCCTTTCCGAAGAGTCAACGGCGGTCGGCCGGGTCCGAAGGCTTGGCCTCGGCCGCCCCGCCACGCTTTTTCCGCTCAACTAGCTCTTCGCGGAGAACGGCAACCTCCGCCGGTGTGGCAATGCCGAGCCGTACTGTGTCGCCCTTGACGGCGGCGACGGTGATCGTTATCGAGCAGCCCGGAATTACAATCCGTTCGCCACACTTCCGACCGAGCACGAGCATGTAAATCCCTCCTTGAATGCCCCCCTTCGCCTGCCCCGTTCCTTCCCGTCACGGCTTTCAGACACTGCTTTGCGAGAACGCACGGGCGCTGGTCACGGAAGCCGAATGCAGCCGGCGTTCGGCGCGGGCCAACTCCTGCTTGGCGTAGACGTCCCAGGCGACGAAAAGGTGCCGCGCCGTGCGGACACGGTAAAGCCAGACCACGCCGAGCGCCGCCGTCAGCACCAGCAGGCCGACCGCCGGTCCCAACGGCACGTATGCACTGTGCGTCCGCCACAACCACAGTCCCGCCGCCCCGGCCGCCGCCAGCAGAGCGATCGGCCCCGCCCAGGAAGCCGATTTCGGATAAACAACCTCGTTGCTCTTCATGGATGCACCGACCTCTTTTTGAGTGTGTACTTACACACCATCAGCCGAAAAAAATTAGGGTTCGAGCAAGCGCAGGGCCTTCGGGTTGTAATAGCGGCGGATCGCTTCGTCCTTCAGACCCATACCGCGGAGGGCGAACCAGACGGCCTGCTCGACCAGTTGTTTGCGTGAGACGCCGTAGTTCACGACCGGCTTCGGAGACTGCATGAACACCCGGATCTTGCTGGCGATGTGCTCGAAGAACCAGCTCGCCAGGCGCGGCTGAACCGGCGCGGCGGCCGCCTCGCCCGCAGCGATGGCCGCTTTGAGGCACTCCTCAATCTTCGTGAGCCAGCAAGCGATCACCCGCTCCAAGTAGAAGCGGGCAAACTCGCCGTCCGCCAAGAGGCTGCGCAGCATCAAACGATGATGGATTTCCTGTTCTTCCTCATCCGGCCGCCCCTCCTCGACCAAGAGGGCGAGGAAATGATGGACGAGGATCACCAGGCTCGACGCCGATGGCTCCAGTGCCTGAAGCCGTTCGACCACGGAGGAGTCCTTTGCGGAGCAGCAGGCGTGCAGCATGGCCGAGTAGAGCGCTTCCTTGTTGGGGAAATGCTTGAACAACAGCGCCTCCGAAACCCCCGCCGCCTCCGCCAGTTCGCGCGTGGTCGTGCCGTGGAAGCCCTTATCGGCAAACAGCCGCCGCACCGCCTTGATAATGGCGGCCCGGCGTTCTTCACTGGATAACTTGGCTCTTATTGGCTTCACGGCTTGCTCCACCCTGACATCTGATGTGAGTATATACTTACTCACAAAGCAAGTCAAGATTGGGAGTGTTGCAAGCGGACAACACCCCGCCAGCCCGCAGCGCCAGCAAGGGTTGCCCTTGCTGGCGCTGCGGGCTGGCGGGGTGTTGTCCGCTAGTCCTATGGTAGGTCATTTTCGTGGGTTTCCACGGCGTGCGTGACGTGCAGGCGGAGGTCGCGGAGTTTTTGACGCAGGGTTTGCCGGGCTATCCCCAGTAGACGGGCGGCCTGGTGTTGATTGCCACCCGTATACTCCAGAACGAGGGGCAGCAAGAAGCGATCCACCTGGCGATGCGTGTCCGCGTAGAGGTCTTGCGTATCCGGCGCGAGTCGTTGACGGATGAATGCTTCCAGGTCAAGGTCAACGCCCGCCGGCGGGGCCAAGCCGGATTCATCGGGACGGCCGGACAGATCGGGCAGGAAAGCCGGGAGCAGGACAGCGCCACGAGCTTGTAGCAAGGCCTGCTTCAGCACGCTCTGCAGCTCCCGGATGTTGCCCGGCCAGGAGTATTTGCACAGTCGCTCCAGCGCCTCGGGGGAGACCTCCTGCACTTCTCGCCCCAACTCGCGGCTGAAGCGCCGCAAGAAGTGCCGAACCAGCATCGGTAGATCGTCGCCTCGTTCGCGCAAGGGAGGCAGGTGAATCGTGAAGACGCCGAGCCGGTAGTACAGGTCCGGCCGGAATTTCCCCTCAGCGGCATCCGCTTTCAAGTCGTGGTGGGTGGCCGCGATCAGCCGCACGTCCGTCTGCACCGTTTCATTGCCTCCGACGCGCTCGAAGGATTGCTCTTGCAGCAGGCGCAGCATCTTGGCCTGCAAGGCCAGCGGCATATCACCGATCTCGTCGAGGAAGAGGGTGCCGCCATTGCACTGCTCGAACTTGCCGATGCGGCGGCGGTCGGCGCCGGTAAAGGCACCCTTCTCGTGGCCGAACAACTCGCTTTCGAGCAGGTTCTCGGGGACGGCCGCGCAGTTGAGGGCCAGGAACGGCGCCTTGGCTCGCGGGCTGTGCTGGTAGATGGCACGGGCAATCAGTTCCTTGCCGGTGCCGCTCTCGCCGGTGATCAGCACCAGCACATTCTGGGCGGCGACGCGACCGATGGCCTTGTAGACCTCGCGCATGGCGGGGCAGGAGCCGACGATGGCGCCCTCCACATCGGGGTCCGCGGCGGATCCGGCCACCACGGCCGGTACTCGCATTCGTTGCGCCACCTCCAGCGCCTCGGCAACGACGCGCCGCAGCTGGTTCAGGTCGAGCGGTTTGAACAGGTAATCGTAGGCGCCCTGTTTCATGGCCTCGATGGCTGCATCCGCCCCTTTGGCCAGGGTGACGAAGATGACCGGGATGCGCGCGTCGAGCTGGCGGATTTGCTGGTAGACCTCCAGCCCGAACTGGTCCGGCAGGCGCAGATCGAGCAGAATGACATCGGGCGGTCCAGTCCGGACGCGATCCAGTCCCTCGACGCCGGTGCCGGCGACCTCGACCCGGTAACGGGGGGCGGGGAACGTCTGGCGCACCTGCTCCGGGATCACGGCCGGGTCATCATCGATGAGCAACAGGTGGGCCATGGTCGGCTCCATCCCGGCATGCCAGGGGAAGAAAAAACCGGTAAGGCCATTGTCGCAGCGGCGGCTCAGCCTGTCCAGCTGGGAGATAACAGCAGGGCTATTCGCTGATTGAGGTTGGCAGAAGGCGGAGAAATGAGTAAGGAGGGCAACCACGCCCGCCCGGAACGGAGGCCTGTTATGGCTGGTCTTTCTTTGATCGAAGTTCTCGCCGAAGTGCCCGACCCACGCAGCCGGCACGGCATACGCCATCCCCTGCCGGCCATCCTGACTCTGGTAGTCCTGGCCATGTTGCGTGGCTGCAAGGGCCCGGTCGCCATCGCGCAGTTCGGCCGCGACTACGGCGTCACGCTGGCCCATGCCCTCGGCTTCACACGCGGCAAGACGCCCGCTCCCTCTTGCCTGTCCGAACTGCTCAGCCGCCTCGATGCGGTCGCCTTCGAGGCCGCCCTGTCCCGCTGGATTCAGTCCCGCACGACGCCGCCAGCCGCTGCCCAAGAGAAGGGGCAAAAGGGCAAGGACGAAGAGCCGCTCTCGATCGACGGCAAGACCTTGCGTGGCAGTCGCGACGGGGAGGTGCCCGGACAGCACTTGGTCGCGGCCTACGCGCCGCTGGTCCAAGCTGTCCTCATCCAAGTACGTGTCGATGCCAAGACCAACGAGCACAAAGCGGCCCTGCAACTGCTGGGCATCCTACCCGTCAAGGGCCACATCGTCATCGGGGATGCCATGTTCTGTCAACGCGACATCTGCCAAGAGATCATGGACCAAGGCGGCGACTACCTCTTCTTTGTCAAGGAGAACCAACCCGGTCTGCAAGGGGACATCGCCGCGGGCTTCGGTTACGAGGCGGCGGCCCGGTCGATAGCCGCCGCTTTTTCCCCCGGACGGTCTGCCCCCAAAGCCACCGCCCGAACGAATGGCCCAGGCCACGGATAAAGGTCACGGGCGACGGGAGGAAAGGACGCTGCGGACGACCACGATCCTGACATTGCACCAGAAGTGGCCCGGGCTGAGGCAGGGCTTCGCGTTGACGCGGAAGCGGACGATCCAGGGCGAAACCACGGTGGAAGTGATCCATGACATCACCAGCCTGCCGGAAACGGAGGCGAACGCCAAGCGGTTGCTGGAGTTGACGCGAGGCCACTGGGGGATAGAGAACTGCTTGCACTATGTTCGGGACGTGACGTTTGGGGAAGATGGCTGTCGCGTCCGCAAAGGCAGTGGGCCGCAAGTGCTGGCTGCGGTGCGCAACGCCGTGATCCACGTGCTGGCGGGTGTAGACGCCTCCAGCTATGCGGCCGCCATTCGTCGCCTCAACAACCATCCAGAGGAGGCTCTTGCCCTTCTCGATCTCCCTCAGTTTTAAAAAACGAATAGCCCTGGAGATAACAGCGCGGAATGGTGCCCGAGTGGTTACTTACGACGTCACCTCGTTGGCTACGGTGGGCTGCCTGTTGATCTGCGGTGCGCAGGGGAACTCCTAACCGGCTGAACCCGCGAGGTGGTGGAACAAATGTTGCCTTCCGGGTAAGACAACTACCCGCGGAATCATCGCCGAGAAGGACAAGGAATCGCATCCTCCTCTCAAGGATCTGCCAACCAGCGAAAAAATATCCGGTTATCGCTGAAGGGCGCGTCTGGGCCGAAGATTGGCACGCACTCTGCATTCAAGGCGATCGCGGAGTCCGTCAGCCGCTCCCTCGGATTCGGGGGCCGAACGCAGAGCCTGAACGTAGTTCATGTGATCCGCCAGTCCGGCGAAGCCGCCCGCTACGGGGAAATGATCAAGCACCTCACAAGTTGATCAAGAGAGTGTTTCCTTTTGGAGTCGAATCATGTCTGAAGTCGTCGCGGGGATTCGCATCCCCGACAGCAAGTTAGCCCGGGAGGCGACCGAGCTATTGCGGGAGCACGGCACTCCGTTGCTGTTCGCCCACTCGCTGAGGGTTTACCTGTTCGGCGCGATTCGAGGCCGCCACCGGGGGATGACGATTGACCACGAGGTGCTGTATTTCGGGGCGGTGTTCCACGATCTCGGGCTGACCGCGAAGTACCTTAGCCCAAACCACCGGTTCGAGGTCGACGGGGCAAACGCCGCCCGCGACTTCCTGCGGGCCAACGGCATCGACGAATCGACGGTAAGCGTGGTGTGGGACGCGATCGCGTTGCACACGACGCCGGAGATTCCGTGGCACAAGCGGCCGGAGATCGCGCTCGTCACGGGCGGGGTCGAGACGGATGTTCTCGGCGAGGGGCTTGACGAGATCCCGGCTGGAGATCGAGACGCCGTGCTCGCCGCGTACCCGCGCATCGACTTCAAGCGGGGGATCGCCCGGGCGTTCACCGATGGCTTCGCTCACAAGCCCGCGACCACTTTCGGGACCATGAACAGCGACGTGCTGGAACGAACGCTGCCCGGCTACCGGCGGCCGAACTTCTGCGACCTGATTGCCGCGAACCCGCTGGCAGGATGACTGGCAATGTCACTCCTTGATAGGGGAGGTCCACGACCATGGTAACCACGCTTCAAACTTATCCGGCGGGCCTGATTATTCGACAGAAGGAGTCGGCCAACCTCGAGACTCCTTTGGATCAGGTGGATTCGTACCTCACGCCGACGGAGTTGTTCTACATCCGTAGCCATTTCCCCGCACCGAAACTCGATCCGGCCTCGTACCGGCTGCGCATTGACGGCGCCGTGCGGAATCCGCTGTCGCTGAGCTATCGGCAGTTACACGAGATGCCGTCCGAGACGCACGTCGCCACGCTGGAGTGCGCGGGAAATGGTCGGGTCTTTCTTGTCCCCCAGGTAAGGGGTGCACAGTGGGAACTCGGCGCCGTCGGCAACGCGGAATGGACCGGCGTGCCTCTGGGAGCGCTCCTTGAGCGTGCCGGCCTGAAAGAAGACGCTTGCGAGATTGTCCTTGAGGGAACCGATCGGGGGATGCCGACGGAGGAGCCGATCCCTCCCGGTCCGATCTCGTATTCCCGGAGCTTGCCCCGCGAAAAAGCGCTTCAGCGCGAAGTGCTAATCGCCTATCAGATGAATGGCCGCGACCTTCCCCTCGATCACGGCTACCCAGTGCGCGCCGTTGTCCCCGGCCATTACGGCATGGCTTCGGTCAAGTGGCTGACGCACATCCAGGCCGTGCGCGCACCATTTCAAGGATACTGGCAGACGTCCGATTACGGATACTGGGATTATCTGGACGGTCAGCCGGTGCGGCGGCCGTTGGCCGAGATGAAGCTGAAGTCTGAGATCGTCCGGCCCCGCGTGTACGAAACGCTTGCTCCCAACCAGGTCTACACGGTTTTCGGCGCGGCATGGGCAGGCGAGATCGAGGTCGTGGAAGTGGCGGTGAGCACGGACGGCGGGCAGACCTGGGCCGAGGCCGAATTCCTTGACCCCATTCAACGGTATGCGTGGCGACGCTGGAAGTATGATTGGCTCACCCCGAAGGAGCCGGGACGGTACACCCTGTTGGCGCGGGCCAAAGCAGCGGACGGCAGCGCCCAGCCGGACAAGCATGATCCCAACTACGGCACCTATGTGATCCATCATCCCCTGCCCATCGAGGTGTTTGTGGACGATCCCGGCAATCATTTGCTGTAAGGAGCCGCCAATGGATACGCCCGTCGAGAAAAAGCCGGCGGCGGACTTGCGGGATTATCTCGCCGAAGAGAGGACGTTTCTGGCCTGGATTCGCACCGGCCTTACGTTGATGGGTTTCGGCTTTGTGGTGGCGCGTTTCGGTCTCTTCCTGAGAGTGATGCAAATCACTCAAGGTGGCTCAGTAGCGCCGGGACACGGGTTTTCACCCTGGTTTGGGACCGCGTTTATTGTGGTCGGCGTGGCCGTGAATCTCCTATCGATACGGCGCCATCTGCGCATGGTTGGGGAACTAAACGGCGGGCAAATCACGGCCCGCCGTTCCTCCCAGCAGGCTGTCCTTCTGGCTTTGTTCCTGGCGTTAGGCGGCATAGCCATGGCGCTGTATCTGATCTTGGCCTGAAGCTGGGGCGCCCCCTCTTTTGGAGTTCGACTCATGAAGACAATCGGATCGAGCGCCGTCATCACGGCGAACGACCTCAAAGTACCAGAGGAAGCCGCGCGGCCGCGCCTCGGCAAGGTCAACGCACTGGCAAGGGTGGCGGTGATCGGCGTCGCTCTGGCGGCGGTCGTGGGGACCTTCGCCCATTTCGGCGGGTGGTTGACTCCGAATGATCTGACGCCCGCACGACTCACCGACGCTTTCGAGCAAGTCGATGGACTCCATCCCGGCTTCCGCCGCAACCATGCCAAGGGGTTGGGTGCTTCCGGGTTCTTTGAAAGCAATGGCAACGGCGTCCGTCTCTCGAAGGCGGCTGTCTTTCGACCGGGGCGCGTGCCCGTGATCGGCCGCTTCTCCCTGTCGGGCGGACAGCCTTATGCCGCCGATAGGCCGGACACGGTGCGCGGCCTAGCTCTTGAGTTTTCCTTGCCCGACGGTGAATTGTGGCGGACCGCGATGATCAACCTGCCGGTGTTTCCGGTCCGTACCCCCGAGGCGTTTTACGAACGGCTGATCGCGTCGAAGCCTGACCCTGAAACGGGCAAGCCCGATCCTGCCAAAATGAAGGTGTTTCTGGAACGCCATCCCGAAACCGTGCTGGCGCTGAAGGTCATCAAGAGCCAGACGGTCTCATCGGGTTTTGCGAACAGCACGTTCCATGGTCTGAATGCGTTTCGCTTCCTCAATGCGGAGGGCGACTCCACCCCCGCACGATGGCTGCTGATGCCGGAGCAGCCATTCGAGGCGGCAAGCACCGCTTCGGCACCCAGGGACAAAAAGTATCTATTTGACGCGCTGATCGCACAGACCCGCCGCCAGCCGTTGCGCTGGCATCTCATCGTCATCATCGGGCAAGCGGGGGATCCCACCAACGACGCCACCATCGCCTGGCCCCAAGAGCGCGAACAGGTGGACGTGGGAACCCTGACGCTCGACCGCGTGGAGAGTGACGAAACGAGTGCCGCGACGGACATCAACTTCGACCCTTTGGTGTTGCCCGCGGGCATCGCGCCCTCGGATGATCCCTTGCTGAACGCTCGCTCCGCAGTTTACGCGCAGTCGTATACAAGGCGAGCCGGCGAGGCGAAGCAGCCGAGCGCGATCACGCCGGCCGAAGTACGTAAAGGAGAATGAGGATGTCCACCCAAATCCGCCAATTCACAACCTTTTCACGGCTGCTGCACTGGACGATGGCCGCGATGGTCTTGACCATGCTTGCCATCGGCGTAGCCATGATCGTCTCATTGGCCAACTACCATGCGCTCGTGTCGGTCCATCGCCCTCTAGGTATTGCGATTCTAATCCTCGTTGTCGTCCGCTTTGTAAACCGGCTCTTGAATTCGCCTCCGCCTTTTCCGGCCACGATGTCGCGCGCGGAGCGTCTGGCAGCAACGGCGTCCGAACTCACGATGTACGGTTTGATGTTCCTTCTGCCGATGGTTGGCTGGGGAATGCTGTCGGCGGCGCGCTATCCGATCGTCCTGTTTGGGTCCGTGCATCTCCCTTTTATCCTTCCGCACAATGCCATGCTGTATGCGATATTGCGGAAGGCGCACACCATCCTTGCCTATGTCTTTTTCCTGACGTTCCTTTCTCACTTTGGGGCAATCTTGTTTCACACGCTGATCGTGAGAGATGGTATTTTAAAGCGGATGGCGCCCTGGAACATTCGACCACGCAACGATAGGCCCGTCTAGCCCGGTGAGGTTGGCATGCCGGAAAGACCACGCGGCCGCTTGATTGGCTACGCTGTGGCGGTGCTGACCACGGGCGTCTTGTTGTTGCTCCGGTGGCCGCTCCGACCAGTGCTGGGCGACTCGGTCCCGCACATGACGTTCTTCCCGGCCGTCATGCTGGCCGCCTACTACGGCGGACTCTGGCCCGGACTGCTGGCCACGCTGCTCGGCGCCCTCGCTGCGAATTACTTCCTCACCGAGCACATTCGCTTCTTGCACGTCGGAAACGTAAAAGACTTGCCTGCCTTGACCCTCTTCGTGCTGACCGGCGCGATCATTAGCGGTCTGTGCGAGTCCCTGCACCGTGTCCGGCGTCGTCTCGTGGCTCAGGAGCGCCAACGGGCCAGGGAGACGCTTCAGGCCAGTGAACAGCGTTTCCGGACGTTCGTGGACCATGCCGCCGACGCCTTCTTCCTGGAGCACGGCGAGCAGCCCCGCATCCTGGACGTGAACCGCCGGGCGTGCGAGAGCTTGGGGTACACTCGCGACGAGTTGCTGGGGATGACTCCGTTCGACTTCGACCCCGATGTCACCCCCGCTCTCCATGAGGACATCAAGCGCAAGCTCATCGCCGGACAGACAGTCACATTCGAGTCCCGACACAGGCGCAAGGACGGGACGGTCTTTCCGGTCGAGATCAGGAGCCAAGCCTTTTGGGAAGGCGGTCGAGAATTGATCGTGTCCCTGGCGCGGGACATTACCGACCGCAAGCGGGCTGAGGAAGCGCTACGCGAGAGCGAACGCCGGTGGCGGAGTCTGACCGAGGCGCTGCCGCAACTGGTTTGGACGGCCACGCCCGATGGCCACATGGACTTTGGTAGCGCGCAGATCGGGCAGTACATGGGCCGGCCCGAGAGCGAGCTGCTGGGCTTGGGCTGGCTGGAGATGCTGCACCCGGATGACCGGGAACGCACTCGGCAAGCCTGGCAAGCCGCCGTCCAGGGGCAAAGCGAGTACGAGATCGAACACCGCTTCCGCCGTTTCGACGGCACCTATCGCTGGTTCAAGACTCGGGGCCTGGCGATCCGGGACAAGGAGAACAACGTTTGTAAATGGTTCGGAACTTGCACCGATATCACGACCAGCAAACAAGTTGAGGAGGAGCTGCGTCAGGCGAAGGAGGCGGCGGAGGCGGCCAATCGGGCCAAGGACGAGTTCCTGGCCAATGTCAGCCACGAGATCCGCACGCCCATGAACGCCATCTTCGGCATGACCGAGCTGGCCCTCGACACCGAGCTGACCGAGGACCAGCGGCAGTGCCTGAAGACGGTCAAGTCCGCGGCCGACAGCCTGCTGGCCATCATCAACGACCTGCTCGACTTCGCCAAGATCGAGGCCGGCAAGCTGGAGCTGGATCCGGCCGGCTTCTCCCTGCGCGGGGTGGTCGGGGACACCCTGCGCACCCTGGCCGTGCGAGCCCACACAAAGGGGCTGGAGCTGATCTACTACGTGCAGCCGAATGTGCCCGACACCCTGGTAGGTGACGCGGGCCGGCTGCGGCAGGTCCTGCTCAATCTGGTGGGCAACGCCATCAAGTTCACCGACGAGGGGGAAGTGGTCGTGCGCGTGGAAACCCACAGCGACCGCTCGCTGCCGGCTCCTGGGCCGGGCGAGGTCGGCCTCCGCTTCACGGTGCGCGACACCGGCATCGGCATCCCACCCGATCAGCAGGAGCGGATCTTCCGGGCCTTCGAGCAGGAGGACACCTCGACGACGCGCAAGTATGGCGGCACCGGCCTGGGACTGACCATCGCCGCCCGCCTGGTGGCCCTCATGGGCGGAGAGATCAACGTGGACAGCGTGCCGGGCCGGGGCAGCACCTTCGCCCTCACGGCCCGGTTCGGGCGCCGGCCACAGGAGCCGGAGCCGGCCGCCTTCCGGCAGCCGGTCCTGCACCGCAACCTGCCTGTACTCATCGTGGACGACAATGCTACGAACCGGCACATCCTTCAGGAGTGGCTGCGCGGCTGGCAGATGGAGCCGGCGGCGGTCGGCGACGGCCTTGCGGCCCTGGACGCCCTCTGGGATGCCGTCCACGCGGGCCGACCGTACGCTCTGTTGCTGCTCGACGCCCGCATGCCGGACACCGACGGCCTGGCGTTGGCCGCCCAGATCCGCAAGCGGGCTGAGCTGTCCGCCACGCGCATCGTCCTGCTGACCTCCGGGGACCGCCCCGGCGACCTCGCCCGGTCCCGAGAGCAGCGCGTGGACGCTCACCTGCTCAAGCCGGTCGAGCGGGACGAACTGCTGGAGACGATCTACCGGGTAATGAGTTGGGACAACGGGGGCGCCCCGCTGGCGGCCCGCCCCGCAAGGGAGCGGGAACTCAACCGGGCGCAAGCTCCGGTTGCGAGGCTGCTACGCGTCCTGGTGGCTGAGGACAATGAGTTCAACGTGCAGCTCCTGGAGCAGCTGCTCGTGCGACGCGGCCACCGTGTGCGGCTGGCGAACAACGGCCGGGAGGCGCTGTCCCTGGCGGAAGAGGGAGGCTTCGACCTGCTACTTCTGGATATGCACATGCCGGAGTTGGACGGCTTCCAGGTCGCTCAGGCGGTGCGCGAGCGAGAGCGAACGACGGGGGGCCACCTGCCCATCATCGCCCTGACGGCGCGCTCCGGGAAAGAGGACCGTGAGCGATGCCTCGCGGTCGGCATGGATGACTTTCTGGCCAAGCCGATCCAGGTCGCCGATCTGTGGGCGGCGATGGACCGAGTCGTGGGAGTCTGCTTATCGACCGACCGACCGGGACCAAGCCTACTCGACCCGCGTGTGCTCTTGGCCGCCTGCGGCGGGGACGCCGTCATCCTGGAGAAGATTTGTCAGGCGTTCCAAGCTCGCCTGCCGGAGCAGGTGACGGCAGTCCGGGATGCCGTGCGCGAGTGGAACGCTTCCCGGTTGCGCGAGGCTGCTCACAAGCTTTCCGGGATGGTGGCGGCGTTCTCCACCACGGCCGGCGGCGTGGCCTCTGAACTTGAAGATCACGCGGCTCGTGGCCAGCTTGAAGAGGCAGCGGCCTTGATGGAACGACTCGAAGCTATGGCCCAAGAGCTTCTCGGGCTGATAGGCGGCCTGTCTGTTGAGACCCTGCGAAGACAGGCAAGTTCCGCAGACTCTTGCAGTCAGCGGTCTGGTTGTCCCTCCTGAAAATGCCATTCCAGCAGTCGCGAAGCCGATGGCGGAGCGCGGACCAAGGAGTGCAGCACTGGATTCTTCGTGTTGCAGTGGTGAGGGGAGCGGCTTGGCCGAGTCCACAACGGCGAATTCAGACATCTGACACGTCGTTTTTCGCCTCCGGTTAGAGGACCAGCGCTGCCCCGGCGAAGAACAGGAGCTGGTCGGTCGACACCACCGCTCAACCACAGTGCCGATAGCGGTGATGCAAGCCTCCCACCATCGGCTCGGCGACCACCCGGCCATACCCGGGCGGCTCTACCGCACGCGGCTTGGGAGCATCGTGACCCAACCCCATGTGCGGCCGCGCCCGATGATAATACGCGAAGTACGAAGACAGAAAGCGATACAGGTGCCGCTCGTTCCCAACGATGACATGATCGAGCAACTCGCGGCGGATCGAGCCGATCAGTCGATCACAGTAAGTGTTAGCGCGTGGCGGGGAGAATCTTCATTCACAGCTTCAAAGCAGTTTCATAACTGCCTTTTTGGTAAACAGGCGCTCAGAAATGGCCTATTTTTCAGACACTTCCGGCTGTCAATTTGGCGGCCAGCCAGTTGTGATCGTAGGTCAGGTTTTCCAGTCTGACCGGGGAAGAGTGTCAGGCTGGAAAGCCTGACCTACGTTCGTTGTCCGCCGCGGAGGGCGCTTCCTGAGCCTGATCCTGGGCGGGGTTGCCCTGCTGGCGACGGTCCTCTTGGCCCGAAGCAGCGCTGCAAGACCGGCCTGATACACATTCACCGCTACCAACTGAGAATATCAGGGAAAAGCCAGAAGCCCGTGGCAGGTGGCCACATCGGAATGGAATAGGACCGAGAAAATAGGCGAGATGGACAGTTCGGCGGCTTCTGTTTGATTTTTTCCGGTATTCCTCAGCAGGCCGCGCGGACCCTACCGATATTTCCATCTGTGCGGATTGCTCTCGATCTGCCGGAGGCAGCGCTGGCGTGCCGGAGCAGCGACAAGTTCGTGGGGGGATTTACGGATGTCTCGACCGCATCTTCCGCGCTGGGTCACGCTGGCCGCTTTGGCTGGCGCGGTCTTGCTTCAAAGCGGCTGCATCCTCACGGGGCCTTCGGAATACATCCACAACGGTTTCAAGGTGGGTCCCAATTATTGCAAGCCGCCCGCCCCCGTCGCCGAGGAGTGGATTCAGGCCCGCAACGCCGACGTGCAAAAACGCCACCTGCAAGACTGGTGGACGGTGTTCCAGGATGCAAAGCTCAACTCCCTCATTGACACGGCTTACGAGCAGAACTTGAACCTGCGCGTTCTGGGCACGCGCGTCCTCCAGGCGCGAGCGCAGCAGAGAATCGCGGCGGGCAATCTCTTCTCCCAGAGACAGCAACTACAGGGGATGTATCTCACCGGCACGGGCAACGGCCATCGTACTTGGTTCAATTTCACCGGCTTCAACCTGAGCTGGGAGATAGATTTCTGGGGCCGCATCCGTCGCGGCATCGAATCGGCCAATGCAAGCCTGGATGCCTCCGTGGAGAACTACGATGATGCCCTGGTGACGCTGCTGGCCGACGCGGCCACCAATTATGTGCAATATCGCATCGCCCAGCAGCGCATCAAGATCGCCCGCGACAACTTGCGCACGCAAGAGAGGCTCCTGGCTGTCGCCGAGCAGCAATTCAAGGTCGGCACCGGGACCGCTCTCGACGTGGAACAACTCCGTACGCTCGTGGAACAGACGCGGGCGACTATCCCCGCCTTGCAGATCGCACTCGGCCAGGCGAACGATACGCTCTGCACTCTGCTGGGCATTCCTCCCCGCAATCTGGAGCCGGAACTGGGAACAGGCCCGGAGTTGGGTGACAGCCCAATGCCGAGCACGCCGAATTGGGTCGCTGCCGGCATCCCAGCGGACTTGCTGCGCCGCCGCCCCGACGTCCGAAGCGCCGAGCGCCAGGTGGCGGCCCAGAGCGCCCAAATTGGCGTGGCGGAAGCGGACCTGTATCCGACCCTCGCCGTCAATAGTATCCTCGGCTACGACACCATCAATCTCTTGGGGCTGCCTTCCAGCGGTGGCTTTCTGGGCCTCTTCTATCCGAGTTTCACCTGGAAGATCTTGAACTACGGCCGAATCCTGAACAATGTGCGCTCCCAAACGGCCCGCCTGCAGGAGTTGATTGCGACCTATCAAAACCGGGTCCTGACGGCCGCCCGCGAAGTGCAGACTCCGCTGCGCGGCTTTTTGCGTTCACGGGAACAGGCCGAGGATCTCGCCCGCAGCGTTGCCGCGGCCGTGGCCGCCACCAAGATCCAGGAGAACAACTTCCGCGTCCTCAAGGCCGACGTCAATCGCTTGTTCACGCTGGAGAACTCCAAGTTGCAGCAGCAGGACAACCTGGCCGTCGCCCAGGGCAACATCGCCCTCAATCTAATCAACGTCTACCGAGCGCTCGGCGGAGGCTGGGAGCTGCGCTGTCAAAAAGACCACGGCCACGAAGCCCTACCGATAGCGAGCGCAGTGCAGGAAAAGACGCCCGATTCTGCCGCTCAGGAAGAATTACCCAAGCCAAAGGCTCTTCCGCGCGACAAAGAGGAGAAATGACTTCATGAAAATCCATCGAGGGATTATCGTCTTGCTCCTCACCCTGTTCGCCAGCGGCCGGAGCATTAGCGGAGAAGCCCCCTGTTGTGAGCCGCCCGGGGAGAGCATCCTCCAGCGGTTCCACCCGGTAGGCGGCTGGCATCCCTACGGCGGCGGCCTGCTGCACTGGTGGCCTCAACATTGTTTTCCCTGCGGCGGCGGCCCGGACGACTATTGCCGCAAACCCCTTCCCCGGGTCTGCTGGCCGCCCTACCCGTCCTACTACATCTGGGGGCCGCCGGTCTGTCCCACCCCGTGCAAGAGTGGTCCGGCTTGCAGCCAAAGGCATTGAGAACCGACGCAGACGCCTCCGGTTGTTTGCCGGCAAAACGCTCCCTCGCTGGCTTGGCCGATGGGCGAAGCACTGTCCGCGGGAGATTTCGGAGCGTCATCCGTGATGTCAGGATAGGAGACGGTCCTGCTTGATCGATATAAGATAAGTGCAGCGCGCGATTTGCGGGAAGCCCACCGAGGTCCGCCCTCGGAACGAGGGCCGCGGAATACTCGTCGATTGTTCTCTGGTACATGGGTTGCATTCCACATCCTCGCGTGATAGGGCTATTCCGTAATCTCATAACGCTGATGCTTGACTCCAGAAGGGAGAAGTACCGGCATGGCAAGCACGAATGATCCGCGTCCCGAGACGTCAAGCGAAGCAAGGCCAACCCCTTCCCAGGCGACTCCGATGGAAGCGAAGGATACGGCGCTTGCCGCCCCGATAACCGATCGTCCTTCCGCCCCACCGCCCAGATCATCGGAGAGTGCGCCTCCCGCTCATCCTTCCGCCCCACCGTCCAGATCATCGGAGAGCGCGTCTTCCGCTCACTCCTGGCGAAAACGGCTTCTGCTGCTGGCGGCGGCGGTGATTGGCCTGGCGATCGGAGCGTACTTCTTCGTCCCCTGGCTGAGAACGGCGCTCAACACGGTTTCCACCGACGATGCCTATGTCAATAGCTATCCGACCTTCGTGGCCCCCCGCGTAGCCGGCCAGGTGAGCGAGGTTCTGGTAAAGGACAACCAGCGTGTGAAAAGGGGAGACGTGCTGGTCCGGCTCGACCGGGAGCCTTACGAGGTTCAACTGGCAATTGCGGAAGCGGCGGTGAAAACGGCCGACGCCAACCTGAAGGCAGCCGAGGCCGAGGTGCGCAGTCAGGTGGCCCAGTCGCACGCCAATCGTTACAAGCTCGAACACGCCATGGAGGACGTCCGGACGCAGATCGCCAACCTCCATGCCGCCGTGGCCACGCTCCGGAGCAAAGAGGCCACCCTGAAATTGGCGGAGAACAACCTCGAACGCGGCGAAAAACTGCGCGCGAGCGGGGGCATCAGCAAGGAAGACCTCGACCAACGGCGGCAAACGCTCGAGGTCGATAAGGCGGCCGTCGAGCAAACTCTTCAGGAGATCTATGCTATTCGGGCCGGTCTGGGTCTTCCTCCCGAACCGAAAAAGAGGAAGAAACTGACGGATGTGCCGGACGACCTTGACGAGACTTTTTCCACGGTCCAGAGCAGTCTCGCGACCCTCGTGCAAAGTGCGGCCCAGTGGGGTTACTTCCCGACCTCCTTGAACTCAACACCCACACAGGCCTTGGAGGATTTCTACAAGCAAGACCCTGGTCACAATCTGGATGTCATTATCGAGAAACGTATCCCCAAAGCGCCCGCCATCCTGCAGGCCAAGGCCAAGCTCCTCCAGGCCGAAAGCGATCTCCGCCAGGCCAAGCTCAACCTTCGCTATTGCGACGTCGTCAGTGAAATCGACGGCGTGGTGACGCGCCGCAACGTCAGCGAGGGCAACAATATCACCGTGGGGCAGAACCTGATGGCCCTCCGCCCGCGGGAGGACATCTGGATTGACGCCAACTTCAAGGAAACGCAGCTGGCGGACCTGCGCATCGGCCAGCGCGTGCGCTGCGAGGTGGACATGTACGGCAGCCGCCACCAGTACGAAGGCCGTATCACCGGCTTCACCCAGGGCACCGGCCAAACCCTCGCCCTGCTGCCGCCGCAGAACGCTACCGGCAACTTCGTGAAAATCGTCCAGCGTTTGCCGGTCCGCATCGAGTTGCCCGACTACAATCCCGACCGCGATCCTCCGTTATTCGACGGCTTGTCGGTCGTTCCTTACGTCTACTACAAGGAGCCGGTTGACGACAAGATACCGGATGCCGGGAAGAAGCTGCAGAGCCTTCGCATGCTCCCCCAAGGTCCACCGGCGCGGACGCCCCAAGGTCCAACACTATTCCCACCTCAGGGGCCAACCATGCCGAAGCCATGAACCGCTTCGATCCCCGATTTTCTACGGAGGCGGCATCATGAGCGGCATAACCTTGTCCCCCAGTTCGGTCCCGCGTGCGGCGATCAACCCCTGGATCGTCGCCATCGCCGTGGTCATCCCCACCTTCATGGAAGTGTTGGACACCACCATCGCCAATGTCGCGCTGCGCTACATTGCGGGCGGTATATCGGCGGCGAACGTGGATAGCGAGTGGGTGCTGACCAGCTACTTGGCCGCCAACGCCACCATCCTACCGATCTCCGGCTGGATCTCGGCCCGCATGGGCCGCCGCAACTACTTTCTGTTGTCCATCGCCGTCTTCACCGTTGCGTCGGGGCTGTGCGGCATGGCGACTAGCCTCGGGCAGATCATTCTGTTCCGCGTGCTCCAGGGCCTGGCCGGTGGCGGCTTGCAGCCCTCCAGCCAGGGGGTGTTGCTCGATGCCTTCCCCCCCGAGAAGCAGGGCGCCGCCCAGACCATGTTCGGCATCGCCGCCCTGCTGGCGCCGGTCGTCGGCCCGACGCTGGGCGGCTATCTCACGGTCCAGTACAACTGGCGCTGGATCTTCTACATCAACATCCCGGTGGGCGCCCTGGCCTTGCTGATGTGCTACTTCGTGGTCCACGATCCGGACTACCTGAAGCGGGAACGGGCGGAACTGCGCCGCCGGCCGCTGAACTTCGATTACATCGGTCTGGGGCTGCTCGCCCTGGTCATGTCGTGCTGGGAAATCATGCTCAGCAAGGGGCAGGAGTGGGATTGGCTGGGCGATCCGTTCTGGCGCATCCAGACGCTGCTGATCCTGTTCGTGTTGGGGTTAGGCAGTCTGATCTTCCGCGAGCTGCGGATCAGCAATCCGATTGTCAACTTCCGGCCGCTGGGCGAGCGCAATTTCGCGGCCGCCTGCATCATCATCTTCTGCGCCTACGCGGTGCTCTACGGCTCCAGCACGTCCTTGCCGGGCTTGCTCCAGGCCGAGTTTGGTTACGACGCCTACGTCTCCGGACTGGTTCAGTCGCCCTCCGGTCTTTTCTCCATCCTGATGCTGCTGATTGTCGGTTTTGTCCTCGGTCGGGGCGCCGACGCCCGCTGGCTGATCGCCGGCGGCCTGCTGGTCATGGCAGCCGGTTGCTACTGGATGGCGCTGATGAACCTGTACATCAGCCCGGAGATAGTGATTTGGCCGCGCGTGGTGACAATCTGCGGCCTGTCGATGATCTTCGCTCCGCTCAACGTGGCGGCCTTCAAATACGTCCCCCAACACCTGCGGGCGGCGGCGGTCGGCATGTTCGCCCTGCTCCGCAACGAGGGCGGCAGCGTCGGCACCTCGATGGCTCAGACCATGGAACAACGACGCCTGCAATTCCACGTGTCGCGCGTCGGCGAGTTCCTCGACCCGCTCAACCCGCAGGTCAACGCGTTCTCCGAACAGGGCCGAGCGGTGTTCTTCCAACAGACCGGCGACCCGGCCGGATCCCAGCAAATGACCTGGCAACAGTTGGAGAACCTGCGCCAGCAGCAGGCGGGGTCGCTGGCCTACTTCGACGTCTTCTGGCTGTGCGCCGCTTTGGGGGTGGCGCTCCTCGTTTTGGTGCTGTTCATGAAGCGCTCCGCGGCCGAGAAAGGCGAGCACATCGGGGCGGAATGAGCCTCCCCGCGTCAGATGCAGGATTCAGCGCTGAAACTGCACGAGATGCTCCGCGCCGATGTTATCGTCGATGGCGCAGAGCGAGGCAACCGGAACGATGCGGACGTCTCCAAAGCCAGCCTGCTGCAACAAGCCGGTGATCTCGGCTTCGGAGAATGAAGCCATTCGCACTTCGACGCGGCCGACTTCCCAACCCTCGTGTTCGTGAACCAGATCCACGCTGGCGTCCGCCACCGCCGCCAGGTCGTTCGCGGCGTTGACGAGGTAGCGAATGTTGTCCGCGCCGTTTAGCGCCCCGGCGCAGGCAAGGACGTCGCGCGATACGTCCACCGCGAGGACGTGCTGGACATGGTCGCTGACGGCCTTCGCCAAAAAGCCCGGCCCGCACCCGAAATCGAGGACGGTCATGTCCGGCCGAAGATAACGGCGGAGCAGCTTGTCGCACAGTTCGCGGCGCGAGAGAAGGTTGCGTTCGTACTCTTTTTGAAGGACTTGGCGGCGCGACAATTCCAGCGGGTAACAGTCCAGCCATTAATGCATCCAGTAGTGCGGGCTGAGCGACAGCAAGCGCAGGGCCAGCCCCTTGCGCAGTCGTCCCGGGCTGCACTTCATCACCCAGGGCAGCCAGCCGCGATCGAGAAAGGCGTCGTCCTTCGAGCTGGCGATCAAAAGACGCGCGAGCCGCCAGCCGGGACTGGGCATGCGGTTCGGTTTCCACTCCCGCGCTGTGCCGGCGACGAGTGTTTGGTCTCTCTCCATATGCGGTCTCCTTACTTCTTTTGCTTCCCTCACGCGGCCTGTTCCCGGCGTGTCCGCGTTGCGACGAGCCGATCCAAGGCCGCTTGCGAGCGCGGCCAGATGGACTCGGACTCGACCCATTGCGACATCGGTTCGTGGCTCGCGGTGACGAGCGATTCGTAGGCGGCCGGATCGCGGCTGGCGAGGTCGTAACTGGTTCGCAGCTGCTCGATCACGGAGGGCCACTCGATGCGATTCCACGTCGTTTTGAAACGAATCCGTTTATCTTGCGGCCAGAAGGCACGTTCCGCCGCGCTGGCGATGATAAATCCCATATCCGGAGTGAAATAATCGCCGATGGCCGTGTGGCACGGCGTGACGCGCGGGCGGCCGGCGGCGAGGTAATTCAAGAGCGGCAGACAGCACCCCTCCGCGCGCGTCGTGGTCAGGTAGTAGGTGCTGGCGCGGGCCAGTGCCAGCATCTGATCGTTGGAGAGGTAATCGGTGATAAAAACGACCTTACAACGGTGCGAGAGTCCGGCCGTGCGATAGTAGTTCAGAGTGCCGTCGATCCAGAGCGAATCCGCGGCGGCCAGTTTGACGACCAGCGTGGCATCCAGACGATCGCGCAGGGCGGTGAGGAAACCGCTTATCAAATCCTCGCGGTTCTTGCGGCCGTCCTGCGGCGAGAAGATGCTCGTATAGACGACGCCGGACAGTTCCAGTTCGCAGAGGCGTTAACTGGCGGCCACTTGTGCAGCGAGGTCGCCGGTCGCCCTGGCCTACAACGTCTCATGCTACCACGCCTTCGCCCGCGTCGTGCCTTCGACCTGGATCACGTTCTCGCTGCTCGTGCCCGTTGGAAAGAAGAAGCATACCGCCACGCAGATCAACAGCCACCGACATCCGGAGGGAGAGTCCAGGAATCAGCGTGTATACCTGTCTGGATTGCGTGTCGGATAGACAGCGGGGTGGTGGCAAAAAGTCCGTGTAACCTCTCAGGAGCTCTCAGCAGCTCTCAATTCCGGGGCCAGACTTATCGGGGAGCCTTCGAGTCAGTAGCGAACAAACGCTACCCAAGAGTTACCAGCAAACGCCGAGAGGAAACCCTCTCGGCGTGTTGCGTTTTCCGTCCTTTTTCGCGAGGATTTCCGCTCATCCCTCTCTGGCACCGCACTCTCCGATTCGGGAGAGAGCGTTCGGGGGTCGAGAGGAACCTTCAAGGTTCCCCTCGCGGCCCGAAAACCCTTGCCAAAACTCTCGGAATCTCTGATTACCACTCCCCGCGGAGTTACCAGACTGGTCTCTCTCGGACCCCGTCACGAAACAACGAAGCGTCCGTCCGAGGATCGACGTGGTGAGAACGGCGGCAGAAATTGATTTTGATGCAAAGAATGGAGGGAGTTGCGCACCCCCTACTCACTTTTCCCGGCAACATAGGCCACCCCCTACCCGGCTACAGGGTCCGGGTTGCTTCCGCCGTCTGGCGTGTCCGCAAGGGCACGCTGCGGTTGCTGAAGCGCTTCCCCCCGCTCATGTCCAGATGCGGGCCTGACAACAACACGGAACAGAGGAGAGGCATCCTCGGACGCTCATTCGCAGGGTCCGTACACCCGCCGGCTTCACATCCGCCAACCGGCAACTATTTGCCGTCGTTTTTTGGTAGCGATACCTCCCACAGCTTGATTTTCTTGAAGTCGGGGGTGCCGAAGACAAAGAGCCGGCCGTCTCTGGCGAAAGCGTGGGAGGTGAACGAGTGGTCGGCCGGGGGAAGGATGAGGCGCTGCCTTCCCGTCGCCACGTCCAGCAGCTTCAAGCGAACTACACGCTCAATTCCCTGATCCAACAGGGCCAGGGTCTTGCCATCGGGGCTGAGATGAGCAGGCCCGACGTTCTCAATCCCCTCTTGGAAAACCGCCCGCTCCCGGCCCGTGGCCACGTCCCACAGCCGGATCTCACCCCGGAAGGGCCGTTTGCGGTCGTAGAAGTCGCTCGCGGCAACCAGCGTCTTGCCGTCCCCGCTGAACTCCACGTACCGGACTGGCCCCCGGTGTTCGGAGAGGGTGGCCCGCAACTTGCCGGTGGTCACGTCCCACAGGTCGATCTCCGGGTAGTTCGGGGAAGCCAGCGTGCGCAGGTCCCGGCTGAAGGCCGATCCATAAGCGGGAACGAGAACCTTGAAGGAGGACAACTCTTTTCCGGAAGCCACGTCCCAAAACTGCACGCTTCTCCCTCCGGTCGCCCCCAGCCTCTTGCCGTCCGCACTGAACGCGAGAGTAGTGACCGACGCGCCGAGGGAGACTCTGAAGCTGGCCAGCTCCTTACGGGCGGCCACGTCCCAGACTATCATAATAGCTACCGGGCCATGTCCTTCCGCGGCTAGGAGCCGGCCGTCCGGGCTGAAGGTCAGTGGGCGAAGATCGAGGGCCTGGTAGTCGAAGGTCGCGACCTCCTCGCCGGATGCGATGTCCCACAGTTTCACCTGGGATTCGCGTGTGCGTCTGACAGGGGCCCGGATGACGGTGGCCACCATCTTGCCGTCTGGTCTTAGCGCTATCTGCCTGAGTTCTCCCTCGGGACTGGCGCACTCCTTCAGTTCTTGCGCGAGCAGCCCCGGCCCGGCCGTCAGGAGGGCGAAGGTCAGCAGGAGAGCAAGTCGTCGCATGCGATTCTCCTTTCAGCGAGTGTTTCGCCGCTTGGCCAGGCGTTCGAGGGCGGCGCGGGCCTCCCGCGCCAGCCGCGATGTCTCCGGCCCTTTCGCCAGACCCTCCAGGACTTGTCGTGCCGCAGGGGTGCCGATCTCTTCCAGCACGGCCAGCGACAGCCAGATGCTCCGCGGGTCGGAACCCGCGGTCTCGATGTGGCCGGCAAGGCGAGCCGACAGGAGAGTCAGCTTCTCCTTTTCGTTGACCATCTCGGTCAGCCGAGCGTGCGCCGCTTCGAGAGTGCGTTTCTTCTCCTCCAGAAGTTTCTCCTGGACCTTCTCAACGCGCTGGCCCTTGACCTGCTGCTCCAGATGCTTGACTTCCACTTCCATGGCAGCCAGGCGGCCGATGTTCTTCTTGATGTCCTTGTCGATGTTGCCGATCTCGCTGTTCAGCTCTTTGAGCTGGGCCTCCGGCGGGACCATGTTCCGGGGGCGCTTCATCTTGTCCAGGATGGCCTGGAGTCGCCGGCGGCCTTCCGCGGAAGGATCGCCTTGCAGCGCGGCCCGCAGGGCGAAGGCGGCGTCCGGCCCCAGCTTCGCCAGCTCCCGCGACGCCCTCTCACGCACCGAAAAACTGTCGCTGTCCAGGTCGGCGATCAATCGGCCGGCCCGTTCTTCCGCCTCGGCCGCACGGCGCAGGCGCTCCTTCAGGAAGGGAACAGCTTCCGCGGGCTTGGCTGCTAATGCCTTGATAGCTCGGGCACTTTCGCCCTCGGCCGCCGCCAACTCCGCCCACAGGTGCTCCATCCGGGCGTGGCTCACGTCCCAGAGCAGCACCGTGGTATCCGTTCCCCCGGATGCCAGGACGCGGCCGTCGCGGGAAAAGGCCAGGGCGGTAACAGCTCTCCCCGCATGCCCGTGCAGCTGGGTCATCGGTTTGCCGGTATCGGTATCCCACAGGCGGATGGCGGGGTCTTTGAAATCGCCGCTGCCGATGGCCAGGGTCTTGCCGTCGGGCGACAGCGCCGAACGCATCTCCCGGACGTTGCCCGCGCTCATCGGGAAGGAGCGCAGCAGACGCCCGCTGCCGCTGTCCCAGAAGTACACCCCGTGCCGATCCCTTCGACCTGCGCGGGGGTCACGCCAGCGGAACTCCCGGGAAAAAACGGTCTTGCCGTCCGGGAGAAAGGCCGCCTGATAGACCGCCCGGCCCTCATCCCCGTTTTCGCCGAGGTCACGCACCTTCTGCCCCGACGTGGGGTCCCAGAGGGCCAACTCGCCGCTGGTGCCGGCCACGATCAGGAACTTGCCGTCGGGCGAGAAGGCCACCGATTTAACTTTACTATCGGCGCCGCGGATCTGGTGCAACCTCCTGCCCGTGGCCACGTCCCACAGCTTGGCCCGGGCGTCGTGGCCGGCCGAGGCCACGGTCTTACCGTCCGGCGAAAAGGCGAGGCCCTGCACTTGGTAGAAGTGCGCGACAAATTCCCGTGCCAGCCGCCCCCGCGAGAGATCCCATAGGTGTATCATCGCGCCGTCACCGCTGGCGAGGAGCTTGCCGTCGGGGGAATAGGCCAGAGACCAGACGGAGGGATTATCGCTGAAGACGTGGCGCGGCTTGCGGGTCGCCAGGTCCCAGACGAGCATTGTGCTGTCCGTGCCTTCCCCAGAGGCCAGGTGAGTGCCGTCGGGGGAAAAGGCCAGGCTGAGAACCAAGCTGGTATGCCCGGGTAAATCCGGACGGAGCTTGCCGGTTGCCACGTCCCACAGCCTCACGGTGTACGCCTCCGCTGAGGCGAGCGTCCTGCCGTCGGCGGAGAAGACGAGGGCATGCTGCCCCCAGCAATGATTCCCGACCGACCCCACGGGGCGCTCCAACCGTCTCACCTCCTTGCCGCGGTCCATGTCGTAAAGCCGGATCGGCCCTTCGGTGCCGCAGGCCGCCAAGTATTTTCCGTCCCGCGAGAAGGCTAGTCGGGGTAAGCCCAACCTCTCGACCGGAATCTGGTGATGGAGCTTGCCAGTCGTCACGTCCCAGAGGCACACGCTGGACTTGGTTGGACTGACGCCCAGTACGCTGGCCAGGGACCGGCCGTCCGGCGAAAACATGAAACAGGTCGCCCCCCCCTCGATGCGCCGGATTTCCTTGTCGGTGGCCGTATCGATCAGGTGGACACTGTTGCCCTCCCCGCCGGCGGCCAGGATCTTCCCGTCCGGCGACAGGGCCGCCTGGTTCGAGGTCGATGGCACCTTGCGCTTGCTCTGGAGAGTTCGCTGCCCAGTGGCGGTGTCCCAAAGTTGAACGCCGGAATACGGCAGGGTGCCGAGCACCTTGCCGTCGGCGGAGAAGAAGGCGGCGAGGCTGTGGGGGCGAACTTTCTCAACCGGTATGGTATCGCGGAGGAGCTTGCCGGTGGCCGCGTCCCAGTGGCGGATCGCGCCGTTGTTGTCGGCCGTGAGGAGCGTCTTGCCGTCGGCGGAGAAGCGGGCCGCCATCGCGGGGCCTTTGTCAGCGAAGCCGTCGAGGGGCGCGCCCGTCGCCGCGTCCCACACCCGTAGCCCGTCGTCACCACCGGAAACGACCATCTTGCCATCCGGCGAGAAAGCGACACACGAGGCGTCGATGCGGAGCCGCACCGTTCCCAGTCGAGCGATGGCGCCGGCCGGCAGCGGATCGCCCTGCAAGTCCATGCCCTTCGGCTGTTTCGCCTTGGCTTTCGCTCTGGCCTCCGCCTCGGCGGCCTGCTTCTCCCGCTCGCGGCCATCAGCGGCGAAAAGATCCCTGGAGTAGGCCAGCATTATGACGAGCGCGGAGATGCCGGTGAGCCATCGTAAGAGTCGCTTCTTCGGTTGGGATGGTCCAGAACTCGGTGGGCCGTCGGCAGTGGAAGGACCAGGCATGGTGTCATTCTCCGGTCAGAGGTTCGGGAGGATGGTGTTATCCTCCCTCCCGTCTGTGGCCCGAGCAAGCGAAAAGTTGAGCCAAAGGCCGACCACGCTCAGGTGGCTGGCGCCGGCGGGATGGTAGCGAAGGGAATGGGGCAAGTGCCCCGTCTGCTTGGGCAATCTCATCGATGAACTTCCGAGGGGAGCACGCCGATGTTTCTGAGGCGATTCCCGCCGGCCCACGTCCAGGTGCGAGGCTGATAAAGAAATGAGACAGAGAAAAGGCAACTTTCGCCCCGCACCCTCGGAGGAACAACCAACAACGAACACTCCTATTGTTTCCTCCACTTATGGCGGTATATTCCAGGAACGATGAGCTTCATCATTCTCAACGCCCGCGGGTGGGAAAATCCACCCCAAACATTAAAAGCACACCGGCATCGTCGGGACGATCCCTGCATGGACTGGAGGTTTGATGGCCCGCCCGTATTCGCCGAAGACGGTTTTGCGACAGGTCCACAATCATTTTCTCAAAGAATTCTTCGACCAAAGGAGAGAACTCGCCGAGATCCCGTGGATGCATCAGCGGGAGACAGATATCGGACTGGTCTACGATGCCTGGCAGGCGCTGCCGACCTTCCAACGTTCCGAAGTCGATAGGGCATTCCAGGCCATCCACGAGATGGCCTGCGAGGCAGGGGTCAAGGCGCTCAACGAAGAAGGCGTAGTCCACGGCCTGAACTTGGTCACCGCCCTCGCACAACAAGATGGTTTTTACGATAAGGCGATGTGGGCATATCTGGCACACCCGTCGATTTTCAACGTGGCCTCGCTTTTCGTCTCAGCCGATGGCCTGTTCGGCCGTCACTGGGTCCGTCACAAGAGCCTGCCGAGGAAATCGCCGAACACGTCGGCACAAGGGGTCCGCGCGTTCGCTGATGCCTTGTCGGAATACTACAAGAGTGAGCAGGGCCGGGGTCACCAATGCACCGTCGAAACCTACCTGCGTGGCGGGCGTCAGCATTATTTCTTTGCTTATCCCGACGACTACCCGGACACGTACATCGGCCATAACGACCAGGGGGAGTTCGTTAAGCGGCCTCAGAAACGGGCCTTCGAGGTGGTGTTCATCTACGACCCAACGACCGGATCTCTCGACATGTATGCTCACGGGGACCGCGGCGTGAAGGCCCGACTGCTATACATCTTCTGCCAAGTCATTCTGAACGAAAACCCGCCACCGGAACAACCCGGCGACCACCCTTACGAACTCAACGCCCTGTTGTCCAGCGACTGCCGCTTCGTAACGGATCCTTCCGACGGAATTGAGGAGGTCCGCGTGCGAAAGTTGCGCCTGGGGATCGGCGGGCGCAGGATCACCTTGGAAAGCGACCCGCAGGTTGGCCCCGAGGATGTCTTCGATATGATTGCCGAATGTCTCAGTGCCGAGCATCTGGCCAGAACCCGCCCGAACGTGACGCAGGCCGAATTCCAGTTCCGCTTCGCGCCGAAAGGTTACGAGCGTCCCAAGCCGTTCACCTTTAGCGTCAGCTTCCCCAACTCATCGAACCTGAAGAGCTTGAAGGAAGATCACCGTCTGTTGGCGGAAAAATACCTGAGGCGATGGAAGATCCAACGTGACTGACGTGCTCCGCCTGCTTTGCGACCGTGCCGATGCCCGCGAACCTGTATACTCGGCCGATGAAGTAGCCGTTTGGCCTCCGGGCATCTTCGAGCAGCTTCAATCCGCAGGCTTACTGACAGCCGCCCCCAACGCAAGATCAGTCGTCTGCGATGCCTGCGCTGGTGATCATGTGGAGGAGATCGTTTGTGTGCAATCTCCTTCCAGTTCCGAGCTCCGTGCATACATCCGCTGCCCCGAAGTGGGTCGCGTTTTCGTACCGCTGGAGCGTCTCCGGCGTTGGGAAGTGAATTGGCGGGGCGCCGCCGAACTTTGCGCATCGGCGCTGGACACCAGCGGAGACGTGGAAGAAGTCGTACTGGCGTGTGTGTGGCTCCTCGGCAAAATATCGGTGGGCGGCCTGCCTTACGAAATCTTCCTCTGTCGAAGGCTCACCGGGGCAGATGGAGCGGAGGTGGTCGGCAAGGCAGCGCGTTTGCGAGCCTCTCCCCAGCCCGTGATCCTGGCCGCCGGCGGTTTACCCAATGAGTCCCTCTGGGCCGGAGATGTCCCGCTCGTCCTGCCCTTCTCCGCCCTGATGGCCTGGGACGGGACGCGCCTGGTGTGCGACCGCGCGCAGCTCGAAATGGCCATGAGCAAGAGCAAGAAAGCCAAACCGCTCGTAGTCACGAAGCCGTTTCCCACTCCCAGAGGTGCCGCCTGGAAGGATGTGCGCATCGGGATGGACGACCTGCACATACGGGTTGAAGTGCTCGGCAAGCGGAAGGAACTCACGTTCCAGGAAGCCGGGTTCGAGGAGAAGCGGCGCAGGAATGTCCCAGACCGACTTTGGATCCTCTTGCGGCAATTTGCCGATCATGGTGGAATCCTTCCTACCAACCTCTCGTCCCTGCCACAAAATGTGCGGACAAACCTCAAACAGAACGTGAGCCAACTGGGGAAACGGCTCGGCGGCTTGCTGCTCATCGAGGGAAGCCCTTTTAAAGATTCTCGGCTGACGCATCGCTACGAGACCCGGTTTCGGATCTTCGCGGAGGAAGGGATTCATTTCCCGACACCCGACGGACTCACCTGGGACGGGGTGAGCATCGAGGAAGTTCCGACGGGTGGAATCGTGGTCCGTGCGGAGACGCCAGATGCCTGCAGCGTTTACACTTCACCGGACGACGAGAGTGAAGCCCCCGGTCGGTGGGAGACGGCAGTGCGAGTGGGGATGCTTGAACGCCAGTACGACCTTCGCTCGATCGGCCTGGCTGACGCAGACGGGAACCCCACGCCAGATGGGGAAGCGCTGCTCGCCGTTCTCCGGGGCGGTGGGAAGGTTCAGCGAAAGAGCAACGACAAGGCGATGCTGTCCCTCAGCAAACGCCTGGGCAATCTGATGCAGATCGGCAGTTCTCCCTTCCAGTTCTCGAAGACCCAGCTGCTGTGGTCCGCCCTCTTCGATGCCACCAGCAGCGTCTCACAGCCATCTCGGTAAAAAATCACCGAGCCGGCATCTCGTTCGATCACTTTTTTCTCGAAAAGTCCTCCTCTGCAACTGCTGCATTTCCAACCCGTTACAACGTGCGCTGTCATTTTCCCCACCCCAAAACTAGCCCGTTGGTGAAAAGCGACCGGTGAGTGAATAAGGCCCGAAGTTGATTCGAGCCTGGGGCCGGGCCGGACGGCGCGTGTCTGGCCTCGCACCAATGAGCACACGCGCAGACCCAGAAGGGGATCGACGGTGAGCTCCTCGAACCGAATCGAGTTGATCATCCAGGACGCCTTCGAGGACGTGGCCCTACTCATCGGCGGCGCCGCCTCCCTGCACCAGCTGGAGAATCAGCTGGTCCGCACCCTCATGCGGCGACTGGACCACGTTCGCACACGGGCGCTCGCCCGGCTGGAGCAGGTCGATGCCAGTGCCAGCCGACCGGCAAATTCGGGCAGGCCCTACCACCTGCACCCCGCAATCGAGGGATTTCTGCGCCGCCAACACGGCGGACACCAGCCCGGTCTCTCGGAGATGCCCTCCCCAGAGGATCGCAGTGCTCAGCCTTCCGCAGCGAAAGGGGAGACACGATGAGCAAGTCCGGAGGAGCCAAACCGGCGCGGCTGGAGATCCTCGTCGAGAACATCCCCGAGCGTCTCAAGAACCTGCGGCGCTGGGTCGTGTGGAAGTGGTGTCGGCGCAAGAAAAAATGGGACAAGCCGCCCCGCCAGGTCAACGGCGACTTCGCCTCGGTCGACGACCCCAGCACGTGGTGCTCCTTCGACGAGGCGATAGCTGCCCTCGCGACCGGCAAGTTTGACGGTATTGGCTTCGTGCTGGGTTACGTCGAGGAGGAGGGTGTCACCTACACCGGCGTGGACCTCGATGATTGTCGTGATCCCCACACCGGGGAGATCCAGGAATGGGCAGTATCCCACCTGGAACGCCTTGACAGCTATGCGGAAGTGTCGCCGTCAGCGGAGGGAGCGAAAGCGTTGGCCATCGGCTCACTCCCGGGCCCAGACAAGAACGACAGCGATCGATCCGGCGTCGAGATGTACAGCGGTGGCCGGTACTTCACGATCACCGGCCACAAGCTCGAGCAAGCACCGGCCGAAATCCACGAACGCTCGGCTGAGCTCGCGGATCTGTACCACCTCGTCTTCGGGGATGGCGAGCCCGTCCGGCGCAAAGCATCTCGTCAGAAACGTCCGGACGATAGAAAACTGGCGCTATCGGCCCTGGAAGGGCTGAGTACTTCCCTGGCCACGAACTACTGGGACTGGCTCCGCGTCGGCATGGCGCTGCATGGGGTCAGTGACGACGGGGAGATGCTGGACGCCTGGGACCGCTGGTCCCGGCACGACGCAGACAAGTACGAGGAGGGTGCCTGCAAGCGGAAGTGGGAATCGTTCGGGAAGAAGGGCGGACTGGGTCTCGGTTCACTCATCTACTGGGCACGGCAGAACGGCTGGGAGCTCCCAAGTTCCAGACCCAAGGTCGAACCGGCCACGCCGGGCGATGCGGTGATCCTCGAACGTATCGACGCTGCGCTGGCCGAGGGAGCCGAGTCCTTCTTCCGCGATCGAGAGCTTCTGGAGTCGTTGGGCCGGTTGGCCGAGACGGACCC
>DATBGU010000222.1:0-20481 GCA_036557825.1 Gemmataceae bacterium
GCGTAAGTCCCCTGTTGGTTCGTCCGCAACAGGGGGCTGACGCCCCCCGCTCGCCAGTTCACATTTGCGGCAGCATCCGCGCGTCGAGCACGTCGAGCTTCACTTCCTGATACGCCAGCCGTCCGCAGGTGTGGGCGAAGAACGCATTCAGCATCGCGCTGGCGACGGCGAGGTTCGTGAACAGAATCTGTGGCGTGGAGGCCGCCAACTCGACGCAACTGGCCTCGCTCGGCAGTTTGCCCTTCGGAGTGGCGATCTCGGGATGAAAGCGCGTCAGCGATGCGGTCACGTCGCGGTCATCGCGGCGCAGATAGACCTGGACGTTGCCGTAGGTGCCGCGCTCGCGCGGCGGATCGACGCCCTCGTTGCCGCCGCTAAATAGCGCTACCGACGACAGCCGGGCGCAGTGGTCCGACACCAGCTTGCGCGTCGGATGGTTGTCCACGCACAGAAAAACATGATCGCCCGGCAGGATCAATTTCTCGATGCTCTCGACCGTGAGATACTGCGGCACGGCCACGACCGACAACTCGCACGGGCCGAGCCAGGCGACGATCTCCGCCGCCTTGACCTCCGCCTTGTTGCCGACCGTCTGGAAGATCATGCGGCGGTTGTTGGCCACCTCGAAGCGGTCGCCGTCGATCAGCACCAGGCGCAGCGGGCGGTCCAGGCTCTTGAGGAACACCGTCAGGTATTGCAACACGATGCAGCCGATGCCGCCCAGACCGACGACCTTGATACGGCTGTCTTCGTCGAGATTGCTAACGAGTTCGGACTTGTTCATATGCACCACCTCTCGCGATCAGACGCCCCACCACGAACGCGGACTGCTGGAACTTTCCTCGTAGGACGAGGAGGACCAGCTATCGACCTTGATCTTGACCTGTTCGAGCCACTTGCGCGGCACGAAACGCCGTCGCTTTGTGTAGCCCTCGAAGATGTCCTCCATCTCCAGGGCGAAGCGGAAACCGTCGATGGCCAGTTCCAGGTGAAACTCCGGCGGTTCGTCGTCGATGTGGCCGACGACGCCGTGAATGCCGTCGCGGTAGCGCTCGTCGTGGCGGTCGGTTGAGGAAGCGTAGGCGGCCATGTTGCCGTGGCAGTGGACATCGCCGACCAGCAGATGGCGCGGCGGCAGCACCGGCACCTTGTAGGACACGTCCAGCGGCGACCGCACGCCGTCCCAGGCGCGCCACACCGTCGCTGTCTGTTCCGGCACATGGATCTTGTAGCGCTGATTGTCGAGATCCCACAAGAGCAGGACGACCGATTCGGAGCGGTGCATCTCATACACGCGGCCGAAGAAACCGACGAGAAACTCCAGCGTGGACGCCTTCACGCGGGGATAGCGCAGAACACAGCGCGGCTCGTGCGCGGCCAGCGCCCGAATGGGACGGCGCGTCGGCACGTCGCTGATGAAAAACGGATGATTGCGGCACAGGAACGCGCCGTCGCGCGTCAGCCAGTAGAATTCGGGTTCCTCCGGCCGCGGCACCCGCTCGTCGGTCTTCAGGTAGATTGGGATGGGCATGGGTTCCTCCGCGATTACCAGCCCGAAGCGCCAGCGAGGGCGGATTTGCCCTCGCTGGCGCTTCGGGCTGGTAGAGAACGCGCTCATTACCCCTTGAGCACGAAGTTCATGAAGCGGCCGACGAGACTCGGCGATTTCTTACGCTTCGTAGGCCGAGCGCCCGTTAGGTGGGCGACCATCGGCTGGTTCTCCTCGAACAGGCAGTCGATGATCTCGGCCACGCTGAGCGGCACCGGCTTCCACGGCACACTCAGGCCGAAGGCGTCGTTGGCCGCCGAGGCTTTCTCCCACTTCTCCACCGGATACAGGTCGCGATGAATGCCCTTGGAAGCGCCGAACCACGACGCGCCTTCGTGGTCCTCACTCGACAGGTTGAAGCCGCCGTTCCAGGTGTGTTCCAAGAGCGCCTGCAACTGCCCCGTCCAGTCGGACTCCGGCGACCAGTGCAGATATTGCGTGCAGATCCAGGCGCGTTCACGCTTGGGCAGAGCGATGCGCGAGATATTCAGCAAAGCCGGGTAGCCGAGGCGATCCGAGCGCGTCCGTAACGGCTCATTTCGGAAATACAATTCGTTGCTGCCGAACAGAAACAAACGCTCGCCCTGCTGGGCGTACAGGGCGAACGTGATGGCGTAAGGGATGCTCAGCCGCACCTTCCGATAGACGGTGCCGGGACCGAAGCGAACCGGCGAGTCGTCGGCGATCCAGCGAAACTGCCGGACGTGCGGCGGCATCTGATGCACCACCAGCAGCATCGGCGGACGCCAATCGAGGAACTTGACGCCGTCGGGCAGCGCCGCGTCCTTCAACGGCGGCAAAAACTCGCCGCGCAGCATGTCCAGCAGTTGCGTCTCGGTGCGCTCGACCTGCTGCCCCTCTTCGGTGACGAGCACCACCTTGCCGTTCTGAATCGTGAGTTGATCGCTCATGCGTCACCCAAGAAGAAGAGATCACCACGAAAGACACGAAATACACGAAAAAAATACAAAGAAGACAAAAAATCAGCATTTAAAGGATTGGAACAACGTCCCATCGTGAGTTGGTTTGCCGGATTTATCTTCTCTTTGTTTTTGTTTCGTGTGATTCGTGTGTTTCGTGGTGATAAAGTTAACCCTTCTCTCCTGCGGGCGTGAGGAAGTTCAGCACTTGCCCCTCACGCAAAACCGAGTCCTCCAAGGCTTCTTGTCCATCGACCACCGCCACCGCTTCCGGATCGATGTTCATACGCTCTTCCAACTCCGTCCGTGCTTGCCGGACAGTCATGCCGGCCAACGGCAGACTGTGAGCGTAGACGCCGTGGATCACGTCCACGCGTCCGGACCTCGTGGCGGTCGCCGTCCCAGTGGCGAAGTCATCGCCGGACGGTCCCGTGTGCAAACGCTGCGAAATCACTTTTTCTGCTGGCATGGCACCCCTCCTTTCCGTGGGGTTCGGGTTCTGGTTTAGACCCTCAGTTATCGGAATCGTTCAACAAAAACGGCAACTGACCGCTGGGACCGCGTAGACGCCGCAGCGAGGAGACGCGCACGTTCTCCGGCAAATCGAGATAATCGGCGGCGTTGTCCGGGGTCAGGTTGTCGGCCAAGGCGTCAATTTGCTGCCGCAGCGCCTCGATGACGGCCGCCGCAGTCAGTCCCTCCTCCGCATCCGTTTCCTCGGCGAGGAAAACGGCCTGGTCAATGGCGGCTGTCACGGCCTGATCGACGACGCCGCCCGTCAGAAAATCGCGGCGTCGCTTCAGCAGTTCGCGCCCATCCTCCAGCACGATCTCGACCATGCCGGCCTTGCTGGCGCTGGGCCCGAACAGGAAGCCCGTCGCCTGCTTGAGAGTGTCGTCGCGGATCTGCTCCGCGCTCCAATCGCCGACCGGAGCATAGGCGTAATCCGGCTTCAGCTTCTTGTCCAGCACGGCCACGAACCCCTCGCGGTCCAGCCGCGTGAACCGCGCCTGCAAACCGAGCCGTCGGCACATCGCCGAGTCGATCAGGTCCGGGCGGTTCGACGTGGAGATCAGCAGCAGCGGCAGCTTGCCCAATTCATCGGTAGGGTCGTCTAGCCGCTGCAACAGCGTCGCCAGGATGCGATCGTATGTTCCCGCCCCCGGTTCGCCCCGCCGGCGCGCGAGTCCCTCCACCTCTTCCAGAATTACTACGACCGGCAGCAGGATTTTTTCTCCATCGGCTGTCTCAATTGTCGTTCCCGCCACGGCGCGGATGTCGTCGAACAGCTCGTCGATGTTCTTGTCCGAGCGGCCCAGATACTCCGAGAGCAGTTCGGCGACCCGGACGCGAATGACTCGGCTGCCGAGATCCTCTCGGCCTGTGCGCTCGACGATAGCTCGATCGAACTCGCGCAGGAAAGCGCGGATGGTCAGCGTCTTGCCGCAGCCGGACGGCCCGGTGAGCAAGACCGCGGAGCGCGGCCGCAGATCGAAGCGTGCCAGCAGGTCGGGGCGAAACAAAAAGACACGCAGCCGTTTGATGAGGTGGTCGAGGATCCAGTGCGGCTTGCCGATGTCGCGCTCGGCGACGACGTCGGGCACCCGGCTACGGTCGAGGAAGCGATGCGCGTAGTCCGTCTCCGGCGGCACCACGCCCAGCGCCAGATGGCGGCGCGGGCAAACGAGAATGCGGCCGCCGTTCGTTAGCGTCCCCGCCGCGACGGCGTCCAGCACCGGCTTCGAGCCGTGCAACAGCAGGCGCTCACTCTGAAACGTCGCTTCGAGCAAGGTCGTGCCGGCGACCTGGCGCAGGAACGTACCTTCCTGGCCGACGCGCGGCGAGCCGGGCGCCAGGCCGAGGACGACGGCCCCTTTCGGATCGAGGTAAACCGTCATGCCCAGCGTGAAGTCCTTGATTTTCAAGCGCGGATGCAGGACGGGGCAGCGTTCCTGTCCGTCCGGCGTGACGATGTGAACGCGCGGCTTCGGGCCGGGCAAATCGCCCTCGGCGACGGACAGATACGTCGCCGGTCGAATGGGACCGTTTTCCAGTTCGGCGAGCGCCTGCTCGTAAATCTCCTTGAGTTTTTGCGCATCGGCTTCCGGCGTTCGCGCCGTGGTCTGCCGCAGCAGATCGGTCAACACGGCTTGCTGCACGGCCGGCGTCTGATAATTGCTGTGGATCACGTCGAGGAGTATCTTGGCCCGCACTTCCGGCGGCCGCGCCGGATCGAGGCAGACGCTGCTGAGTTTCTGGAGTTCGGCGCCCGCGTGGGGATGAGGCTGTGCCGCGGATGGCATGGGAGTGTCCTTTTGCTTGGAAGCCGGCTGCGACGCGCGCTTGGTCGTCCGTTTCATCAGCACCTCGCGTCAACTACCAAGTACGAAGCACGACGCGCGAAATTCTCAATCGAATCGTGGATTTTTTAACTCCGCGCTCCGCGCTGCGCACTGAATCAGCGCCCAGCCCCTCGTGCGGACCGGGTCGAAGATCGAGACAGGTTCCTCGTTAAATGAAGAGATAACAAGAGTCCGAAAGGTTCGCCCACGCCTGCCGCGAGGCCCGCCATTTCTCGTCTGGAAACATCTTCTTTTGTTGGGGATAATGGAGGGGAAAGGGTGCTTTTTCTTGTCCGCGCGATCGGAATTCAATCTCCCCCTCGACCGCTCCTTCCTTCGCCACACCCGGAGTCGCCTGGCATGTCCTTCCTCTTCACCGGCGTCACCAACGACACCTGCGACATTTACCGCGCGGGCAGTTCGCCGCCGAGTCCCCCGGCCGTCGGCGGCGTCCGTGTTTTCGTGATCCCGCGCTTCCGCAACATCAAGGCGAATTTCAACGGGCTATTCACCTATACGCACATCCTCTGCATGCCGCTGGGGACCGATGTGCGCGACAATTACGGGGGCGGCGCGGCGGCGGACGTGCTCTATCTGCCGAACGGTCCCAACTGGGGGGTGCAACTCCTCGTCTCCTTCGTCTGCCGCCGTCGCGGCGACAGTTTGGACTATCTCGAAGTGTACGCCAACGCACTGGAACCGCCGCCCAACTCGTTGTTGCAGGAGGGTTGACCTTGATCTTGCCCCTTCCGACCAATGTTACCTGTGATGTGTACAAGTCGGGCCGACAGCCGCCGGCGGCGCCCGACGTGGCTGGTCTGGCCGGCAACTTGCAGCCCTGGCCGCGCAACATCCACACCACGCCCCACCGTTACACCCACTGGCTGGACGTGCCACTGGCCACCATACCCGTGGCGGCGCTCGGAGGCTTCCTGTACGTGCCGAACAAAGGCGGCACCAAGTTCCTGATCGTCGGCTACGAACGCATTCGCGGCGGCGCGGCCGGCGACTGGATTCGCCTTTATCTCGATCGCCAGGCGGTAACCTGGCCCAGTCAAGACCTCTAACCGCCGCGTCGGGTGGTCCTCTTTCGCCGACCCCATTCGGTCGATGTCAGGAGGAAGCCGGCAGGACGCTTCCTGGCGCAGTTGATACTCACGGCAGCAATTCCACGGCGATGTCCGTAAAGGCCGACAGGCGACCATCGTTTGTCAGGAAACGGTCGCAGCCGGCCTCCACGGCGGCGGCCAGATGCAGCGCGTCGGCCAGCTTGAAGTTGTGCTTGGCCCGGATGACGGTGGCCCGGTCGAAGACAGCCGTTGTGATAGGGATCCGCAGGACATTGGGCTGAGAGAACAGGTTATCATAGTCCGCAAGTTGGGAGGCATTTCCGAGGCGAATCGGCTGCATCCGACACTCCAGACGCACCAGATCGCTAATTGCCATAATATCCCCCGCCGCCCACAAAACTGCCATTCGACTCGTGGCGCGCGCTTTGAACGATGGAACCCCCTCGAAGTAGTAGATGAGGATGGCGCTGTCGCAGTAGATGCGCATCAGCTCTTCTCCTGCTGGCGTCGTTGGTCCTCTATTTCCCGGTAAATGCGGTCTATACGGTCCTCATCGTCCCGCAACCACTGGAGATGGGCTTCCATCTCTGCTTCGGTCATGAAGGGATAGCCCGCTGCTTCCCGTTCGGCCCGGACCCGCTGCATGTACGGCCACCAACCTTCCTGTGTCGCGGCTGATTCCTGAGCAGGCCGCAGGACGACCTGGACCCGTCCTGGCGACAGGTTCGGTTTCTGATCCAGCTCCAGCGTGCCGTCCGGCTTGAGTGTCCCTTCCACAACGATTTCATGGAGGCTCATGTGCTTCCCCCTTTTGTTTGAGGTACGGATTCATTCTACGGTCGCGAAACCCCTCCTCGGAAGAGGTCCACCTTGATAAGAAAGTCCACAGACAAAATCCAACCCGCCGATAGTCCGCACGGCGACAGCCGAACGGCGATGCAGCCGCGGGCCACCAGCTGTTTGTATCAAGGAAAACCTCATGACGGCGCCGACCTACGAACGATTGACTCCTCCCAGCAAGGGCACCCGCGTCACTGTGGACAAAAACGGCCATTGGCAAATCCCCGATGATCCCATCGTGTGCTTGCTGCGCGGCGACGGTATCGGCCGCGATGTCGGCGACGCGCCCGGCATCACGACCTGCGCCGTCCGCGTCCTCGACGCCGCCATCGAGAAGGCCTATGGCGGCAAGCGGCGCATCCACTGGTTCGATATTCACGCCGGCGACGTGGCGCGCGCGATGTACTTTCCGCAGATCAAGGACGAGGAAGTCAACTCTCTCACCGAGGAACGGCAGCGCCAGCTCTATCTGCCCGACGACACCCTGAAGGCGTTCGAGCATTACAGCATCGGCTTGAAAGGTCCGCTCACCACGCCCATCGGCGGCGGCTTCCGCAGCATCAATGTCTATTTGCGCATGCGTTTCGATCTGTATGCGTGCGTGCGGCCGGTGCGCTATTTCAAGGGCGTCGAAGCGCCCAACAAGCGCGCCAACAAGGTGGACATGGTCATCTTCCGCGAGAACACTGAAGATGTGTATTGCGGCATCGAATTCAAGAGCGGCAGCGATAAGGCCAAGCGGATCATCGACTTGCTCAAGGACATGGGCTACAGCAACGTGCTGCCCAGCGCCGGCGTCGGCATCAAGCCGATCAGTCCCGAAGGAAGCAAACGGCTCATCCGCATGGCCATCCGCTACGCCATCGACAAGAAGTTGCCCAGCGTGACGTTGATGCACAAGGGCAACATCATGAAGTTCACCGAGGGCGCCTTCAAGGATTGGGGATACGAACTCGCCCGGCAAGAGTTCGCTCGGGAGACGATCAGCGAGGACGAGGTCTACAAGGGCGGCGACGCCAAGGGCAAGGTCGTCGTCAAGGACCGCATCGCCGACAGCATGTTTCAGCAAATCCAGCTGCGGCCCGATGAATACAGCGTCGTCGCCACGCCGAACCTCAACGGCGATTACCTGTCCGACGCGGCCGCCGCGATGGTTGGCGGCATCGGCTTGGCGGCGGGCGCCAACATCGGCGATCGCGCGGCGATGTTCGAGGCCACGCACGGCACGGCGCCGAAGTACACCGGCAAGAACATGGCCAATCCCGGCGCGGTGTTGCTGTCCGGCGTGCTGATGCTGGAGCACCTTGGCTGGGGCGAGGCGGCCCGACTCGTCAACAACGCCGTCGAGGCCACGTTCGCGGAGAGTGAGGAAATCGCTCAGAAGGGTCCGGGCGGCAAACTGCACGTCACCTACGACATCGCTCGGCAGTTCCCCGGCTACGGCGAGAAGGCCGGCGTCGCCAGCTCGGCGTTCGCCGACCGCATCATCCACCACCTGCAATCCTAACCGAGCAAACGGCCGGCGTCAGCCAGCTGGTTTAGGCTTCAACCAGCCGGCTGACGCCGGCCGTTCGCGTCAATTGTTTGGTCCCTGGCCTTCGGGGTTCACCACTGGGCCGGCCTGTTCGTTCGATGGCGTCGGCGTCGGCTCTCGGTTGGCGTCGCGTTCCTTGGGCGAGGGGGGAACCTTGCTGATCTGCGTCAGCCATTCGAGCCATTTCTGCCGGTCCGCCTCCGACAGTCCCTCCGTCGAGGGCAGCATGGTGCGGATCTGCTCGGCGCGCTCGCGGAGATGTTCGAGGTCGCCCATGCGGCCGTAACATTGGACCGTGCCGCCCAGCGCCGACAGGGCTTCCGGCCGATTGCCCCACTTCTTCACCAATTCGTCGTATTTCTCCAGGGCTTTTTCGTACTCGCCCAGATCGGAGTGACACTGCGCCAGGATGAAGGGCACCTCCAACCGTTGCTTGTTCGTCAGCAGCGCGGCCAGCGCCGCATCCTTGAGCAATTCCTCCAGTTTGCCGAACTCCTCGGCGGCGCGGCGCAGGTAGCGGCGATTCTGCTCCATGTAATGGTCGTGGGCGTCCGCGCTCATGCGCACTTCCATGTAGCGGTTGACGGTGCTCTGCGCGGCGAGCTGCCGGTACGAATCGGCCATTTGGAAACGCGCCCGCACGGACTCGGGCGTCACCGACAGACGGTCGAGATGGCTTTCGAGAATCTGCACGACCTGGCGATAATTGTTGAGCGAAAGCTTCGAGGCGCTCTGATGGAGCAGAGAGCAGTAGGCGTAGCGCGATTTCTCCTCCGCCTCGGGATCGCGGTCGCGGTGGTCCTTCAGGTTCTGATCCAGTTCGTGGATGGCCTCGTCGATGTGGCCCGCCTCAATGTCGATCGCGGCCAGCTGATAGCGAGCGCGCGAGATGAAGCGAGCATCGCACTCCACGCATTTGCGATAGGCGGTCTGCGCCGCGGCCGCGTCGTTGAGGTTGTGGCAAGCCTCACCCAGCAGGAACCAGGCCTCGCTTTGCCTCTCCGTGTTTTTCTCGGACGCCTTGATGATCTTCGGCAGTTTCTCGGCGGCGCGGGTGTAATCGCGGCCATCGATGCAGCAAACGGCGCAAAGCCACAGGTGCTCGTCCTTGTCCTCCGGTTTCGTCACGAGGCGAGCGGCTTCGGCGTGGGCGTCGGCGGCCTGGCGGAACAACTCGCAGGTGGTGGTCTCCACCTTCTTGCGCGTCTCGGCATCCTTGGCGGCGCGCGCTCGCTTCTGCTCGGAGCGCGCCCACTCGGTACTGAGTTCGGCGCGATGGACCTGCGCCGCGGGCGGCACGGCCACGCGCTCGTACAACTCGGCGACCTGCACGGCCAGGTCCAGACGACTCGCGTCGCGATACTTGGCGATCGTCTGCTCGAACAGTTCCTGAACGCGCGGCAGGCCCATGAGGGAGTTCTTCCAGTCGTCCGCCTTGCGCACCTTGGCGACCGCGCGCGTCAGCATCTCGACGGCCTTCTCCGGCTCGGCCTCCTGTAAGCGAAGATCGGCGAGCGCCAGGGCGGCGGCCTGCTCTTCCTCGCCGTGGCCGCGTTGCAGGCACTCGCTCCAGGCGTCGGCCGCCTCCTTCGTCTGATCGAGATGGCGACAGCAGACGCCGAGGTTGTACAGCACGCCGCCCGGCTCGTTCAGCGGCACGCGCTTCTCATCCAGCACCGCCCGCCATAGAGGGGCCGCCTCCGCCCACTTGTGCTCTTCCTGATACAGACCGGCCAGCAGCATGTGCGCCTCGGCCAGCACGGCGGGCGGCGACGGATCCGCGATCTTTTCCAGCGTCTTGCGGGCTTCGTCCCGCTGATTGAGTCGCAGCAGCAACTTGGCGCCGGCCAGTTTGGCGGGTCCGAGAACGTCCTCGCCGATCTGCGGCACCGTGTCGCGCAGCAGCCGATTTGTCTCCAGCGCCTGTTTCACATCGGGAGGATTCAGCCGCAGATACGCCTGAGTCAACAGCGTCAACGCCTCGGCGCGGTCGTCGGCCTGGTCCTTGTTCGCCTTGAGCAGGGCGACGACACGGGCGGGCTCGTCGTTGGTGTAAAAGGCGGTCTTGGCGAGGAGGTATTGCAACCGGCCCGCATCGTCGCCGCCGTAGCCGCGTCGCTCGGATTCTTGCAAGGCCTGCCGCGCCTCACGCCAGTGGACGGCGGCGTCGGTCGCGCCGGCGGCCTCGCCGGCACGAATGTGGGCCGAGCCGAGCAGGAAGAAGGCCTCCGCCGCGCGTCCCTGATCGTACATGAGATTATCGATGGCGTTCTGCGCGTGGCGCAGGGCATCCAGGGGGTCGTCGGTGCGGCGGTGGAGCAGGCGGCGCGCCTCGGCCAACTCCTGGTGCATGTTTCGCACGGGGTCGCGCTGAACGATGCCGCGCGTCAGGCACGCCGTCAGGACGGCCACCAGGCCCAAAAAGAACACGGGCACTTGCCACAACTGCCGCAGGGAGAAGCCGGAGGGACGGTTGTTCTCTGGAGGCGTGGGCGTTGCGGAAGCGGTAATCGGGTCCATGCCTTCACCCGGTCCTCGGCGATCAACGATCGGCAAGCGGTCCTCGGCCCCAGCGCGGCGCCGACGGTCGCACGGCAACCCTGCCGTGCGCGGACTTCTGACAAATCCACCAGGCCGTGTCAAGGCCAAGGAACTCGGCAAGCCGCCCGACTCGCCGGTGAGGAGAAAGCTTTCATCATCTTCTCATGCTCACTTAACCATATTTGCCTTATTATGAGAATCTTCGCTCTGGCACCGAAACCGGTTCCTCCACCTATTCCGCCGCGAGGCTCCTTCATGTTCCGGAGAGATCGCTGTCCCCCCACCGTTGCGTCGGTGCTGATGAAGACTGTCATCTGGCTCGCCGCCGGAACGCTCGCCGCGACATCGCCCCTGTTCGGATACTACCTCTATCTGCTCAAGGAGTGGGACTCCTACCAGCCTCCGCCGCCGGAAAATCGTACCGGCAGCATGATCGTTGTCTTTTCGGGCATCCGCATGCCGCAGGCGAAGCCGGCCGAAGAGGCCGGATTGGACGACGAGGCCGAGGTCATCGGTGTTTGCGTCGGCAACCACGCACGCGCCTACGCCGTCGAGAGCATGGGGTTCCCGGCCCCTCGCCACGTGGTCAACGACATGCTCGGCGACCGTGCCGTCAGTGTGACCTATTGCGATCGCCGGCGTTGCAGCCGGGTCTTCACCCGCGCCGGCGGCGCGGGACCGCTCGCGCTGGACGTGGGGGGATGGCTTGACGGCAAGGGGATGCTGCTCCACGTCGAAGAGGTGTTGTACGCCCAGGAGACGGGCGAGAACCTGAGCGCCGAGGACGAGGCGCCGATCCCCTACCCGGAATGGCCGCATGTGCGAACGACGTGGGGATCCTGGCGGAAAGCCCATCCCGAATCGGACGTTTACGTTGGAGAGCAGCCGGTCAGCTAACCGCGCGGCCCGCACCGTCTGGAAGAGACGCCCCGCCTAATCGGCCGTTCTCACCAGTCTCTCATTAGCAATTCGTCACATTGAGATATGATATACTTCGGTAAAATGAGTACATTCTTGACAAGTGGGAGCAGCGACGCTGCCTTGCTCTCCGATTGCAGGGAGAAGGCCCAATGAAGTGCGTCTCCGTTCCCCAACCGTGGGCCTGGGCGATTCTCGCCGGGCTACAGAAGTCCGAGTACCGCTGTTATCCCACCGATCATCGCGGCGATCTGCTCATCCTCGCCAGCCGCGGGGCCGGCGACTGGGAGCGCCGCCAACTCTCCGCGTTCGGCGAGCGGGCGCCGCGCTGGGAGGATCTGAAGTTCGGCGAGGTGGTCGGCGTCGTCGAGTTGTGCGCGTGCGAACCGGGACGCGACGGCGTCTGGGTCTGGTCGCTGCGCAACCCACGCCTCGTGAAGCCGTTCTCCTTCCGGTCCGGAAAGAAAGTGTTCGAGGTGGACGACAATCAGGTGGAAGTCCTGGACGGACCTCGACGGAACGGCGGCAAGAGCCGGAAGAAATGACGTTCGCCGTTGCCTCGCGGCGTGAGATCGGCACAATGTCAGGATAATTGTTCCTTCCCGGACTCCTGGACATCTGCCATGTCAGCGCCATCCGCACCGCGGCCGGACGAACTCGACTCACCCCAACTTCTGCTCGACCTCGACGTTCTCGATGCGAACCTCCATCGCATGAGCGAGGCTTGCTCGCGCCGCGGAGTGGATCTGCGCGTCCATTTCAAGTCGCTGAAAACAGGTTCCCTGGCTCAATACCTCCTGGCCCACGGCGTGAAGCGCTTCCTCTGCGCCAAGCTGAACGAGGCCGAGATCCTGGCGGACGCGGGGGTGGCCGACATCTTCCTCGCCAACGAGATCATCGGTCCTCACAAGCTGGCGCGTCTGGCCGCCCTCGCCCGGCGGGCGCAGGTGCGCGTGTGCGTCGATGATGCGGACAACGTGAAGGAAATGGCCCAGGCGGCGCGCCGCGCCGATGTCACGATCGGCGTCCTGGTCGAGGTGAACGTCGGCATGAATCGCTGCGGCGTCGAGCCGGGCGAGCCGGCGCTGGCGCTGGCGCGGCAGATCCAATCCGAGCCGGGGCTGCGCTTCGTGGGTCTGCAAGGTTACGACGGCCATTTGCAGATGCTGCTCGACCCGGCCGAGCGAAGGCAGAAGTGCCTGGCGGGACTGGAGCGGCTGATCGCGACGCGCAAACAGATCGAACAGGCCGGCATCCCGGTTGAAGTCGTCACGGGAGCGGGAACCGGGACGTGGGAGTTCGCCAGTTCGTACCCCGGCGTCACGGAAATCCAGCCCGGCTCGTTCCTGCTGATGGACTGCGCCTATCATGCGGTGCGGCCGGAGTTCGGTTGCGCCTTGACGATCCTGGCGACGGTCATCAGTCGCGGGCCGGGGCGCTACGTCCTCGATGCCGGAAGCAAGGCGATCTCAAAAGACTTCGGCACACCCGCCATCAAGGACCATCCCGGCGAGCGCGTGCTGAAGCTGGCCGAGGAACACACGCTGGTCGAGACATCGGATGGTCCGCCGCGCGTCGGCGACAAGCGCGAAGTGGTTCCCGCCCATTGCTGCGCGACGATGAACCTGCATCGTCAAGTCGTGGCCGTTCGCAAGGGCAGGGTGGAAGCGATGTGGCCGATCGAGGCGAGCGGACGCTACGATTGAGCCGGAGACGACGCATCGGTCCAGCGAATCCGCTCGAACAGCCGGCGCAGGCGCAGGCCGCGCTCGGGATGAAGCATGCTCACGTGGGCGATGCGCCCGGCCAAGTGGGCGCGGAAATCGTCGTGGCCGTCGCGATTCTGCTCGTGGGGGCCGCGGCGGACGCAGTTGGTCAGGATGGCCTTGAGACGGTCGTACTCGCTCCGCAGCAGATTGGGGCGGACGTTCAAGACAACGCCGGCAACCTGCTGGCGGACGCCCTGGCGCATGAAGCGAGACTTGCGCGTATTCACCTCGAATCCTTCTTCCAGCGCGATCCGGCAGACGTGGACGTGAAACCGGCGCGCGCCGCGTTCCAGTTCCTCGCCGCCGGAGAATATCAGGTCGTCGGCGTAGCGGGTGTAGCCGGCGCCGAGCGCGCGGGCCAGGCCGAGCAACCGGCAATCCAGACGATACGCGCACAGGTTGGCCAAGGCGGGGGAAGTCGGCGCTCCCTGCGGCAAGTGCGCGGTGGCGAGTCGGGCGCGAACCTCGCCCGCCCGCCTGTCCGCACCGACGGAAGGACGCTTATCGAGAATTTCCCGCGGCACCGAGTTGGTACACAGGCCGGTCAGGAGGCGAGCGACAACGCGAGGGTAGCCGGCCGTCTGGAACAGGGCATGGACGCGGGCGCCGCGGACCGAGGGGAAGAAGTCGTGCAGGTCGAAGTGGAGGACGATCCTTCGGCCGGCGTGCGGGGCGACGAGCGTGCCGAGGGAGCGACCACGACGATACGCATGGGCCGCATCGTGCGGCGGGATGTGGTCGAGCAAGCCGTGCAGCAAGCGGCGCTGGATTTCTTTCAGGCGGCTCTTGGGCACTTCGAGCAGGCGCGCCTTGCGCCGCGTCGTTCGCCAGCGATAGGTGTAATGTCGGAGGGGTCCGGGCGGCGCCAATCTCTCGCGGCGTTGGCAGTCCGCGAGCCAATCTAATTCTTCCGGCCTCAGCCCCAACCATTCCGCCAGCGCTGTCGTAGTGGTCAGAGGAGGCAGTGCCCACGATGCCGGCTCTCCCGGCGCGGGCGTCATCGCCGGGGAAACCCAGTAGACGCGATGGATGGCCAGCGGCTGCCGGCTCCACGCCCGGCAAAAACCCGGATCGGTGAGCAGGAACCCCGTCAGGGTTTCCACGTCGGGACGCGGATCGGAGGCGAGGAATCGAGCGAGGACGCGGCGAACGAGGGGAGGCAGCCAGCGTTTGCGCTGGCCGCAGGCCTCGCCGCCCCGGCGGGCGAGCGCCGTGGCGGACCACGCTCCCGCGAGGAATGCGGAAGCCAGGTTGCGGGTGAAGATGGTGCGTGCGCTCATGAAAAAGGCGGAGGGTCCAACCCATCTCGTGAGGTGCGACCAGACTGCGCTTCCGCGCACAAGGGTCGCACGCCGGTTTCGATCCGTCCTGTCACTCCCCCAGGGTAGCCCTGGAGAGACACGCTGGTTGAAGGGTCAACCGTGGCGGTCGTCTTGGACCCTCCGCCCGCGCCCAATAGTGGCGACAACCACGCAAAGAGTCAAGCATGGTAGTTCGTGAGCGCGACGCCCACCCGCGCGCTAGCCGGTTGCACCGCGAAGAACAGCTTCGATAATCGACTGGGACAGGGCGCCCGGCCTGCCCTCCGCGTCAACGAGGACGCCTGCGGAGTAATCGCGGACCAGCAGTTTTCGGGTGTCGGCGTTGTAGATTTCGTGCGTCCACGCCAGGCCGTCTTCGCCGATCTCTGCCAGCCAACTAACGATCTCGATGCTCTCGCCCTCCAGCGCCGGCGCGAAGTACTGGATCTCATGTCCTGTCTGGCGCGGCCTTCCCGCGATCCGCGAATCCGGCTCCCGAGCGTGTCCGGCGGCGCGAAGGGCATCTAATCCGGCCTCCTCGGTCCAGTACACATACACCGTATGATTGACGTGCTGCACCGCATCCAGTTCGTGAAACTGAACGCGCCGCCGGCTGCTGTAACGATGGGCGTTTTCGGTCGGCGTGGGATTGCTCGGACGCACGCCGAGTTCCTCGACTTTGCCGATTCCGGGGAACGCCTCGGCCCATTCGTCCGGCACGCGCGTCGGCTGTCCGGTTTTTGTATCGAGATAGACCCACTCGGCCCGTCCGCGCGCCACCCGGGCGCCGTCGCGGACCCGCGTGAGATCGTACTCGCGGATGGAGCGCACGCCGCGAATTCCCGACAGCCAGGTGGCGACATCGACCTCGTCGCCGTAGGCCGCCGGGGCGTGATAGCGAACGGCCAGTTTGCGCACCACCCAACCGACGCCTCGCTCGCTGTACCAATCCGGGCTGAAGCCCAGGGCGGTGGACGCTTCGATGGCGGCCTCCTGCATGTAGCGAAGAAAGCTCACGCCGTGGACTCGGCCCAACGCATCCAGTTCATAATGACGGACCCGAAATCGCCGGGTGAAACGTGGCGTCATGCTACCTCCTTGTTGGGATGAATCTCGCGTCTGGTTTCTCCCCGGCGACAGCGAAGCCGGGCACACGGTAACAATAGCCCTGTCCCCGTCAGGTGCCACCGGCATTCTTGCCATCGTCCTGCCGCCCCGGTTGAACTCCGGCATGGCGCTTGCATAACTTTGACCGGACGTGGACAAGAAACGTCTAACCGACGAAAGGAGAAGCGATGAACTGGGACGTGCTCAAGGGTCAGTGGAAGCAGATGACGGGCAAGTTGAAGGCCAAGTGGGGCAAGCTGACCGACGACGATTTGACGCTCATCGGCGGCAAGAAGGACGAGTTGCTGGGCAAACTTCAGGAGCGGTACGGCTACAACAAGGACCAGGCGGAGAAGGAAGCCGATGACTTCCTCCGCTCCATGAACCAGCCGTGACCGCACCTGTTTTCCAGGCGGAAGCCGCCTTCCTCATCAGGAGACGGCTTCTGCTTTTTTCGACACGGACGCAATCCACGCCGCGAAGCCGATCACGCCGTGGGAGCGGGCCGACTGCCTCCGGCTGCTTCGTGAACCGCGCCGAGTCGAGATGCGGACGGGGATGTCTTCTCGACACGAGTGGAGCGAAACCAGCACGGCCAGCACACTTCGATGAATGCCGATCCGGTCGGCTGTGCGCACAGACGGCAGAGCCGGTCACAGCACTCCCAGCACACCCCTTCGGCCGCGAAGGGCCTGTGACAGGTGGGGCAATCGCCCTTCTCTTCAGCAGGTGGACACTGGACCATCGCCTGCTCCCCCATTGGGATTGGCACGTCCTCCACCAATCGGACTCTTCTTAACGATACGCCACGAGAATGTCAGCGCCGTGAAGAAGGAGAGAATTCCTCCTTAGAAGATCAAAGAATGTCGCCGTGCGAGAACCAAGGTTCCCAACCGGATCCTGTGGCCGGGCTTCCGTCGGAACGGGTCATTCATCCTTGGGAGGTACGAAGTCCGCCATCCATAGCTGCGAGGGTTGTCGGCCGTCGCGCGTCGAGGTCCACATCAATCGTTTGCAGTCCGGGCTGAACACCGGCAGCAAATCCGCGCCCGGCGCGAAGGTCAAGCGCACTTTCTTGCCCGTATCGACGTTCATCCAGTACAGGTCGTAATTCGGCCGGCCCGGTACGTCGTGATCGGCGGCGGTGTAGACGATGTGCTTGCTGTCCTTGTACCAGTAGGGCGCCCACTGCACCCAGCTCGGATTGTCCGTCAGCGCCCTTTCGCCGCTGCCGTCGGTGTTGATGACGTAGAGTTGCAGGTGGTCCTTCTTTTTGCGATCGCTGCGGAACACGACGCGCTTGCCGTCCGGTGAAAAGAACGGGCCGCCGTTGTAGCAGCCCGGCGCGTGCGTCAACTGGCGGACGTTCTTGCCGTCCTTGTCCATGATGTACAGTTCGAGGTTGTTCGCTCCGCCGCGGTTGGAACAGAAGACGATGTACTTGCCGTCGGGCGAGTAGCTGCCCTCGGCGTCGTAGCCGGGCGCGTCGGTCAGGCGCTTCAGGCCGCTGCCGTCGGGGTTGGACTCGAAGATGTCGAGGTGGGGGTCGAAGTCCCATTGGTAGCGACGCCGCTTGTTCGCTTTGCGGTCCGCGTCGCGCTGGTCGTACTCCTCCGTGTACTTCTTTTTCGCGTCGGGATCGAGATGGCTGCTGGCGAAGATGATCTTCTTGCCGTCCGGCGCGAAATACGAGCAGGTGGTCTTGCCGACGCCGGGGCTGACGCGGCGCGTGCGGCCGGTGGCGAGGTCGCGCGTGAAGATCTGATAGAACGGGTTGCCGGTGTCTTTCTCCTCGGCCTGGAAGATGATGGTTTTGCCGTCGGGAGAGAAATAGCCCTCGCCGGCGCGGACGAAGTCGTGCGTCACTTGGCGGATGTTTTTCAGATGTACGGCCTCGTCCTTTTGCCAGTCGGACGCATCGGCGGCGAAGAGGGGAAGGATCAGCCAGGCGTACATGCGCTTGCTCCTTTGTGGTCGGGCCACTTGATTGCGATGGACGTTTCCCCCACCATTATAGAGGAAAGCGAACAGGCGAGCGGGGGGCGTCAGCCCCCTGTTGCGAGAAACAGGGGGCTAACGCCCCCCGCTCGCCGGATTTTCAAGGAGCGAGCGACGGATGGCACCATTTCGGAGCATTCTTGCGGGGGATCTGCCGCCGGGACCGCCGTTGATCGGCAACAACCTCGTGTTCTATGCGGCGCTGGGCGGCGGACTGCTGGCGCTGCTGCTGCTGATCCTCTGGGTCCGACGCGGCCGGCGCGCCCCGGTCGATCCCGAGAGCGGTCTGCTCGAAGACCTCTCGACGTATCCGCCGCCGGGTCCGGGTCCGCGCCGTCTCTTCCTCCGCGGCGAACCGATGCGTCTGCGTCTGGTCGTGGTTGCGCCGCTGGGCAAGCGTCCGCTGCCCGCCGATGGCGCAATCGAACCACTGCTCGACGAGGTTCTGCGCGGACTGGGCGAAATCGCTCGCCAAGATCGCCCGCGCATTCGCATCTGGCCGGCGCAGCTGAGTCACCAGGGTTTCGGGCCGACGTTCTTCCGTCTGACACGGCGGCCCGAACCGGCGGGCAGGCCATCGTGCTGGGTACTCATGGCCGGCCCGGTGCGCGGCGGGGCTCAGCAATTCTTGCTCGGCCTAGCCCTGTGCGCCGACGAACCAAGCAATCTGGGCAATTTGCCCGTGCAAGCGACCGAGTGGGACCAAGTCTTGCGCATCGGCCCCCGGCGTGAGGCGAACAGATGAACCTGGCCTCGATCGTCGTGTCTATCTAGCGCCGCGTCCGCGTTCCGACCCGGAGGATGCGATGGTGAACACGCTTGTCCCTTGCTCCCTTTGTGGAAGGCCGTTCTCCCATTCTCAGCTGACCAAACACCACTGCCTGCCGCGACAGAAGGGTGGAACGCAAGAACACGTCGAGCTGATCTGCTCGCAATGTCACGGCATGGTCCACGCCACCTACACCAACCGCACGCTGGCGGAACTGTACTCGACGATCGAGCAATTACGGCGAGCGCCCGAGCTGATCGGATTTCTGCGCTGGGTTCGCAAGCAGCCGCCCAGTCGGCGTACGCGCAACCACCCGCGCCGCCGGAAAATCTGACTTGATTTACTCAAGTTCGCCGGTATACATGCCGCATCTCTCCACGTTCGGCTGCCGCTGGGCGTCCCGAAATGGCTGATAGCTCACAGGAGGACCGCTCATGTCCCTGTGGAAATCGCTTCGCTATTACGGCAAGTTGATGTTGCTGGCATTCTGTCTGCGCCCGTTGCCGCACTATCAGCCGTCGCCGCGTCGCGGCCTGGCGTCTTGAGGAAGGCGCGAGACGCGTGTCAGTATCCCGGCGCCCACGGCGTCGGCCGTTTGTTGAAAAACGCCTCCAACCCCTGCCGGCACTCCTCGGTCAAGCGCGGCGCGGCGCTGGCCTTGGCCGCCTCCTCGATCGACACCGCTTGATGCGAGAACAGGTGCAGCAATTCCTTGGTCCGCGCCAGCGCGTTCGGCCCGCCCTCGGCGACAGAATGCGCCCAGGCCACGGCCCGCGCCAGCAATTGCTCCGGCGGCGCCAGCGCGTTGAGGAACCCAGCGCGGTGCGCTTCCTCCGCATCGATCAATTCGCCGGTTAAGAGCAGATGCCGCACCATGCGCTCGCCGACGTGGCGCAGCAGGTGCGGCATGACCATCGCCGCCACCAGACCGCGACGTACCTCGGGATAGCCGAACCGCGCTTCGGGCGTCGCCAAGGCCAAGTCGCACACCGAAACCAGTCCCGCCCCGCCGGCGACTGCCGCTCCGTTGACCGCCGCGATGGTCGGCTTCGGCAGCCGAAACATGAGGTCGTACAGCGTGGCCAACCGCAGCGCATCGTCCCAGACGGGGCTTTGCTGTCCGCCGCCGGCCGTCACCGATTCCTGCAATTCCGCCAGATCCATGCCGGCGCAGAAAGCGTTGCCCGCGCCGGTGAGGATGACGCAACGCACCCCCTCATCGTCGCGCGCCCGCAGAAACGCCCGGCTCAGCGCGTCAATCAAACCGCGGCTGAGGGCGTTGCGCCGATCGGGTCGATTCATGGTGAGGATGACGGCGGGCGGGTGCGCTTCGTAGCGGACGAGTTCATTGCTCATGGATGGTCCTCGCAGGTAGGTCCGGCGAGCCGAGCCGGACCGAGGGTGCCGCTCGGCTCGCGGCACCTACAGGGCGCAGCATGGAGTGAACGTCCTCGATTGGCGGCAGCGGCATGCGCAGCAGCGTCACCGCCAGGGTTTTGCCCTGCGTGTCGATGCGCAACGAGCGGCTCGCTCCGCCCGCCAGAACATCGTACAGCACGAAGTTCAGGGCGAGCAGATTGGGCGCCTCGTAGCGAACGATGCGCGACGGATTGAGGGCGTGAAAATAATCGCGGACGGCGTCGGCGGTGAGATGTTCGCGCAGCCAATCGTAGCCTTGCGGCGTGTAGGCGATCACGGCGACGTTGGCGTGATTGCCCTTGTCGCCGCTGCGGCCGTGAGCGATGTCCGAGAGGTGGAATTGTTCCATCGTGCAAGTCTCCGTGCCGGCCCGCGGCGCCGGCAAGGGAACGTCCCTTGCCGGC
>DATBGU010000223.1:0-17692 GCA_036557825.1 Gemmataceae bacterium
AGCGCCGACGCGAAGTCGCCGAGCAGGTCGTTGAAGACGACGCTGAAGTGGGTGTACGTGAGCAGCAGGGCGATCAGCAGCGCCGCCAGCCCCCACGGGGTCCATTTGCGCGCGCAGACCCAGTACGGCCGGGCCAGCGCCAGGAACTGACTCCACGCGCGGCGGTCGATTCGCATCATGCGAGGATCCAACCCCCCCGATGCGTCCGGGCATCGTCCGGGCCGTACGGCCGCACGCCTGAAGCGAGGGCGCCACGATGTCCCCAGGCGGCCGGCGCGTCAACCCGGTTTTCAGAACCTGCCAGGTACATCATCTTACGTTCACCCGGGTCGTGTTGGCGTAGCGTTCGTGCGTCTGGTGCTCGGGAATACTTCTCCGCGCTTGCTCTGCGTCGATGACGCCACCTTCCGACCATATCGTGCTCCTTGTTGGGAAATGCGTCGTCTGTCCATAGGAAAGTACTTTACGTACTCTCGCCCGCTGCCCAACTTACCCTCGTGCAGCGGGCAGTGGGGCGCGAGGCCGCCGTTCACACCCGCTTGTACGTGATCGTCTTTCCGTCGCCGCTCACTTCCAGCTCGGTCGCGATCACCTTCATCCGAAGCTTCGCCGTGGTACCGTTGAACGTCCACAGCAACTCGTCGCAGCCGTTGACCTGGTAGGTGCCCCGGAGCGTCTGGCCGAGGATGGTCAGCTGCGCGTGGCCGTCCTTGCCGAACTCGGCCGTCAGCTTGGCGACCTGCTGCCCGGCCTCCCACTTGCCGACGATCAGGCTTTGGGGGTTGGTCCTTTACGACCTGTGCTAAAAGAAAAGGCACAAACGGGGCGCTTTTCGGGCGCGGATTATCCACAAACAGTCCGGGGGCGACTGGTAAGTCGATAACTTTGGGTAGATTCGTCACCGACCGTCCGCCGTTCTCGATTGAGGCTGCACGGGAAGAGTGTCGCTGTAAACCATTATTAAAAATATACTTACGTTGACAAACGGTCCGGCTTGTGCTCGTCTTAACCCCCATGAATCGGTGCCGCCGTTGGCGCCGAAAACGAAGTTGCTCCCCGCGACGTGCGACCGTCTGAGGAGCGTGGTCCTCACTAACCAGAGGGAGTGAGAACAAGGGGAAATCGTAGCAGAAAGAGCGGGATCGGCGCGACCGTCCAGAATGGCGCAACAAGAGGGGGAAGGTCAATCCCCCTCCCCCTTTGCTCAGAACGCGTTACAAGCGAAATGGGGCGATTCTAGGGTCATTCCGCCCCGCCTAGCTCGCCGTTTCATCGTTTTCCGGGAAGAGGTTGATTTCTCCGAGTTGACTCGTTCGGCTTATCCAGTGGAGTGCGCACGGGCAACTCGCCCTTGTCGATTTTCGCGCGCACTTCCTGAAAGGCCGCCGCGCGGAGATCGCGCGGGAAGGCGGCGTTGAACTTATTCGGCTCCAGACTGGGAAGGCTGACGCTTTGCAGTCGGCCCAGCCGGTACAGGTGCCAGCGCGCCAGTTCCGCAATCGCCACCTTGTTGCTGACGAGATCGCGGGCCAACTGTTCGTAGGTTTCCACAGCGAGGATTTCATCTTCACTGAAATCGTGCAGAAGGACGAAGATCCGCTCCGCTTCGCTGTGCGTGTATTTCTGTCGTGACAGCAGCGGGCCTGGCTTCGAGGTTTTCAGATCGAACAGTTTCGGCCCGTTGCCGGCATCGCGGCCCAGCCAACGCCGCAAGGTAAAGATGGCCGTATCCCGATCCGGAGCATGGACGGGATCAGTATCGCCAAGTACCTCAAGCAACTCGTCCATCTCATCCAGCGCACCCAGGCAATAGATCGCCAACTGGTGCTGCATAAAGTCGTTTTTCTGCATTACTTCCTTCAGCGCGGTCGTGGGATCGGTAGAGGGCAGCATGCGCTGACTGATCGATTTGAGCGCCTGCTCCATCTTCTCGGCACCCGGTTGTTTTTTGGGATCGACGGGCAACACCTTGGCGAAAAAGGCCGGCGCTTGAGCCTGTTTAAAAGGCCCCCGCAAACCGCCGCGCTTATTGTCCCAAACGAAGTAGGCCGCGCCCGGCGGCGCGGACAGGTCGAGATAGTGTTGGTGTTCGGCGGCCAGTCCGGCCTTGCCCTTGAGCACGAACAGATGCAGCGTCACCACCGGCGCCTCGCCCTTCATGTAATCCACATTGCCGCTGTAACGCTTGAGCAGATCGACCACCACTTCCGTGTCCGGCTCGTTCAAGGTCACGTCCCAGGCTTCCTTTTCGAAGCGTAGCCGCACCACGGCCGGCCCATCCTTCTTGTGATTGGACAGGTACAGCCGGCCCGTTTGCAGCGTCAGGTCGGCGTGCACGTCCTTGTTCTTGTGCAGGACGATGGCGCTTTCTTGCAGGTAATCCATGTCGCTGAACAGCGAGAACTCGCGGACGTGGCCGCGCAGCAACAGATGCACGCCGCTGTCCAGATGCACCTCGCTGGCGTAACCCGGAAGGCTCACCAGACGATCGTTCGCGGAAACCCGATCGTTCGCCTTGAGTCGATGCCAAGTATCCCGGTCATTTTTTCGCTGCATCAGGATGCTGGGCGAACTTCGCGGACCCAAAAAGTAACTGCCCACTTCCCCTGGCTTGGAACCTCGGGGAGGAGGTGGGCTTTTCGCCGGCTCCTCTGGAGCTTTCGGCTTGGTGGCGGGTGGCGAGACGGGCTTTTCCTCGGCGCGATGCGTCGTCGGGTCGATGGCTTCCAGCGCCGCGGCGACGGCGGCGCGGACCTCGGCGTCCGTGTCGGCCAGCGCTTCCTCCAGCGCCGGCACGGCCGATTTCGCCTTCGCTCCCATCCGCTTCAGGGCCACGGCGGCGCGTTTGCGGACGAGAGCATCGGGATCTTTAAGCAGCGGGACGTAGCGCTGCGCGGCCTCGCCGGACTTGGCGGCAGGCGTCGCGGGAGGCGGCGGAGAACACGAGGCGGTGCTAAACAGACAGCAACCGAGCGACACGAGGGAGAAGAGAAGGCGCAGCGACATGGAGATTCCTCCTCACTTGCGAATGAGGGGCGAAGGGGATTTGCTTGCCATCGACTATTGTAACCTGCCGCATCCCCTCCGCGTTGGCAAAAGATTGCCGATTGCCGACGAGGGCAGCAGTCCAGAAACTAACACTACCAGCCCGAAGCGCGAGCGAGGGGAAGCTGCCCTTGCTTGCGCTTCGGGCTGGTAAGAAAAAAGGTTGTGCGCATGAAATACGTCATCGTCATTCCGGACGGCTGTGCCGACGAACCGCAAGAATCGCTGGGCGGCAAAACGCCTTTGCAAGCGGCGCACACGCCGAACATGGACAAGATCGCCCAGCAAGGCGTGGTCGGACGGTCGAACAATGTGCCGCGGCCGTTGACGCCGGCGAGCGACGTGGCCACCCTGAGCTTGTTCGGCTACGATCCGTTGGCGGTCTACACCGGACGCGCGCCGCTGGAGACGGCGGCGATGGGCATTCCGCTCGGACCCGACGATTGGGCCATCCGCTGCAACCTCGTCCACGTCGAGAACGAGTGCATGCGCGATTTCACGGCCGGACACATCACCAACGAGGAAAGCCGAGCGCTCATCGAGGCGCTGCAAGCGGCGCTCGGCGGCGTCTTGACGACCGGCAGCGTCATCGAATTCTGTCCGGGTGTCAGTTACCGCAACATCCTCGTCTACCGCCCCGCCCCCGGCACGCCGGCGCCGTTCTCGGAGCGGACCAAGACGCAGCCGCCGCACGACGTACCGGACCGTCCCATCGCCGATCATCTTCCCCAAGGCCCCGGAAACGATTTGCTCCGCACCTGGATGGGATTAAGCCGGTCGATCTTGCGCGATCATTCGGTGAACCAGGCACGGCGCGCCAAGGGCAAGCGCGACGCGACGCAGATTTGGCTGTGGGGTCAGGGCCGTGCGCCGCACTTACAGCCGTTCGCCGAAGTGTACGGCAAGCACGGCGCGATCATCAGCGCCGTCGATCTGGTGCGCGGCGTCGGCGTGCTGCTGGGCTGGCAGCGCATCGACGTGCCGGGCGCGACGGGCTATCTCGACACCGATTACGCCGCCAAGGGCCGCGCCGCCGTGGCCGCCCTCGCGCAGCACGATCTGGTGTGCGTCCACGTCGAGGCGCCCGACGAGGCGTCGCACGAGGGCAAGGCCGACGAGAAGGTCAAGGCGCTGGAGCAGATCGACCGTCACATTGTCGGCCCGCTGCTGGAGGCGCTGCCCAGTCACGGGAATTGGCGCATCCTCGTTTCGCCGGATCACCGCACCCCGCTGCGCACCCGCGCGCACGCCTACGGCATGGTGCCGTTCGCCTTCGCCGGGAGCGGTATCGAGAGCAAAGGCCAGGCATCTTACGATGAAGCCGTCGCGGACAAAAGCGATCTGGTATTCGAGAAGGGGCACGATTTGATGCGGCGGTTCCTGGGTTGAATCGAGAGAAATCGCCGTCAAACCGGACTTGTTCGATCCACTTCATGCAAGGGCCACGGCAGGACATTTTTCTGCCGTGGCCCCTATTTCATCACTTTGATTGATAGATCTTTGAACCGGACCTTGGCCTTGGACAGCTTTCCGTCGAGTCCCACCGGAACCAGCGTTACCTCCACGTTGGCGTTCTCCGGGTTCTCCTGGATCAACTTCGCCACGGTGCGCGTGACGTCGAGGCTGAGCGTCACCGGCGGGTGCATGTGTGCGGGTTTCCCTTTGGGGTCGAACGAGGGCACGAGGGGGATCGAGCCGGCGAAGTGCGGATCGGTCACGGGCGTGGCCTCCGTCGCACCCGGCTTGTTCAGAAAGACGCGAATGCGGACAGGCTGCTGGCGCGGGCTGCGAACGCTTTCGATCCGCACGCGCGCCCGCAGGGCGGGAGGCGCGAGGGGCGGGGCGGCCGGCGCCGCGCGGATCAACCGGGCCACCGTCGGGCCGGGGAGCGCCGCCTTGCGCGAGGTGAACGACCGCCCGGTCAAGTCCTGTTCGCCGGTCTGGAACGCGATTGTCGTTGTCTGCGGCTCCTGATAGCGCACGTTCATGTTGCCGTTGACGCTGTCCGCGATGGTGACGCTGACCGGCTTGGCGGTCTTGGGATCGAAGAAGTTGAACCACTGCTGCTGCCATTGTGGATCGGAAGGGTTGCTGTGGCCGGGAACCTGCACCCACTCGGCCCAGATGCGGTCGATGTTGGCGTGGTGGAGGAAGAAGAGGAGATCGCGGGCCGCCGTGGCGAGGTTGCCCATGTCGATGAAGGGCGAACTTTGCGTCCCCACCCAGCTGTGAACCAGATTGTGCGGAAATTGTTCGAGGTCGCCCGGCTGGTTGCTGGTTTGGTCGCCGGGGTAGCCGCCGAAGGAAAAGAAGTCCGGGTAGGCCAGCAACTGATTGAGGTAATCCTGCCGGGTATAGGAATACGTTTCCGGATCGCCGGCGATCGACTGCCCCTTCTCCGGGCCGCGGTTGGGATCAAACAGGGAGCCGGAGACGTCGAAGAACGGATCGGGGATGGTGGGATGAGCGGTCCAGTCCCAGTAGGGGAGAGCGAACGACGGCTTGCCCAGCAGTTCTCCCAGCAAACTTTCGTAGAAGTACAGATAGCTTCGGTGCCAGGGGAGGAACAGCCAGCTATCGTGAATGAGAAGGTAGTAACTGGCCGCGACGCAGTGGTTGGCGTGGATATTAGCCTGGTTGCACCACGACAGGTCGCCTTCTTTCTTTTTGAGGAGCCGGTAGGCTTCCGTCAGCTCCTTCACCTCGTCGGGCGTGAGTTCGGCGAAGCTTTTTCGGATGCGCGGCGGCGCATTGGCGGGGAACGAATAGGCCGGGGCGCGCTTCTCGGTGCCGTCTCCCGGCGGGGCGGGGATGGAGCATTGATCGTCACCCGCTGCTTGAGCGCCCGGAAGGCTGGTGAGTCCGGCGAGGGCAAGCCCTCCCGCAGCCAAAGCACCCGTCTGTAAAAATGCTCTTCGTGAACTTGCGCGAGGCGTATCGTCGTTGGTGTCGAGGGTGGACATGACGCATCTCCTTGGTGAGTAGACAGCATGGCCGCGGAGCGGTCGCAACTACGAAAAGGCAAGTTGTTCTTTCGCCAATCGGGAACCGGAGAAATGCCGATTCGCAACTGGCTACGTTCGATGTGTGAGAGAGTAGGGCGAATCTCGAAGGCAGTCAAGGAGAATTCGCCCCGTGGTCTGGCCGGAACGGTCACTTCTCCTTCTTCGGCGGCGGCGCTCCCGGCACCGGCGGTTGATATTCCAGCAGGCGCTGGCCGCTCAACCGAGCGCTCGGCTGCAAGCTGCCGAGCAACGGCGCCAGGCTGTTCCGCAGCGGCGCCTCTAGTTTCGGTTGAGCGTACAATCCGGCGAGGACGGCTACCTGAGCGCGCGTCAGCAACGGGCTGAATTCCTGGATCGACCGTACCAAGCCGTTCACCGCGGCGATGCGCACGGCCGCAGGCCGTTTAGCATCGGCGATGGTATCGGCCAGCACCGTCTGCGCGTCCTCGCTCCGGAGCCGGCTCACCACTTCGATGGCGGCGATCTGGCCCTCCGGCGTCAGTTTGCTCGGCGCACGCAGCGCGGCCAGGACGGTGGGTCCGGCCGGGACCACATCGTAGCCGGCTACTTCGCCGCGCGCCAGGCGGGCGAGGTTCTTGATCGAGCGCTCCGAGTACGCTTTCAACTCCGCCGCGGTCAGGGCCGGGCTGGCCGGGTCGTCCAACCGCGAGGCGATGAGCGGTTGCAACGCCTTGGCGTCGATGGCGAGCGGCCCCGGAATGACCGTGACGGTCGGAATAGTTGCCGTCTTGCGCCGCAGGGCTTCCTCGCGGCGGGCAGCGTCGGCGAGCAGCAGCGCGCGGCGCGGATCATCCTCACGCAGACGGAATAGGTCCGGGTTGGGCGGAGCGGTGGTCAGCAGAATCGGCAGACGACTGGCGAAGGTGTCGGCGCGGATCTGCCCCAAGAGGTAAGGCAGTTCCGGCATCGGCAGATCCTCGCCGAAAATCAGCAGGGCAATGTCGGAGGCCTGGCCGAGGCGCTGCATCAGTTCGCGGCCGGTGGCGACCTTGACGGGATCGTAGCCGGCGGCGGCCACGGCGGCGGCGACGCCGTTGCGCACGTCCTCGTTGAAGTACCCAACCACCACCTTGGCCGGCTGGCGAGCGACCGGCTCAGCGGCGACGGCGCGGCGCAGCACTTCGACGACGCGCGTCGTCGCCAGACTGGCGGCGGAGTTGGGAATGCGCAGCAACGCCTCGGCGGCGGCCATCTCGACGCGGCGATCAGGGTAGTACAGCGCCCGCACCAGCGGCGGTTGCCGCCGTCCCATCGGCCGCGCCGCCCGCACTTCCTCGCGCTCGCCCAGATCGCGCACGGCGCCGAGAATGACCGCGACGCGATGCTCCTCCAGAGCGCGTTCCAGCACGGCGTTCACCAGGTCCGGCTGCACCGTGCCGAGCAGTCCATGTACCTCGGGGGCCGCGCGCTCCAGCGTCTTATCGAGTCCGGCCTTGCTCTGCGTCTTGTCGAGGATGAGGCTCAGCAGCACCACCTGGGCGGGCGTGTAACCGCGATCGAGCAGCAGCGCCTGGCTGGCGTAGCGAATGCCGTAGTATTCCTCGGCCTTGTCGGCGGTGATGGTCGGAGCGCCGGGCCAGCCTTCGACGACGCGATCGCCGTCCCAGCGCCAGACGGTGACGGCCGCCGCGTTGGGGAACTTGACGCGGTGCAGATAGTAACGCTCAGCCAGGCGCGTCAACTCGACCTTGGCCGGCGGCAGTTTGCCTGCCTTCGTTTCCAGGAAATAGGCCAGCGTGGCGGTGGCCTCGCGGCGCACCTCCTCCGGCTGCGACGGCGAAGCGGACAAGAACCACAGATACGGCACCACCTGCTCGACGACCTGCCGCGAGTAGCGCTGGCGGAAAATCTTCAAGAGATCGACCTGTAAGGTCGGAATGTTGCTGTCGAGTGCGGCGGCCATCGGCGCGATGGTGTCCGGCCCCAGGCGCCGCAGAGCGTCGAGCAACCGAACGCGCTCGTCGGCGTCGGCGCTCTTCAGCGAGTCGATGATGTAGGGCACGACGATGGCGCCGGACTTGGCGAGTTGCTTCAGCGCATAGGCGCTCTCCTCCGGCGTGGCGTGGAGGTTCTTCAAATAGCCCTGAATGCGGACGGGATCACGGCGCACCTTGTTGACCGCGTCGGTCACGCGCTTGATGAGCGCCTCGACGTTATCGACCGCCTCCTTGTTGACCTTGGCGTTGTCGGACCATTTCGGAACATTGCGCAGACGCAAGAAGGCGGCGACGCCCACTTCGTCGGCCAGTTTGACCAGATCCTCATCGCTCGGCTTGAAATTGATGAGTCCGCGCAGATGATTGGCGGCCAGTTCGTACTTGCCCACGTCGATCTCGAACTGCAAGGCTTTCCAAAACTCGGCGGTGTTGGTCGGTTTCTTGAAATACTGGCGATAATCGTCGCCCTCTCCCACGGCGGGAGGAGGGGGAGCCTTTTTCGGTTTGCCCTTATCTTTGTCCTGGGCCGAAGTCTGGGTCAGAAGCACCAGCGCCACGAGCAGCGCCAGGAAGACGGGCAACAGATGGGAACGCATGACGGGAGCCTCTTCGGGATTCGCCGCTTGCGGCTCGGCGTTAGACGGCCGCTAAGCCGCAAGCGGCTGACGGGAAATCTCACACCTCAAGTTCCGGTCGAACGAGATCCTCGTAGGTTTCGCGGCGGCGGATCAACCGATGACGACCGCCGTCCACGAGCACCTCGGCGGCGCGCGGACGACTGTTGTAGTTGGAACTCATGGCCATGCCGTAGGCGCCGGCGCTGAACGTGACCAAAACGTCGCCGCGCTTCAGGGCCGGCAAGCGGCGGTCCTTCGCCAGGAAATCGCCCGACTCGCACACGGGTCCGACGACATCCTGCTTCATCGTGTTGGCGATGTCGGTCTCGAAATCCTCCGGCGGGGCCGGCACGCCCTCCGGCGGCTCGGCCGGCCAAACGCGATGGAACGAATCGTACAAGGTCGGACGAATCAGATCGTTCATGGCGGCATCTTGAATCAAGAAGTGCTTGCCGCCCGATTCCTTGGTGAACAGCACGCGGCTGACGAGGATGCCGGCGTTGCCGACGATGAAGCGGCCCGGTTCGAGCACGAGCCGGCACTTCGCTTTCCGCACGGCTGGCACGATGACCTCGGCGAACGCCTGGGCCGGCTGCGCCTCTTGCTTGCGGTAGTGGATGCCGAAACCGCCACCCATGTTCAGCACGCTTATCGGGTGGCCCTGTTCGCGCAGGCGGTCGATGAGCACCAATCCCTTCGCCACGCCTTCCTGATAAGGTTTCGTGCTGAGGATCGGCGAGCCGAGGTGCATGTGCAGACCGATGACGCGGACGTGTGGATTGCCGACGACGCCCTTGGCTACGTCGAGAATGGTGTCGATGTCGAGTCCGAACTTGACGCCCTTGACGCTGGTATCGGTCTTGGCGTGCGTCTTGGGCGGCAGGTCGGGGTTGACGCGCAGGGCGACGCCGGCGGGTTTGTCGCAACCGCGGGCTACCTCGGCGAGATTGTGCAACTCGGCCTCGCTCTCGACGTTGAACAGAAACACATCTTTTTCCAGGGCGTAGCGAATCTCGCGGTCGGTCTTGCCGACGCCGGCGAAGACGATCCGCTCGCCGCTCCCTCCGGCGTTGAGGGCGCGATACAGTTCGCCGCCGCTGGTAACGTCGAAGCCGGCGCCCGCCTCGGACATGACCCGGCAGAGGTGCAGATTGCCGTTGGTCTTGAGGCTGTAGCAGATCAGCGGCTCGACGGCGGCGAAAGCTTGCTGAAGCTGGCCGACGTGGTGCAGCAGCGTCGCCTTGCTGTAGACGAACAACGGCGTGCCGTACAGGTCGGCCAACTGGCGGACGGGAACGTCCTCGCAGTGAAGGATGCGGTTGCGGTAATGAAAATGGTCCATTGAAACGGCCTGCCTCCTAACACAGACTTCGGGGTGAAACGTCCTGCCAATCGCCCTTTACCGGAATCCAGGCCCAAGTTTATTTGGCGGCTTGGTTTCGCCGTTCACGACGTAGGTATCTGGAGAGAGCGCATCAAACATGGACGCGCCAACCCCAAAAGAGACAACGATCGTTCTCCAAAGCGTTTCGCGGCTGACACCGGCTTCCTTCAATTCCTTGATCGATGGTTCCTTGCCGACCTGGGCAAGGCGTGCGACGGCCTTCATCAATTCCCTCGATGCTGGCGACGACCAGCCATCATAAGGACAGAACTCGCCGAGAAAATAATGTCCCGAATTGCATCGGGAATAAGCTCGAATGGTTGAGGACATGATAACCTGCTCGATCATGCCAACCGCTGCCGCCACAGTTCAAGCTGACGATCCACCTCCGCCGGCGCCGTCGAGCCGGCGCTGCGAAAGGCGGCCAGGGCGTTGGCGACCCCTAACACCTTGTATACCCCGGCGGACAGACCGGCGTACACATTTTCGTAGGCGTCGGGCGGTAATTCCGCCAAGCGGCAACGGCGCTCCTCACACAGACGCACCAGCTTGCCAACCGCCTCGTGAGCCGCCCGCATCGGTACACCCCGCGCGATGCAAAACTCCATCAGGGTCGTGGCGTCGAGGTAGCCGTCCTCCAGGCGAGAGGCGATGACGTCGGCGCGGAAACGGCTTTCGCGCACCAGGGCGGCGGCCAACTCCAGCGAGGCCGATACGGTGTCGTGGGCGTCGAACAGGGCGATCTTGTCCTCCTGCAAATCTCGATTGTACGCCAGCGGCAGCCCCTTCACCAGTATCAGCAACTGCTGCAAATCCGCCACCACGCGCGCCGCCTTCCCGCGGATCAACTCCAACACATCCGGGTTCTTCTTGTGCGGCATGATGCTTGAGCCGGTGCAGAAGGCGTCCGGCAGATCGAGGAAGCCGAACTCGGTCGTCGTCCACAGAACCCATTCCTCGGCCCAGCCGCTCAGGTGCAGGGCGATGACCGACAGATCGAAGACGAATTCGAGCAGGAAATCGCGGTCGCTGGAGACATCCAGACTGTTGGCGGCCAGGGCGTCGAAGCCGAGTTGACGGCGCACGCTGTCGCGGTCGATGGGGAGAGACGTGCCGGCCAGAGCGGCGGCGCCGAGAGGCAGCACGTTGACGCGCTTGCGACAGTCCGTCAATCGGTCGCGGTCGCGCTGGTACTTCTCGACGTAGGCAAGAAAGTAGTGAGCGGCGAGCACCGGCTGGGCGCGCTGCATGTGCGTGTAGCCGGGCAGCACCAGATCGCGGTTGCGCTCGGCCGCGCCGACGACGGCGCGTTGCAGCTCGCGCAGCCGGCCGTCGAGAACGTCCAGCGCGTCGCGCACCCAGAGTTTGACATCGGTGACGACCTGATCGTTGCGGCTGCGGCCGGTGTGCAGCTTGCGGCCGACATCGCCCAGGCGTTCGATGAGGGCGCGTTCGATGTGGGTGTGAATGTCTTCGAGCTGCACGGAGAAGGCGAAGTCGCCGCGCTCGATGTCGGCGGCGATGGAGTCCAGCGTCGCGACGATGGTATCGGCCTCAGCGGCGGTGAGCAGGCCGACCTCGGCGAGCATACGGGCGTGGGCCTGGCTGGCGCGGATGTCGTGCCGGTAGAGGCGGCGGTCGAGGCTGATGGATTCGGTGAACGCCTCGACGCGATTGTCGGTGTCGCCGCTGAATCGGCCGCCCCAGGTCTTCTGACTCATGGTGCTTCTCGGCTCGGTTGGTGCGCGATTGGTCCGAGGCTCATGCTACGGCGGCCGAACGGGACGAGCAACGGGTGGCGCGGCGGCATTAGGCTTCCGGTTCGATTCCCAAGGCGCGCAGCTGCGCGGCCAGGCGTTCGGCCCGTCGCAATGCTTCCGCGCTCTGTTGTTGGGCTTGTGCCATCTGCTGCTGGGCTTGTTGTTTCGCGCGCTCCTCCTGGTCCCGCTGGGCAACCACTTCCACAAAAGACAGGAAACGGCGGCCGTCGGCACCGAAGATTTGCAGTTCGGGGCCGCTTAGGTCGAAACGGATGCCCAGACGAGCACTGATCCAGCCGTCCATCTGGGGGATTTCCACCAACTGCTCGCCCTGACGTTGCCAGCCTGTCAGCTGCACTTCATCGGGGTCGTAGATGTAATATTCCTCGACGCCGTAGCGCTGATAAAACTCGAACTTGTCTTGCATCGCCGCCGCACGATTGCTGGGCGAAAGCACCTCGAAGACGACCTGCGGCGAGACGTTGTCCTCCAACCAGTTCATGTACGAGCCACGGTCTTCCTTCGGCCGACCCAGCGCGACCATCACGTCGGGCGCCTTGCGGATCTCCGGGTGCCCTTCCACGGGATACCAAAGCAGATCGCCGGCCACGAAGACGTTGGGATCGTGGCGGAACTGGGCGTCGAGTCCACCCTGGATCGTGACGATCCAGCGATATTGCTGGGTATTGTCCGCCATCGGTTGACCGTCCGATTCGGGGTACATGAGAGAAAGGTTCTGGATAATGCGGATTGGCAGATTCATGTTTGGCGCGCTCCGGACTCGCGGTTCTTATCCGTCAGGGTAATCTGCACCCGTCCTTGAGTAAAGCCGAGCAGACAACGAGGCCGCGGAGTTGTTAGGGGATGCGAGGGGTTGAACGAGCAGCGATCGAGCGGAGACAGATCGCCAACAGCAACAAGACCGTCGCGCAAGCCACGAAGAGCAGCAGTAATCGTTTCTCGTTGAAGAACAATCCTTGCACGAGCGGGCCGATCCAGTACCAGCCCAGCCCGACGGCGGCGACCGCGAGCGCCAGCCAAAAAGCGAACGCCACGCGCTGCCGTCTTCGTACCCACCATTGCGTCACCGCCGCGATCAGACCTGGAATCATCCCAAGCAGGCCGGCCACGACGACCGGCTGCCATCCGAGAAATCCTCCGGCAACAGCGAGCAGGCTCGTCTCGCCCCAGCCGACCGCCGCGGCGCCGGACCCGACGTTGAAGGCCAGGCGAACCAGTCCCATGAGGAGGGCCCCGGCCAGGACGCCGGCCAAGCCGGTCGCCAATCCCAGCCGCCAATTACCCGCAGGCAACGCCTCGGGCACCGGTCCCCAGATCGGCCACGGATACAAACCAGCCTGCGGCGTCACGTCGCCGATCCACCACGGATCATCCGCCGGCATGGACCCGACACGTGGTCCCCATTCGTAGGGCTTGCTCACCCGGCCGAGGAACAGCCGATTGCCGCCCGAAGCGGTGACGGCGTGGTGTACCTCGTCGGGCCACGGCCAGGGGAAAAACAGAGACGCCGTCAGTCCCAGCAGGATGCCCCAGCCCGTTACGGAACGGGGCACGCGATGGTGCTCGTGGATGGTCATCACGGCCACAATGAGAAAGCACGCCAGCAGGACGTGGACCGCGAACACCAGCCACGGACGCGGCTTGAACATCCCCATCATCAGAAACTCGGAAAAACCGTCGTACCAGGCCAGCATCTCGAAGCGATGGACGTTGCGGCCGATCTCCAACCAGTAGATCAGCACGAAGACGAGTCCGGTCAGCAGTTCGATCCAGAAATAACGCATCGAGAAAGGCGCGCCGCAGGCGCGGCAGCGGCCGCGCAGCTGCCAGTAGCTGAGGAGCGGGATGTTGTCGCTGATGCGAATGGGCTTGCCGCACTGACCGCAGCATGAGGCGGGCCGGATCAGGCTGCGTCCCGCAGGCAGGCGGACGATGCAGACGTTGAGAAAGCTGCCGACGGCGCTGCCCAACAGGAACAGCATCCCCAACAGAAACACGGTCCACACGGCAACGAGCATGCCGTCACTTTAGAACGGGGCCGCAAGGGTCGCAAGGGGCACACGGATGCGAATCACGGTCCTTTCATCGCCTGCTGCCCATCGAGGCGCGGACTCCAGGCCGGCTCCTACTCGCGGTCGTGTGACTTCGGGGGGATGCTTCGCGGACACGATTGCACGCGGCGGATCGGGCGGCTATGCTGCAACGGGACGATCCTCGATCGCGTTGGCACCCGTCTCGATCTCTTGCGGTGGCGCTCATGGCGGACGGCGACAAGTCGCAACCTCGCCTCTCCGGGCCGGCGGTGGCGACCGTCCCGCCGGAGGCGCTGGTCGTTTGCCCGGAGTGCCACGCTTCCCTGCGGCCGACTGACTTCGAGACGCATCTGCGCCAGGCCCATCGCATCTATCAGTTCCGCAGTGTCCGCCGCTCCTTCAACGACACCTTCGCCGCCTTGCTCGATGCCCTTGCCGCCGAGCGGAGCGACGCCGACGCCTGGCGCACGCTCGAAGCTATCGCTCGGGAAAATCACGGGCCGCGCGCCGATGCCTTTCTCGCCGCCACACTTGGCCAATTGCTCAGCCGTGTCGCCACCGAGCGGCGTACTGCGGTCGTTGAATCGCTGGGCGCGGTCATCGGCCGAAGCGGAGCGACCGGACTGGCGGTGACACTGGCCTCCGACGCGGAGATCCTCGCCTGCCAGCTCGCCCTGGCCGTCATCGCCAATTTGCCGCAACCCCTCGACGGCGCACTGATTCCGCCCCTGCGCGGACTGCTTCTGGACCGCCGGGTGCCGGCCGTGGCACAGTTCGACGCCCTCGCCGCCGTCGTGCGCACCATCGGCGCCGACAGTCCGCTCGCCGCCGAGTTGCTGCAAACACTAGTCAGCGGCCTGGGCAAAGCCAAGTCCATCGAACGGCTGCGCCGCTTCGAGCTGCGCGCCGGCAAAAGCACCATTGTCGAGGCGATGTGCGAGGGGTTGGAAGATCTGCTCCGCATGAGTTGCCCGCGCTGCGCGACGCAGCTGCGCCGGCCCGAAATGATCGAGCATCTGTGGAACGAGCATCGGCTTGTCCTCGACGGCCGCCGCGTGCGCGAGCCGTGGCCGCTGATCGAGGAGTGGGTCGAGTCGTACCGCGAGCGGCAAGAGCTGGATCTGCTTGAACGCGCCCGAACGCTGGCGCAGCGACTCGATCCCGATGAGGGACCACGGCGATATCACCGCTTGTTGTTGATGCGCGGCATCGCCGATGAGGAAGCGCGGCGCGATCTGTTCGAAGAAGCCGCCGACGCGCACGCCGCTTGCTGCCCGTGGTGTTACGGTTTGGTGCCGGTGCCGCGCGAGGTGCCGCCGTTACGGCTCAATGCGTATCGCGGCCGGCTCTCCGCCGGCGGCTATCGCGTTGAAGTGTCCGAGGACCATCTGCTTACGTCGCTGGAGATCGTGACGCCGCAAGCATGTCTCTACCGTGGCCGCGAGCGCGGACAACTGTGGACGCGCCGCGGAGCCATGTTCGTGTTCGTCGGCCCGCTCGTGCTGTTGGCCGTGGCGTGGGCGTTCGCACCTACCCTCCTGGGCATCCCACCGCTGGTGCCGGTCCTCCTCTTCTTGGCGATCGCGCTGGGGGTCCATCTGCTGACGCGGCGCGCGTGGCGGCCGCGCGTGCCGGCGGGAGGCCGTGCGCGCAATTACGCCTGGACGCTGCTGGCCCCGCGCCTGCACGCGGACGGCTATCGCGTCGAGGACTCTGCTTTCCTGGCTGGCCTGGCCCTCTTCAGCGGCGAGGACGGCTACGCGCCGCTGCGCGATCCGCTGCTGCTCGATCTGGTCAAACGCACCGAAAACGCTTTGCAAATGGGCATGGCTCCGCCCGGCCATCTCGCCGCCCTGCGCCGGCTCATGGTCGAGGACGCCGTCGCGCGCGGCGCCGATCCGGTGCCACTGGTCGTCGAACTGCTGGCGCGCTGTTTCGAGGGACGGCTGTCACTGCAATTCGCCGAGCACCTGCTGGCCGGCTGGCAAAGCAGCTGGTGGACGATCGGCGATCGCATTCGCCTGCGCGTACTGTTGTGCGATCGCGCCTTCGAGGCCGGTTTCGAGGTGCGCAATCTGCTCGACGCCGGCCAAACGGCCCCGTCGCTCGGGGTGCTGCTCGGCACGGACAACGTAGTCAACCTCGCCGCGTTGCGCCTGCTGTGGTCGCTGCGGCCGACGCGCCCCTGGGACCGCTGCGGCGATCCGCTGACCGTCTTCGACCTCGCCGCCGATCCCAAGCAGGCGGATCTGCTGGGGCGCTTTCCCGACCTGCTTTTGTGGCAGAACGAGCCGGAATGGCAAGTCGCCGCGCCGGGCGTCACCGATCCGAGGCCGGCGCACATCCTGTTCTGTGTCCGCGGCGTGCTGCTGCAAGGCGTGCTTTTCACCGAGACCCCGCGCGTCGTCGAGGTGAACGCGCGCTGGCGCTACAACGATCTGGTGATCGGCGAGCATCGTTTCCGCTCGACCGGCCCGCTCGACATGCTGGCCCTGCGCATGGAGCGCTGGTTCCGTTACGTTTTCAGTGAGTTTCTGCCGGCGTTGCTGCAGGTCGAGAAGTGGAAAGCGCCGGATCGCATGGCAATCCTGCGCGCCTGGGGCGCGGTCGCCTGCCCGGAGTGTCGCCGCCAATTGCTGCCTCGTGTCGGTCAGGTCGGCATCGCGCTGGAGGACGAGAAGAACTAACCACGGAGAAGACAAAAGAGAGAAATAAAGTCCTAGATCAGACCGACCAATAGGCTTTTTTTCTTCTCTGTGTTTCTGTGCCTGTGTGGTTTGTTATGTTCGAGTTGTCACATCACGCGCAGGAACTCCGCCGCGACCAACTCATCGAGTTTCCACTCGCGCAGCAGCGGCTCGGCGAGAAGCGTGGTGAAGATCGCTCCACATTGGCGGCAGGCCCGGTGCCAGTTCTGCTGATGACGGGCCAGCCCCTCGCGGTAACGCTGGACGATCTTCCCATCGACGTGGATCTCTCGGATCTGATCCGTTTCCGAGTCCACCAAGCGCAAAGCGCCGTCCTCCGGAGGATTCGCGTCGGACTCGGCGAGCAGTTGGATTACCACGGCAGCGGAAGCGCCGTCCGTGAATTGCTTCAAAGCGAGCAACGGCTCCCCGACCCACAACAAATCGCTGACCAGCACGCGCACGCCGCGCGGCCGCCACGGCGGCGCACCGCTTGCCAGCACTGACGCCGGACTACCGCGATGGTTCAGCTCGAAATCACCCCATAGCGAGGGCGGAGCATTACCGTTCGGGACCGGACGAAAATCGCTGTCCATGAGGCAAACGGCGTGGCCGAAACCGGCGTTGGCCGCCGCTGTTACCAGCAGTGCCGACAGAGCGAGTGTGGCCCGTTCCTTGGCCGTGCCCTCTAAAGCCATCGACCGCGAGGCGTCCAGCGCGACATCTACGTGCGGCGTGATTTCCTCGCGAAACACTTTCACGGAAAGTTGATCGCTGCGCGCGAAGGCGTTCCAGTCGATGTGCCGCAGATCGTCGCCGGGCTGGTAATCGCGATAGTCCTTGAACTCCAGCGAACTGCCGGCCCGCTGGCCCATCGCGGCGCCCGTCGCCCCGCGCGGCGTCTGTCGCGGCAGACTCAAGGCGTAGCGCTGGCCGGCACGCTCGCCTTCCTTCAGATGCTCGCGCCGATGTTCCATGCCTCGTGGCCGCCCCCGGATGATGTCACTCCGCCACCGTCACGCGCTCCGGCGGACGGAACCGCCGCGCCTGTCGCACGATCCACGGCAGACACAAAAGCAGCGCCAGCGCCGCCCAGATGCTCAAAAACACCAGGCCGCCCGTGTGGAAGTCCTCCCACCGTCTTGTCCGCCGATCCGCGTACTCGAAGATCGTCGCCAGTGG
>DATBGU010000224.1:0-34532 GCA_036557825.1 Gemmataceae bacterium
CCGGTGAGATAGTCGGCGAAGTGCCGCCGTTGGGGTTCGTTAGGGAACAGGTCTCCGAAGTCGCGGAGGGCCTCTTGGACGACCTGCGGGTAGTCGATGATGCCGGCCATAGCCGCCTCCTTCGGCGCTCCTCCCCAGCTAGTGTACAAGTTTCGACGTGTTCAGCAATAGATGTCTAAGGTTTGCAAAACACCAGGTATATGTGAAAAGAACAAGAAGTCGCGGAATAAAATGGCAATAATTCGCAGCACTTTCCGACGGCGGCACGAAACAGTCGCGGTTGTTCCGTGCGAGATCTCCTGGGAGAGTTCCGGCCCTGCGAGATCGGTGAAGAGTGGGAACCAATGCAGGGAACGTGACCGGTTTAACGGGCTCACTAAAGAGAGCGTCGCTCTGTCGAGAGGGAGGTGGGTCTGACCACCCGTCATCCAAGCAACGCTAGGACACTACCGGATGAGAGGAGATTACTTAATAACGGAGAACGCTTGTAGCTAGAGATCTTTTCCGAGGAGTTAGATAAGTATCACGTTCGGGGAGCCTGACGATCGGCAGCGAATCTGCCCAACCCGCCAGTTGACACCCGACGCCGAGAGTGTAAACTCCCGGCGTCAGGTGTTTCCACGCCCTTTCCCGCGATATTCCACACCCTTTCGCCGCCGATCACACTCTCTCTTCTCCCCTCGCGAGAGCGGAAACCACCCGTGCCCGAGACGCCTGTCCCCGCGACACTCTGCTCCGTTCCGGCCGATAACTCTCGGACCCTCTGCATAGACGGTTTCGAGCGAGAGATCACCGATCTTCTGCCCCAAGACTTTGGAGGCAAATCGGATGAGTTCTCCCCTCCGACTTTTCTCCCCAGCAAGTTCGGCCAACGTCAGCCCTCCCTCCCTGTTAGCGCCAGGGTGTTAGCGGCGCTGCCCCCGAAGAGGGCTCCGTTCAGACGCGAATAGCGGCATGGAACCCAGGTTTGCCCCACGATTGCCCCGACGAATCCTGGCACAAGGGGAATCGCTCATATGGTACACATGTCTACTTCGATCCTCCACATCCCGTCGCAACGCAACGAGACAGAGTTACTTCCTGCAGATCCAGGATTGTACGACGGCGACGCTCGACTTGTCGCCTTGCGGCTTGACCCGTAACTCCTTGACGATCCGCCGGACCGTCCAGCCTTCGTCATACAACTCCCGGGCGCGGACAACACGGCTATTGTGCAGGTACTGCTTGCAGGTCTGCGAGCAGGTGAGCCGATTGGCCCGGTTGACACCCGGTGCCAGGCGGAAGAACCGGTGACAGTACGCGCACTCCTTGAACGGCCAGGCCCCGTGAAGTGCCACGGCAAATTGACAAACCATGGCGCCAAGGAGACTGCTGGGAGCAAAGACGAACTGCGGCCGACACGCGTCCTCCGACCAGACCATCCGGGGGGCAATCGGCTTTCCGTAACCCTCCAGTTCCCTCAGCCAGTCCTCGAGGGCATGCGCGAGGAACCAAAGGGCCGGTCCTTGTAAATCGCCGGCATGAAACAGCGGCTGTCCCTTCTTGTTTCGAGGGCTTTGGCGAAGCTGGCCCCGATGACGCCAGAACTCGGTAGCCCCGATCCCAATCTTGGGAAAGCGATAGATGATCTCGTCTCCTTGCCATTCGACGATCTTGCCCAGCTCAGGCCGATCCTCAAGGCACATGGTGCGCAACTCCACGAGGAATCGCATCCAGCGGTGATGGCGTTGCCACTCGTCGAGCGGTTCGCCGTGCTCGGGGCCATAGGCGTAATAGGTGCCCAGGCGGCCGTAGCGGTTGGCGAACCTGAGAAACGCCTTGGGGCTGCCTTGCAGGCGGGCAAAGTTAAGGAAGAGTCCGGTTTCCTCCGCGAGCGGCTCGTATTCGCGCAAGCTCTCGTCGGGCGGGCCCACGAGTAAACGGCGGCCCGCCGGGTCTTGTTCCCACCGGAAGCCTGGCCCTTTTTCCCGTCGCCGCCAGTGGAAATCGAAGCACTCGGCGGTCTTGTGGTGCTGATGGCGTCTCATAAGCCGCCTCCTTTCCGAATATACGGTTAATGTACGGTTAGTGTACATTGAAACGCATGGACTCGGCAAGAACTCCTATGTACGATTAATTCTAGTTAACCGTATCTAGTGCTCAGGAGCCGAGAAGCAACCATGGCAGACGCACATCGAGAAGATGGACTCTCCTCCGGACGCGACGCCCCAGGTCCGCGGCTCGCGTCCCGTTCCGTAAACGGAGAAGCGGCGACGTCGGACCTCAGCTATATCGCCGAGCAGCTTCGGCCTCTGGCCGTGCCGTGCGCCGAGCTGCTCCTCGACCCCGCCAACGCCCGACGCCATCCCGAGGCGAACCTGGAGGCGCTCAAGGCCAGTCTCCGCGTCTACGGCCAACGCAAGCCGGTCGTGGTGAATCGACGCACCGGCACCATCGAGGCGGGCAACGGCACCCTGCAAGCCGCTCGGGCATTGAGCTGGTCCCATCTGGCCGCCGTCTACGTCGACGAAGACCCCACGACCGCCGCAGGCTTCAGCATCGCCGACAACCGAACCGCCGAACTGGCCGAATGGGACCGCGAAGCGCTCGATAAGCTGTTACGCGAGATCAAGACCCACGACCCCGTTCTGGACCAGATGTTGGCGGATTTAGGCACTTCGATGGGGCACCTAAAAGTCGGCCGTACCGATCCGGATGAGCTCCCCGAGCCGCCCGATGAGCCGCTTACCTCTCCGGGAGACCTGTGGATTCTGGGGGATCATCGCTTGCTGTGTGGCGATGCTGGCGTGGCCGAGGATCTGGACCGCTTGCTCGATGGTAAAGGCATTCACCTGGTGAACACCGATCCGCCCTACAACGTGCGCGTCGAGCCACGCAGCAATAACGCCATCGCCGCCGGCCTCAGCTCGTTCGAGTCCGTGACGCATCATCAGAAGATGGACGTGGCCCGACACCCTCACAAGAGCAAGCCGACGCACCGCAAGTTACGGGCCAAGGACCGGCCGCTTATCAACGACTTTGTTTGCGACGAGCAGTTCGAGCAGTTACTCAAGAACTGGTTCGGCAACCTTGCCCGCGTGCTCGTCCCGGGACGAGGCTTCTATATCTGGGGCGGGTACGCCAACTGTGCCAACTATCCCTCCGCGCTCAAGGCCTGCGGGCTTTATTTCAGCCAGGCAATTATCTGGGTCAAAGAACATCCCGTGCTGACGCGGAAAGATTACATGGGCAATCATGAATGGTGTTTTTACGGCTGGCGCGAGGGGGCGGCGCACCAGTTCTTCGGACCGAATAACGTAGCCGACGTCTGGTCGGTCAAGAAAGTCAACCCGCAGGGCATGGTGCACTTGACCGAGAAGCCTGTCGAGCTGGCCGCGCGAGCCCTGCAGTATTCCTCGCGGCCAGGCGAGCATGTGCTCGATCCGTTTGGGGGGTCGGGCAGTACCCTCATCGCCGCCGAACAGACCGGCCGCCGGGCCTTCCTGGTCGAGATCGACCGTCCTTATTGTGACGTGATCGTCCAGCGCTGGCGGAACTTCACCGGCCGCAAGGCGGAGCGTCTCACGGCGAGGGAGTGTTAGCCGGGAGGAGGTCATGGCAGCGAAGACGCGAGCGCCGGTCCAACGCGAATGCGACCTCCGTGAGACAGCCGCCCTCTACCTGCGCGGCCTAACGCAGGCGGAGATCGCCCAGCGACTGAACGTCAGCCGGCAACAGATCGGCTATGACTTGAAGACCCTCCAGCGACGCTGGCAGGAGTCGGCGCTGGCCGATTTCCACGCCAAGAAGGCCGCCGAGCTAGCCAAGGTGGACGAGCTGGAGCGGACCTACTGGGAGGCCTGGCAGCGCTCCGGTGAGGCCCGCGAGGTTACCACCCAGGAGCGGACCCAGGGGGGCGAGGGTGCGGCGGATGACGCCCGCCTCAAAGCGGGAGTTCGCAAGGAACAGCGCGACGGCAACCCGGAGTTCCTCCGGGGCGTGGAACGCTGCATCGAACTGCGTTGTAAACTGCTGGGGGCGTTCGCGGCCGTGAAGATCGCCCCCACGACCCCCGACGGCAAGGAGCAATGGCATGCCAGCGACAACGACATCAACTCCGTCCTCCGCACCGCCTTTGCCCGGCTGGGCTTGCCAGTTGGCCTGGCGGGCGACGCGGGGGCGGCTGACGACCCTGGACAAACTCTGGCCTTACCCGGAGCTGATCCTCAAGCGAGCGGGAGTAACCCCGGACCGCTGGCAGACCAACGTGCTGCGAACGCCGAAGTCCCAGATCCTACTCCTCTGTTCCCGCCAGGTGGGTAAAACCCTGGTGGCGTCGGCGCTGGCTCTGCGGACGGCGCTGGTGGAAGCACCCGCACTGGTGTTGATCCTGACCCCTTCGGAGCGGCAATCCAGTGAGTTCGTACGGCGGATCAAGGAGTTGCACGAGGCCTTGAGCTGTCCGCTGAACGTGGCCGGGCGGGTGCAGTCGCTCTACGAGAAGCGCGTGGCGGAAGCCGGCAAGGACGAGGATTACTTCCTGCTGCCGGCCAAGACACGTGAGACCAGCCTGCAGATGCACTTGGACAACGGCAGCCGGATCGTGGGCCTGCCCGCCTCCGAAGGCAAGATTCGCGTTTACTCGTCGGTGTCCCTGCTGTTAATCGACGAGGCGAGCCGTGTGGACGACGCGTTATACCGGGCGGTGCGGCCCATGCTGGCCGTGTCGCGGGGCCGCCTGCTGGCGTTGTCGACGCCGTTCGGCAAGCGCGGCTGGTTCTTCGACGAATGGCACGGCGGGGGCGACCTTCAGCGGGTCAAGATCACCGCGGAGCAATGCCCGCGGATCACGTCCGCGTTTTTGGCCGAGGAGCGTCGGGCGTTGGGCGAGCGTTGGTATCGGCAAGAGTACCTGTGCAGCTTCGAGGACACCATCGACGCGGTGTTCTCCTCGGCCGACATTCAGGCGGCCTTGACTGATGAGATCCAGCCGCTGTTCGGGTAACGAAGCAAGGCACCGATAGCCCGGCCCTGGCAGGGCCCTTGAGGGGAGAGTCTGGTATGCCGTCCACCTACCTCATCGGCTTGGACCTGGGGCAAACCAGCGACTTCACGGCCTTGGCCGTGCTGCAACGCCGGGAGCCGGTAGAGGCCTCGGCAAAGCCGGACTATGCCTTGCGATACCTGCGGCGCTTTCCGCTGGGCACAGCCTATACCGACATCGTGCCGGCCGTCGCGGGCTTGCGCATGCGTGAGCCGTTGCTTCAGGCGCCGTTGGTGGTGGACCAGACGGGCGTGGGGCGTGCTGTCGTGGACATGCTCCGGCAGTCGGCCAGCGGTGTCATCCCCGTGACGATCACCGGCGGTAAGGCCGTCACCCGTGCCGAGGACGGCTCCTACCACGTGCCGAAGAAAGAGCTGATCACAGCTCTGCAAGTCGTGCTGCAAGGTCGGCGTTTGCAGATCGCCCGCTCGCTGCCCGAGGCCGCGACGCTGGTCCGCGAGCTCCAACAGTTCCAGGTGAAGATCACGGCGTCGGCCAACGAGCTATTCGGCGCCTGGCGTGAAGGACAGCACGATGATCTCGTCCTGGCGGTCGCCTTATCGTGTTGGTGGTGGGAGCGCGTGCCACCGTCGGAGGCGTCCGCGGTGGTGCCGATCGCAGCCGGCTCATGGTTGTCGGAATGTAGAACCGCGAGCGAGACGGATTCCCAGCGTGTCGGTCGGTTCGGCCTGGGACGCGCTCGAAAGGGTGATTTCCTATGAGCGACCGCGAGTCCGTCATCATTGGTGGTCTGGACCTGGGCAGGCATGACGAGTATACGGCCTTGTCCCTCTTGGAGCGCACGGAAGTGCCGAACCCCGACGACCCGAGGCGCCGCGTGCGTCAGTATGCAGTGCGGCATCTGGAGCGTTGGCCTCCGGCGACGCCTTATCCCGAGGTCTTCGCACGCTTGGCGAAAGTCTTCGCCGTGCCGTCGCTCCGTCGTAGCCGGCTGGTCGTGGATTACACGGGTGTGGGCCGACCTGTTGTAAACATGCTGCGGAAGGCGCAGGTGGGAGCAAGCGTTGTACCCTTCCTCGTCACGTCGGGCCGGTCGTCGGGCTCGGATGAGCGGGGCGGTTGGCTGGCATCACGGGAGGAGTTGGCGGCAACGCTTCAAGTCCTGTTACAGTCGCGGCGTCTGCGTATTGCACCTGCTTTGGTGGAAGCCGCGACGTTGGCGCGGGAATTGGCGGCGTTCCAGGTAAAGACGACGGCGGCGAAGCAGGAGTGGGTTTCCTGGCGGGAGGGGATACACGATGATCTGGTGCTGGCCGTGGCGGTGGCGGCGTGGTTGGGCGAGAACGCAATGTGTCGCTTGGTGATCGGGTTCGTCGAGAGCGGCGGTTGGAGCAACGGGATCCGCAGAAGTTGGCCATGAGGTTGCCACTGCGCGGATGGCAGCGAGGACTTCGGCGGCGTTCCACCTCCCTCAGACTTATTTCGGCCGCGGCATCGGCTCGAGGTGCCATCGCAGTATAAAAGATAAATTCTGTCTTTATTAGCTTGATCTGTCTTCGCACCTGCGGTAACTGTCCTGTCCGGAGGGGACGGCGCGACGGTCGCGGCGTCCCCTCCGGACAGACAATCCAGGAGATGCCTCATGGCCGCCAAGAAGAACACCAACCACGCTTCACTGCGCACGACCCCCAGGGGCCGCCGACCTAAGTCGGCCGAGATCGAGAACTCCGCGACCGATGGGCCCGCGCCGGCCGAAGCCGTCCTCGCGGATGCGGGGCCGGCGCCGGCCGAGCCACTACCGCCCGCTGAGGCCGCGGAGGCGCCGGCGGACCCGGCGGCGGATTCGTCGGGAGGCGCCACGCCGACGGTATCCGCAGAGGAGACGACGGCAACGCTGGCGCCCTCCCCGGAGTCGGCCGCGCCGGCGGACAAGCTCAGCGCCCTGGACGCCGCGGCAAAAGTTCTGGGTGATACGGGACAGTCCATGAGCTGTCCGGAACTCATCACGGCGATGGCGGCGAAGGGTTACTGGAGCAGTCCCAAGGGACGCACACCTGCAGGCACCCTTTACTCCGCCATACTTCGTGAGCTCCAGAGCAAAGGCGAGAGGGCACGCTTCCGCAAGAGCGAACGGGGTAAGTTCACCCTGCGCGAGAACGTGTAGCACCGAACCGAAGTAGGTGTGGTCGGCGAGGCCCCGCGCCTGTCGGGGCCTCGTGTCGTTTCGGGAGTCACATCGCAAAGGGCGGCCCGGACGCGACGTGGGCCAACGTGGGCGATCCGTCGGCCAACCGTGGAGGCTTGGACGGGTGGAGAGGATTCATGTCGGCAAGAGTTGCCGCCACAGGCGACGTTGCTTGCGCCAGTCGAAGGCGGCGGCGATGGGCATCAGGTCGGACAGGATGATAGGATCGCGGCCACGCACCGTCAGCGGCAGAAAGAGCAGCGCTTCCTGAAGGTCCGGCGCTAAATACAGCAAGTTCAGAATCTGGCTGACCCGCGCCCGCGTGACGTGACCCAGCGAGGCCAACGCGCTGTAGCTGGCGACCTGCCCGGTGCGGACCAGTTCGTCGAATCGTAGGGCCAGCGCCATCAGCCGGGACACGCGTGGCACGCGACCGGGCGGTAGCGTTGGCGCCTCGACGCCGGAGTTCAGTTCCTTGCGGCTACCGTGGCCGGTGCGGTGAAAATGTACCGGCACCTCGATGGTCAATGTGGTACTCATGCGCTGTGCTCCTCGCTGTGGTGGCCGATCCTATCGCCGGCCAGCGTTTTCAGACCCAGGGGATGGAAGGTGATCGCCACCTTGCCTCGTGCCCCGTCGTAGTCCACCCGCGACACCAGCAAGCCGACGACACGCGCCTGTTCCTGGGGTGTCATGGTGCCCCAGGCCGGGTCCAGTCCCGCCAACGCCTGCGTGGCCGCGGCCTCATTCAGACGTTCCTGCTGCACCGCCTCCCTCTGCGAACGCAGTCGCGCCATCCGCTGTTCGATCTGGCCGACACGCTCCTGCAATTCCGCCAAACGCGAGATCATTCGACCGTTGGACGGGCCGGTGCCGACCTCGGCCAGTAAGCGGCGTACTTCCCCTTGCCCACGCAGCAGATCACGCTCCAGGGCGACGCGTTCGCCTTCCATTTCGGCCAGACGCGCCTCGTCCTGCTGGCGGACTTGGGCCAACACGTTGTGCAAGACCTGGGGATCCCGGCCCATCTGCTGGATCTGTCCGATCACCAGTTGTTCGATCTGCGCTGCCGGGATGGACTTCGACGGACAGCACTGCCAGCCACGCTTCTGGGCGTTGACGCAGGTGTAGTAGCGGTAACGCTGATGGCCCTTGCGCGTAGAATGCGCCGGGGTCATGGCGCAGTCGCAGGGCAGACAACGCAACAGGCCCTTGAGCAAGGAGGAGAAGCCGTTGCTGCTCGGCGGGCCGATGTCCGGACCGTGGCAACGCAAGAGTGCCTGCACGCGTCCGAAGGTGTCGGCGTCGATGAGGGCGGTCTGCTCGCCGTCGTGGACCTCGTCCTTGTAGCGCACCTTGCCGGCATAGACCACGTTGGTCAGAAGGCGATACAGGCTGGTCTTGGTGAAGGGTCGGCCACCGCGTGTGCGGCCCTTGCGCGTCTGCCAACGCTTGCCCACCCAGCCGCGGCGCTCCAATTCCAGCACGACGGGGAGCAAGGCCTGATGCTCCAGGTACAACGCGAAGATGACGCGGACACGCTGGGCTTCGTCTTCGTTGACGAGCAGTCGTCCGCCGCGCGGGTCGAGGTCGAAGCCCAACAGCGGTGTGCCTCCGGCCCACTTGCCCTTTCGCCGGGTGGCGGCGACCTTGTCGCGGGTGCGTTCGGCGATGATCTCACGCTCGAACTGGGCGAAGGACAAGAGCACGTTGAGCACCAGTCGGCCCATCGAGGTCGCACTCGAGAACTGTTGGGTGATGGACACGAAGGAGACGCCATGCTGCTCGAAGGTCTCCATCATCCGGGCGAAGTCGAGTAGGGAGCGGCTGAGCCGGTCGACTTTGTAAATGCAAACCAGGTCGATTTTGCCGGCCTGGATATCGGTGAGCAGACGCTGGAGCGCCGGTCGTTCCATGTTTCCTCCCGTGAAGCCGCCGTCGTCGTAGCGTTCCGGCAGGCAGGTCCAGCCTTCGTTGGCCTGGCTGCGGATGAAAGCTTCGGCGGACTCGCGTTGGGCGTCCAGTGAGTTGAATTCTTGCTCCAGTCCTTCTTCGGTGGACTTGCGCGTGTAAATGGCGCAGCGCACCAGGGGCAGGGTGGTCGCAGACTTCTTGGCGTGCTGGTTCATGCGGTCTCCTTGTGGTGGTTGAGGGTGTTTCGGAAGAAGAGGAAGCCGTTGGTGTGGGTGCCGGTGATGACCTTGGCCACGGCGCTGAGCGAGGGATAAACATTGCCGGCGTAGGCGAAGCCGTCGTGGAGCACTTGGACGTGCAGTTGCTGCCCCTTGTAGGGTCGGGTCAGGATGGTGCCTGGCGGCGGCAGTCGTGAATCGATGGGCGTCGGGACGCTGACGGACTCGGGCGCTGCGGCGGGCGTGGTCTTGCTGCGTGGGGGATTGAGTCGGAGGTCGGCGTCCTGGGCCAGTTCGGCGGCGCGTCGGCGGGCGCGTTCGGACAGATCGCCTTCGGCGATGGCCTGGAGTCGCCAGGCGATGCGTTTGACGAGCCAGGTGCGGTTGCTGGCGGGCGTGGCTTCGCCGAAGACTTCGGCGAAGCGTTGGCGCAGTTGGCCGATGGTCAGGCGTTGCAACGCCGCCACTTCGTTGAGGATGTTGAGTTCCACCGGGTTCTCCTTTCTGGGGTGTGGAAACGGTCAACCCGTGTGGACACTGAGCCTCGTTTCCCCGCGAAACGCAAGGCCATAAGAGACAAAAAAGAGAGTTTTTTTTGAGCGGAAAGGTGGTCAGGAGGTGGTCGTGCCGATCCGGGAATCCGCGGCCGGAGTGGAGCGTGAGCGGCCTGGCGTATTACCAACAAGTTACCAGTGTGAGAGTCAAGTCCCGCTCGGAGACGCCCGCTCCGCGATCTCTCGCCCAACCGGATAATTGCAACAAAAGCGGGATGGCTGGGGCGTCTCAAATACTCAAGATGCCTAAGCTGGTGAGGAGACTGGGGATGTGGTAAAGGTTCTCACGTAACGCCTTCGCGATGTGACCCGCCCCCGACAGCCGCAACCAACTCAACGCCGCGAAGTCGCCTTGACAACGGAGGGGGAAGTGGAAATAACGGCGACTCGGTCCTCCCGCCCCATCCCATCCCCGGAGGAAGTCGGCGCCATGAATGTCCTCCCCATCCCGTCCGCCGCGGCATCCTCCCGGCCGACAGCCCCGCTCGCGAAGGGTACGCGGCCCACCACCGTCACTCTGCTGGTTCCTACCCTCAACGAGATCGTCGGCATGAAGGCCATCATGCCGCTCATCCAGCGCGAGTGGGTCGATCAAATCATCATCCTCGATGGCGGCTCCACCGACGGGACCATCGAGTGGGCGCGCGACAACGGCTATTTCGTCCACGTCCAATCGCAGCTGGGCATCCGGCAAGCGTATAACGAGGTGTTGCCGCTGATTGAAGGCGACATCCTGCTGACGTTCAGTCCCGATGGCAACAGCGTCCCGGAATTGATCCCTCAGCTCATCGCCAAGATGAATGAGGGCTACGACATGGTCATCGCCTCGCGCTACCTGGAACCGGCCCGGAGCGCGGACGACGATTGGCTGACCGCATTCGGCAACTGGCTGTTCACGCGGACGGTCAATCTGCTACACGGCGGCCGCTATACCGACGTCATGGTCATCTACCGAGCTTATCGCAAACAATTAATATACGATTTAGAGCTTGATCGAGATTGCTGGCACAAGACGCCGGAACAACTGTTCGGCTGCCGCATCAGCTGGGAGCCGCTCCTGTCGGCGCGGGCCGCTCGGCGACGCCTGCGGATCGCGGAGATTCCGGGAGACGAACCGGCCCGCATCGGCGGCGAGCGCAAACTACAGATCTGGCGCTGGGGCGCTTCCTACTACTTCCAGTTCTGGCGCGACGCCCTGCTGTGGCGCTGAGATCGACTATCGAAGGGCAGAAGCGAGCAATCCTAATGCCCATCCTGAGCCAGAGCATAATGTTTCGCCACTTCGCCTCGCCAGGGTCAACCCGGAACGTCCTTCTCCCCGTGAGTTGACTTGACACAGTTTGGCGCGGAGGACACCATGATGGCCCGGTGTTGAGCCGCTTACTTTCCGGACCGAGTCGGACCAAGACCTGGAGCGCTTCGGCCCGGCAAGGTGGAAAGGCTCGGTCGTGTCCCGAGGAATTGTTGCATGCAGGAAGTCTGTTCGCCGACCCGCCGCCGTTGCCGGCTCCTGACATTGTTCCTCTTTGTGATGCTGGGGTTTGCCTTTTACCGCTACTCTTCCTTTGCGGTCTGGAACGACAGCAGTTCGTTGTTCCACCCACGTAGCAGCAACGAAACGGCCGGCTGGGATGTGATGAAGGACCGTTTCGCGCAAGACCCACTGGGCACTCTTGGGTCCGACTGTGTCAAGGCTAGTTTTCTCGGCAGGGGGGCGGCCGGCTATCGCCCCTTGTCGGATTTGTGGATCTGCCTGGTGAGCGTGTTTTTTGCCACGCCGAGTTACCTGCCGCTACCGATACTTCTCGCGGTCGGGGCCATCCTCGGCGCGCTGGCCGTGTGTCTGTTCCACGTTGCCCGCCGCTTCGTCCGCCACGATCTGACAGCCCTGGGCGTTGTACTGCTGGTACTGGCCTCGCCGCCGCTGGTCGGCAGCGTCTGGGTGTGCGTGGCGGGCGTTCAGGTCCTTGTGCCGCTGCTCTTCTGTCTGTCCCTTTTGTGTTACTGGAACCTGATTGAGGGTAGGCGCCGCGTCCTGTGCGCGGCGGTTTTGCTCCTGCTCTTGTTGCTGGGTCCGTGGGTACGTGAATTCTTCGGCTTGAACGCTCTACTGCTCTTCTTCCTCGAATTGCGGCGGACGCGGCGGCCGACCTGGATCATGGGAGCAGCGGCGCTCGGTTTTCTGCACGCCCTGTTCCCCACCGCGCTCGTCCATTTCTTCTTCTTGCCCCAGTTGCCGCTGCGGCCTGTTTACCGGCTGGGATCGCTGTCGTCGCAACTGGGGAGCGTCGGATTGCACTGGCATGCCTGTTGGCATTTTCTGCCGTTGTTTCCGCCCTCGCTATGGCTGTGCGCCGGCCTGGAAGCCTTGATGCGCAGGCGCGACGGTTGGGGAGATGGGGACAGGCCGCGCCCGGATTGGTTTGGCCGGATCGAAGCCGCCGTGCAACGATTGGCCATCCCGTGCTGGATATTGGCGATGATTGTCCTGCTGGCGCTGCAACCGCGTTATCAGGATTACCTCGGGTTGGCGCTATGCCTGGGCATCGCCGCTCTGGGGATGAGCCGCAATCTCTTCCTGGGCTGCTGGTTTGTTCTGATGTACGCGCCGATCCTGCGCGTCTTCACGGAGCACGTCCATTTTCTGTACGCCATGCCTCCCGCGGCGATCATTTTGGCCGAAGCCGTGGAATCGCTGTGGCTGCGGCTGAAGGCTCTCCCCAATCTGGTCCGGGTGCGTCGTGCGCTGGCCTGCCTCCTGGTCCTGATCGGCCTGGACCAGGCGCTGAATATTTATGGTGCTTACCGGGTCAACCATACGGCCTACCGAGGTATCGACGTCGTCGCCGATTGGTTCGTCCGCAACGTGCCCAAGGACTCCGCCGTGGTGACGAACGTCATCCACGGCGAAGAGATCAAATGGCACAGTGGCAACCACATCGAGGTTTACTGGACGCAAAACACCGGCATCCCCGATCCCCGCCGCGTCGTGGACCAACCGGCCCAGATCGAGGAATTGCTGGCGCGGCGCAGCACCCGTCCGGTGTACTTTCTCGACGTCGATTTCGACTACACGCCGGACAAGGGCTACGTTCACCGTCATAAGTACGTCCACCAGGCGGAGGTCGCCTGGCGCGACCGGGGGGAGATCCATTTCACGCATGTCCGTTACGCTTTCACCGATCCGCTGCGTTATCTGATTCCGCGCATGTACCAGCCGTTCCTGGGGGCGCCGGACTTGGAGAACGACTTCGCACGCAAGCGATCCGTGGACCATCCGTTCCGACATGAGATTTACGCGAGCTATCGTGTGTATGAAGTGACGGGCAGCCACTTGAAAGCAAAATTAGAAGGGCCAGTGCAGCTCGCGCAGCAGGATGTGAATGGCTTCGACATCGTCCGCGTCGGCCTCGGTTATCACGCATACCCTCGTGGGGAAGGGTGCTTCAACATCGAGAGGTTTCGCTGGCATAGCTACAGTACCCAGTTCAGCGGCCTGACGCTGGAGTCGGTGCGCGAGCAGATTCGAGCCTCTCAGCGGCGCAACGGCGAAGAGGAAGCGGCTGAAAACAAGTGGGAATAACCTCGGACCCTGAACGCTCTCGCCGCGAGGATTGACACGCTAGCGACGGCACCGCTGAGCGCGCCGCCGGCCCCAGCAGGCGCAGGCCGAACGCGCCCTGAGACGGCACGACCGCATCGGCATCGCGCAGCAGGCCTTCCAGTCCCGCCGCGCTCTTGCCCTCATGGGGCAGCGAACGCCCGTCAGCCGGCCAGCAGGACCAGGCGGTTCGCCGGGTGTAATTCATCGCGGCACCGTCCTTTCGGGTTTGCCCAACCTATCGCTATCGCATACGATAATAAATCAATTCTTGTCTCAACAGGCGTTCATCCCTTTCATCTCACGCCGGAGGTCAATCCGTCATGAACAGAACCCGACGGGCCTTCACACTGATCGAATTGTTGGTGGTCCTCGGCATCATCGCCGTGCTGCTGGGCCTGCTCCTGCCGGCGGTACAGAAAGTCCGCGAAGCGGCCAGCCGGCTGAAGTGCCTCAACAACCTCAAGCAAATCGGCCTCGCCCTGCACAACTATCACGACGCCCAGCACTCCTTCCCCCCCGGCTTGATCTCGGCGGACACGAACATCAGCGACGCCGAAGCGACTGGCTTCACGCTCCTGCTACCTTTCCTGGAGCAGGAAAACCTGTACAAGCTCTATCACTTCGAAGACCCCTGGTTTCAGCCATCGAACTTCCAGGTGATCGGCATCCCGGTGAAGTTGTTTTTCTGCCCGAGCAACCGCGACAGCGGCAGCATGGACTTGGCGCCGGTGGCGGCACAGTGGAGCACGTCGCTGCCGCCGTTCGCCGCGTCCTGCGACTACGCCTTCTGCAAGGGGGCTAACGGCGCCCTGGTCCGCGACGCCAACCGGACACCGGCACAGGTACGCGGCGTCTTCGCCGTCGCCCCTCCGGGCCCGTCCGGCGGTGTGCGGCTCACCGACATCGCCGACGGCACGAGCAGCACCTTCGCCCTCGGCGAGGCTACCGGCGGCAATTCGTTCTACCTGGTCCGCAACCTCAACGACCCGACCCAGGCCATTGTGTACCCCCTCACCGGCCTGCCGATGCCGATCGATCAGTCCTGGGGCGCGGCCGGCGCCGGCGACCCTGCGCACCCGTTTTACGGCTCCGTGTTCGGCGTGACGGCGCAGTACGGCCTGGTGCCCAACCCGCGCGACGAGCCGATGAACCGGCGGCCGGCCACGCCCACCGTCGCCAGCGGCGACCTGCGCGGCGACAACCTGCTCGGCCACGATTACGTCAGCGGTTTCCGCAGCATGCACCCTGGCGGCTGCAATTTCCTCTTCTGCGACGGCAGCATCCATTTCATTCCGCAGGCCATTGAGCCCGCCGTCTACCGCGCCCTGTCCACCTACGCTGGCGGGGAGGCGATTACGGGCGTGGATTATTGACGGCGGTTTTGTGCGCGCAATCCCGCGTCCGGCTGCTGCGCTCGCGCCGGAATGCGGCTATCATCCTTCTCCGGGGTTACATACTTACACAGACGCCGCCCAGCGGGTCTCTTCTCTGAAGAAAGGAATCCTGTCGAAACCGTCTCCTCACTTTTCGGATCGGACCGCGGTCCACGGCCCGGAATCCGCCGGGAGCCCGGTTGATTGGAATGCGAACGCTCTCGCCGCAGTGGTTGACATATCAGACGGTGAGACGTCCGCAGCACAAAGTTGTCCATGCCGATCTGCACGCCATCGCGACCAGATCAGCGATCTCGGCGGCGCAGTGCAGGGACAGGTACCGTCCGATGCACTATGTCCCTGGTTCTGGACGAAGGCGATCGATACTGCGGCGGTGAGGACCAGGCAGAGCCAGACGGGGCCGACAGGTGGACGACGAATTCAGCGCCACTCGTACACGTAGGCATGATTGTCTTCCTCCTTGCATGGTGTGCTCTAACCCGTCACCAACATGACCGCCGGCACATCGAACATCGTGAGCGGCCTTGGTGCTCACCGGGAGAACGACCAGGGGGAGAGGTCAGGCAGAGACGAGGGGATGGCCTGGGGAGCGGCAGCGTACAGTCTGGGCGTCATTCTGGAGTTTCTGCGCTGGCCGAACGTGTTCTCCGGGATTGTCGGACCGCACGAACTCTTCCATCTGTTCGTGCTTGCGGGCGTGAGCTGGCACTGGCGCTTCGTGAGGAACTGCGTAGCGAAGAACCTCGCCTCGCGTGACCAGCCTGGGGGAACCATTCCCACCGTGAAGTAAGACCCTTCCCCCGGCTCGGGACTTGAGTACACTATTATCATCAGGGTCACGTCCGGCCCCTCCCTCATCCCGCGCGGATGACACTTCCCGGCACACGTTGGGCCACCTTGCTTCCGGCAGCGACTGCCGCATCGGAACCCGAACACCGTCCTCACCGGCGCAGCGGCTAGTTTACGCTGGAGGCAAACATGAACCGGCGCCTGAAGATTGTCGTCGCTGACGACGACCGCGACACGCGAGAATACCTGCAAGCATTTCTGACCTACCTGGGCTACGACGTCAGGTCCGCTGAAGACGGACACCGGCTAGTTGAGAGCTGCTGCATTTTCCGCCCCGACCTGATCGTGACCGACTTCGAGATGCCAGGCCTGGACGGGCTGGCCGCCGCCGCGGAGGTCAACGGCGAGCGGCCGGTCCCGGTGATCCTGTTGTCCGGCCGGTATGATGCAGAGGCCGCGGCCCTAGCCGCCTCGCACGTCGTCCGGTTCCTGATGAAGCCGGTGAAGGATGCGGACTTGAGATCGGCAGTCGAGGCCGCGGCGGCAAGGAGGGCTGCGGCGGGAGGCTGACGAGCCGCATTCGTCCGCGCGCTGTCACCATCCTGCCACCGGCCCTCCAGCCAGGAGTCGAAGATCGCCTTGTCGTGCTTCTCTTTCCATTACGCTGTTGCAGACGACAACCCGCCTCATGGAGTGGAGTTCGTCGTCCCCATCTGCCGCATCCAGCGGAAATGCGAGGCGAGGCCGGCCCAAAAGGACGCGTGTGCTGTGTAGCGGACGCCAAATTCCCGGCAGGTTTCTTCCACGATCTTGGCCATTGCCGGATAGTTGATGTGGCAAATTCTTGGGAAGAGGTGATGTTCGATCTGAAAGTTCAGACCGCCGACCAGCCAGCCCATCACGCGGCTGCGCCGGGAGAAGTCCACCGTGGTCTGGGCCTGATGGACCATCCAGGAGTTCTCCATGCGGCCCGAGTCCCGCTTAGGCAGCGGGAAATCCGCCTCCTCTACCGCGTGAGCCAGCTGAAAGACGATGCTGAGCGTCATCCCCAGTACTACCTCGACTCCGCCGAAGAACAGAAACACGACCCACACATGATGACACAGGAGCGGAATGGCGAGGGCCAGGGTGAAAAAGAGTGCCTTGCCGGCGAGAAAGAGCACCAATTCCCAACGCCGCGGGCGCGGAAAACGAAGCTTGCCGATTCGTCCCGTGATGACGTTGTAAAAATCGTATTTGTTTAGCGCGTCCAGCTCAAGCTGATCCCCGCTCGGCGGCCTGGGAAGTGTAGCGGCCGCTCGTGCCTCGCCTATAATGGAGTATGCAACCCGTCTCGTGTGCCGGCTGCCAAGCCCTTCGGCGACGCCTCCACGACCTGCAAGCCGAGAACGAGCGCCTCCGCCGCCAACTCGACGAGGCGGCCCGCGCCGGCAAGCGCCAGGCAGGGCCTTTTGCCAAGGGGGAGCCCAAGCCCAACCCCCGCAAGCCGGGCCGCAAGGCCGGCAAGGACTACGGCACCAAGGCGCACCGCCAACCACCTTCCCCGGAGCAGATCAACGAGGTCCACGAGGCGCCGCTGCCCGACGCTTGCCCCGACTGCGGCGGGCCGCTCGACGAAACCCAGGTCGCCCAACAATTCCAGGTCGAGATCCCGCGCAAGCCCATTCATCGGCAGTTCAACATCCACATCGGCGAGTGCCGCCACTGCCGTCGCCGGGTTCAGGGGCGCCATCCCTTGCAAACGTCCGACGCCCTCGGCGCCGCCGCGGCCCAGCTCGGACCCGATGCCCAGGCCGCCATCGTCGAACTCAACAAGCAGGGGGGCCTGTCCCACGGCAAGGTCACCCGCTGCCTGGGAAGCCTGTTCGGTATCCGGCTCAGTCGCGGCGGCAGCGTCCATACCGTCCTGCGGGCCGCGGCCCGCTGCAAGCCGGTCTACGAGGCCATCCAGCAGATCGTGCGCCAGTCCGAATGGGTGGTGCCTGACGAGACGGGCTGGCGGGTAGGTGGGCACCCTGCCTGGCTGCACACCCTGGTCGGACCGGAGGCCACGGCTTACGTCATCGACCCGACCCGCAGCGGCGCCGTGGCCGAGGCCACCCTGGGGCTCGACTACCACGGCACCATGATCCACGACGGGTGGTCGCCTTACGACCAGTTCGAGGACGCCCGGCACCAGCAATGTCTTAACCACCTGCTGCGCCGGGCCGATGAGATGGCGGCGGCCGCGACGCGGGGGGCCGTCCGTTTCCCGCGCCGGGTGGCCGAGTTGCTCCGGGCCGGCCTTGACCTGCGCGATCGTCACGCGGCGGGGGAGATCAGCCGGCACGGTTTGGCCGTGGCACGGGGTCGCTTGGAGAACCAACTGTCCGACCTGGTCTTCCCGCCCAAGACCAACGCGGCCAACGAACGCCTGGCCCAGCACCTGTGGGCCCATCGCGCCGACCTGTTCACGTTCCTGCGCCAGCCGGGGCTGGACGCGACCAACTGGCGGGCCGAGCTGGCCATCCGCTTCGGCGTGATCCTGCGCAAGGTCTGGGGCGGCAGCCGGACCTGGGCAGGGGCGCAAGCGCAGTCGGTGCTGATGTCGGTGTGGCGGACGTGCTGGCAGCAGGGCCGCTGTGCCCTGGACTTCCTCAGCCAGCTCCTGCGGGGCACGCCGGTAGGTCTGGCGTTGCCCCCGTGACCCGCCCTTCTCGCCTACCCCGCGGCGCGACGCCAATCAAGCGCCGGGCAGGCTTGCTGGACGGACCGGGGTCGTGCTATGCTCACCGGCGTCGGCCACGCCAAAGACAAGTCAGGCAGCCCGGAGGTTGACGGTGGCGAAGTCCGTTCCGGAACGTTGGCGCTTCAGCCTCGACAATGAGGAAATCAGCCTTCGGAAAGTGTCCTGGGCTGACGCGGTGAAGGCCGCTCGCGAGACAGAGCAAGGCGACCTCGCCGCGCAGTCGGACGGCGAGTGCGTTCAGTGCGAGTTCAACGCGACACACGCGGCCGTGCTGTACATGGGCCGTGACGGGGTGATCCTCCGGCCGTACCTTCCTGACCGGCCACCAGCCGCGCAAGACCTCACGCCATTCTTCTGCGGCGGGTGTGGCATTCAACTTGGCCCCCAAGAGGAATACCTGGCGCGATTCTTCGACCGAGAGACCGGCTTCCGATTGTTTGAGGCAGTGCTGTGCGGGCCGCCTTTGCCAGATTCAATGCCCGAATCGCAACCGGATCAACCCCTGTTGCCCGGCTTCGAGCCACCTCCCCAGAGGCCACTTGAATGGCGGCCGCTACCGCACGACGAGTGCAGACGTTCCGAGCCCGACACTGCACCCGACCATGCCAACGGTTAGCAATTCTGTGGTTCGACTTCTCCCGCGGCCGTTTGGCGGGGAGCTACAAGCCAGTTCGGGTGGGCTTAGCTTCCTGATGCGCTAATCAAATACTAAAAATCATCCACCAGGTGCCAGTGGATTGCCAGCAAGCCATAGAGCGGCCAGAGATATAGATGCTGCCAGCGATGAAACCAGTACCTTCTTTGATGCGGTGACAACCGACCGAAGATGCCGAGGTCAATGTCGGAGTCGTGATCGGTGATGTTGACGTAGGTGTGGTGGAAAATGTTGTGCTTCCAGTGCCACACGTAGGAACTGCCGCCGATCAAATCCATTGTCATCGCCATCAGTTTGTTGATCCAGGCATGGGCGGAATAGGCCTGATGTCCGCCATCGTGCTGCACATTGAAACCGATGGCCGCAATCGCCAGTCCAAGGAGAACGGCAAGCGGAACAGCCTGCCACCAAGTCTGGACCGCGAAAACCAGCAGCACATAGGACGCCGCGAAGACGGCGAGGAGGATTGCCGTCTTCACGTACATCTGCCAACAGTCGCGCCGCGACCAGCCGGGATGTTGAAAGAATTCTTCAAGCCGCCGGCACAGTTCCACCTGGAAATTGTTGCTGCCCACGAATTTCGGCCGTCGGACAGGTTCCTCAGCACGAAGCGGCGGAGCCATTGGGCTCGATTGGACGACTTGCTCCATCATGGCAACACTCCTCGACTGAACAGGGGGGACGTTGGTTGGATGCTGCTGTCACCATTGATGCTGGCTCCAATCCCTCTTCACGATTTCCCGTGCGACCTCTCTCAGTCGGATGAGGTCACACCTCGGCCTCGATCTCGTCGGTATTAAAAAGCACACTGTCACCCTCAGGAAGATCTTTATCCATTGCCACCAAACAGAAGGGCAGGCCACCGTCGCGGGTCTTCACCGTTCGCATTACCGTGCCCGTATCGCCGGTGTGATAACGCCGCTGGCGGTTCCATCGTGTGGTTTGCACGCGGTGGCCGATCTTCAATTCACGTCTCATGATGTCGTCTCCGGTTCCGATTCCAAACGATCCTCGCTTCCGTCCGGCTGCTCGTCCCCAGACCGAATCAGCGCGTCGGCCCGGCTTCGGATTGGCCCCACGTCGAGTTCGATGTTTTCCGCGGTGAAGACGACCCGACGTAAGCGTTCACGGGTCGATGGAGACAAGTGTATACAGTCCGCGCTTCGTTTCAGAAGGTGGCTCACAACCCCTGCTCAGCGGCCTCCATCGGGCCGGCGTGGCAGAACGTGATGCGCAGCGACCCGGAGGTCAACAAGCCCAGGGCGTGAAGTTGGCGACGGGCAGCGCTCTCATTAGGTGCTTCGGGATGGCGGGCACTGACGCCATCCTGCCCGAACGCCACCTCCCAGCCGTCCTTCCGTAAGGCGGCGAGGATGGATTCGGACTGCCGGAGGAGTTCAATCCTGACGTGCATGGGTGGCCTCCACGGCTGCCGGAACCACAGGTCGTCCCGCCGGCAGTTCGATGTTTTCCGAGGTGAAGGATCAACAAACTGATGGCGATGACAATGGATTTGATCGGCGGCAGTTCCTACGTGTGGCACTGGAAGCACAACATTTTCCACCACACCTACGCCAACATCACCGATCACGACTCCGACATTGACCTCGGCATCTTCGGTCGGTTGTCACCGCATCAAAGAAGGTACTGGTTTCATCGCTGGCAGCATCTATATCTCTGGCCGCTCTATGGCTTGCTGACAATCCACTGGCACCTGGTGTATTATTTTTTTTTACAACGTTACCCGGCCGGGCCGGTTACCCGGCCGGGCCGGTTACCCGCCCGCGCTTGCGCCAGCATGCTTGTCACTTGCTTGGCGTGGATTGGCAGCTGACGTAATGCACTTGCACGCGGTCGCCTTGTTGAACGGTTCGCATAGAAACTTCTCCTCCCAGGCGCGATGCCCGGCGCCGCTGATGAACTTCCAAACGGTCCACACAGATCGATGAGGGCGCATCGACTCCCAGGCCGGCTCTGTCTCCCTTGATCGACACCACTGTGATGGAAATCACTCCATCAATCACAATCTTTTCACCGATCCGCCGTGTCAAAACCAACATGGCTGTGCCTCCCTGCTAGGGTGGTTTGAGTCCCCGCTCGAACGTCGTGCCGTATCAAGACGGATCGTCACACGGAGACGATCCGTATCCACCTAGCTCGGAGGAGCGTGGCCATCCGGACGAGCTTGCTTTATTGGATGGCTAGCCTTTCGCGCAGGGATTCAGCGAAAAGGAGTGGGGTCTGGGTCGGCATCTTGGTGCTCGCGAGGACGAGAAGGAACGTCCTGCCTCGCACACTTGATGTCCGCCAGATCCGGAGAACCGTTCTGGGGATGAGGAAGGCATCAGGAATGGAGAGCAACGAGGTGTAGTATATAGGGTCAGAAGACCGATGTCCAGCTTACTTTTCCCTGGGGCAGCTGCTTGGGTGCGAGCCGGGCTCTTGCGACCTTCGCTGAACCAATATCAATGAGTAGAGGCTGAGGAATACCCGCCCGCTGCTTTCCACGGTGACTTCCTCGCTGCACGATGGCCTGCCTCCTTCACTTGCAGGTGTCCGTTCACGGGCCGAGGGTGACATGCGTACAGCGAGGAGTGGAGGCCCGAACGGAAGCCGGAGGTTGGGCTTTGCTGTAGAATAAGAGCCTATCCGGATAACCCCATTCGCTTGTAGATGATGAAGGCAAAGGCCATATGAAGGAGTGCCAGATAGTTCTCGGGCTTCTTGCTCCAACGGATGAGGATACCGCGGAAGCGATTCATCCAACTGTGCGTGCGCTCCACCACCCAACGCCGCGCCTTGTATCCCGCCTTCTTCTTGATCTCCTGCGCTTCCTTACCTCGCGCCTTGATGTGCGCCGTGAAGCCAAACTCCTCCACGATCTCACGCACCTCGTCGTAGTCGTACCCTTTGTCCATGCACATTCCCTGCGCTGCCTCCGTGCTCGGCTCCGGACGCTGCGCATCTTCGGGGATGCTTTCCAGGGTGGCTTCGACCAGTTTCATGTCGTTGCGGTTGGCTCCGTCTACCGCCACGCCGACGGGGATGCCGTTGGCCTCGACCAGCAGGCTGCGCTTGACGCCCTTCTTGCCGCGATCGGTCGGGTTTTTCCCCGTCTTTTTCCCCCCCAAGGGGTGCCTTGGTCATGCACCCGTCCATCGCCAGCCAACTCCAGTCGATGCCCTGGAATTCGTCGTAGGCCATCAGGCCAGCCTCCCACATGGCCAGGAAGACGCCTTCTTGCACCCAGCGTTGAAAGCGGTCGTGGGCGGTGGAGCGGGGACAGAAGCGGGTGGCATTCAAGGCTTTCCACTGACAGCCGCTGCGGAGTACGAACAAGATGGCTTGCATGCAGGTGCGATCGGGGGTTGGCGGTTTGCCACCGCCGAAGGGATGGGTATTGATCCGCTTGGGGATCAACAAGGCGATGGCTTCCCACAGGTCGTCGGGAATGCGCCACTCATCCGGAAGGTGCTCTCGCTGCATGGTCCAGCCTCACCGCTTCGCAGCTGATCAGAAACAACGTCAGCTGCACACGCATGTTGTAGCCACTGGGGGGTTATCCGGATAGGCTCTAAGCTGAAGACAAAACGGCAAAGGAGCCTGAGATGGCATTTCAGCGTACAGAGTACCTCGGTGTTATCACGGATAGCCTTGCTTACATTGCGAGTGTATGTGAGTTGCGAGGAGTTATCAAGCTATTTGATGACCACATTGTCGCTGAGCACTTCTTCCGTCGTGTTCTCAACTGTGCCTATGATCTTCAATTACAGAACATGGAAGAAATCCGCTCGAATCACCCTGCCATCGACCTCGGCGATTCGACCAAAAGGATAGCTTATCAAATCACCGCCGATCATAGCAACGACAAGGTTAAGCACACCCTCGACACATTTGTGAAGCACGAGCAACACAAACTCTACGATTCTTTGCGGATTTTAATTATCGGTGAGCGGAAACCGACCTATCGTGCTGTTACCATCCCTCCGGAATTGACTTTTAACACCGATCGAGACATTCTCGGCACAAAAGAACTTCTACAGGATATTGCCAAGTTGGAAAACACGAAGCTTGAAGAGTTAAGGACCATTCTTGACGAAGAACTTAGCTGGCCGGGGAAGCGGAAACCGATCTCCAAATACCGACCAATCGCGGATGTGGAGCTTCGACATGGGCTAACCGATGGAGAACGAGTCGCTCTTCTTGCCTTGACAGAGGAGTTCGGTTGTCAGGTTCGCACGAACACTCGCGTTCCAATGGGGAACGGATGGGTTTTGTTCGACGCCGCAGTAGTGACGGGACATACTCTTGTTGGAATCGAAATCTTCGACTACAAGGGCGGAGGCTTTCCTCATTCTCAGGTAAATCATCTTATCAACATCGTAAGCAATTGTACATTTGACCGCTTCCGCGAGTTTAGTTTGCGTGTAGTTGTCGTGTCGGATGCCGACCCTGCCGCGGACGATACAGTGAAGGCTCAATTAGCCGCGACCAGAGCCAAGGCCACATTCGACGTACAAATCATGTGGTATAGACTGAATGAGTTGCGAGTAAAGTATAACATCTAAATCATCAATTCCCGCTTGCCTCGAAGTATCACTAGCCCGATCCTCGCGTCATGACTGACCCCCTCCCCTTGTGAAACAAAGCGAGGCCAGTATACACTCGTCTCCCTCGACCCGTGAACGCTTACCACTGGCAGGCACCTTCCCGGCACCTTCTCCGTTGCGCGCGTCGGCCCGCAACGACGGAGCAAGTTGGCTACGAGGACAGGCGCACTTGGCTGCCCGACCGCCTCTCCGCACAGCATGCAGGTAGCGATAATGAACTCACACAATTAAGTGTTTTACGAGCATTGCTTGAGCGAACTCAACTCGTCCGGGAACCCGGTCGAACAGGACACGAACGCTCTCACCAGAGGAGTTAGCGTGTCGCGTCGAGAAAACTCTTTACGGGTCACCGATGTTCCCGAGTGATCTCCTTCCATGCCTGGTCGCAGAGGGTCACCCGTGGCGATGTCCAGTTCGGCGCCGTTGGTGGCGTAGGCGTGCTTCTTGCCGAAGGGGGCGAGGTAGTACTGGCGTTGCTGTTCTGGATGTGGGCTATGGCCTCGGTGCGTTGCTGAACCAGATACGGATGGCGTACAGTTTCTTTCGCACATTTTGATGCGGCAGCGCAATTCCCCGCGGAACCACCAGCAGCGGCCCATCTCGTCGCCGCCGACGAAAGCGTGCGGCAGCGCGCTGACAGGCAGCAAGGAACCCGCTCGTCGAGCATCTTCAGAGCCCGTTCGTGCCGCGTGCGGAAACGAACCTCCTTGGGCACCCCGGCCTTCTGCCGCCGCTTGCGGTCGACCGACATCGTTTCGGCCAGACTACCTCCACGCTTTGGCACCCTTGTTAGGAGCCTTTTTGAACCCTTTTCGGCGCTGAGATCCTACGAACACCTCCCGAGGACATCAACGACGACGCGTCCTCCGATCGGCGTGAAGAGGTGCGCCGCGCAACGGTACGCCGACGCTCAGAGATATGGCTGAACGAGAAAGTGAAACCGAAACGCCGCATCCGATGCCTTCTTGCCCCGCGTCGAACCGACAATTCCTGGTGGGACCGGCCTCTCGCCAGTTCCCGGCAGGTAGGGCCTTTCTCTTATCGTTCTCGGCCCTGCGACTTCGCTTCCATTTGTCTCATCAATTTTTAATCGCTTTTCTGTTTGACTTTTCTCATCTGGTTGTGTTCTAATCTAAAATCATTTTCGGAGGGTCGCGCTTGGTCCTCCCCTGCTCGCAATGACGCCTGCTTGTTTTTTGTGGAAGATCATGATCGGTCTTTCACCCCCCTAAAGAGGATCTCGCTCGATCCTCCCTCGCCACGCTTGCAATGGCGCCTGCTCGCGGCCCCGTTTTCACGACCTCACGTTACTCCCCGTCGGCCCCTGCGGAGAGAATGCACCTTTGCTCCGCACCGTGAGGAGGTAACGTCCGTAACCACCCAGGCTCCCACCGAGGCCATCCAAGATCGGCTTCCGTCCAGTTGCCGTTTCTCCTCGCCTGCCTTCAAGGACGACACTGCCATGACTCATCCCCAGGGAAGAATGGCCCCAGAGAGCCATCATGCCACCACCCTTGACAGCGCGGCCGCTCGTTCACCGCATAACGGTAATGGCGACCATAATGGGAACAGAGTAGAGCGAGCGGCCTTCGAGAACCTACTGACAACGGACGGGACGTTCTTTCGGAGGCAGAGTAGGCTTATGGCCGGCCGCGCGGCTCGGATGAGAGTGCCGCCTTCCGACATTGAGGATGTGGTGCAGGAAGCGTGGTTGGAGGCGGTGGAATATCGCCTTCGGTTTGCGAGCATCGCGAACGAGTGGCGACTGCATTGCTGGCTGATGCGGGTGGTCCACAATAAGGCGGTGGACGCGCTTCGCCGTCTCGGCCATCAGTTCTGCGAGCCGCTGAGTCTGGGAGAAAAGGAGCCTCTCGACGGCGATGAGGCGAAGCGTGCGGAAGCGTCGGAATGGTGCGAGTGGTTGACCGAACTACTGGAGAAAGTTCGCCCTGGCAACGAGCAGAGCCTGCGCTTGTTGTGTGCGCATTTTTACCAGGAACGATCCTTCGTGGAGTTGGCGCACGAATCCGGCCTAACGATGTGCGCCGTCGATGGTCGCATTCGGCGACTGCTGAGAAAACTGCGCGAACAGGCGGAATGAAAGCTACGCCGCAGCGCGCACACACCCAGATTCGACTCTGCGGTTTGCAAAAAAAAACGAAAAAATCGAAAAACGCGCGCCGAATTTGGGCGTCTCAAACGGATCTAATAGTAGAGGCGAAAAGACGACGGTAGACGGATGGGCCTTTGGCGAGCAATCCGCGTCCCGCCATCACGAGACAGGTCGCTTAACCGCGGCTACCGTCGGCGCATTCGAGTCTCACCTTAACTCAGGGATGTCGCCCCATCGGCGCCACAACGCGGTGACGCTGCCACCTGCGAGGAACCGCACCGATGACTGCATGGAATCGCTCCCACCGCCTGCCCGCGTCTCTGCGCCGTCGAGTCAACCTGGTCCGTGCCGCCTGGCGAGAATGGTTCGGGCCTTACCGCAAGCGTTGGTCCACGCGCGTCCTTCTCGGCGTGGAGAGCCTGGAGGCGCGCGTCTTGCTCGACGCCAGCCCCGACAGGCTGGGCCTCTCCGCACTCGTAGGCGACCTGGCCCAATTCCGCAACGACGCGACGACTTCCACCCTCACGCTCGTCAACCGCGGTCAGTCGTCCCAGCCGAATGCGCCGATGCTGCCCGACGTGATGAGCCAGTGGACCACACTGACCACCGACTACAACAAGACTTGGCAAGACATCGGCCATGTCCAAATCGCCGCCCTGGAAATGGCCCAGGAAGGATTCAACACGCTGCTCAAGGGACTGGGTATCGGACGGGCGGACCCGTCCGAGTCCCTCTCGCCGACCGCCGTCAGCACCAGTGACCCCATCTCCACAGACCCTCCCGTTACCGCTTCGCTGACGACCGGCCCATCCACTACGATCAAGAAGGTCAAGCCGTTGTTGTCGCCGCCGCTGCCGACCGTGCAGTTCCTCCAAGCGACCTCCACCGTGATGGAGTTCCCTACCGCCAACTTCTTCCGGGTGGGCCTTAGCGCCTCGTCCAGTCAGACGGTGACGGTCCAGTACGCGACCAGCGACGGCACGGCAAAAGCCGGCACCGACTACGCCGCCACCAGCGGCACCCTGACGTTCATGCCCGGTACGACGCAGCAAAACATTCGTGTCAACATTCTCGACGACAACCTGGTAAACGAACCTTCCGCCGAGACGTTCACCCTTACGCTGTCCAATCCCACCAACGCCACGCTGGGCAGCCAAACAACGGATACCGTTAGCATCGATGAGGACGTCGACGGCGGCTCCAGTTCAACACTGCCGCCTTCCGTTGTGGGAGCCCCTACCTGTAACGATGGCTGAATGAACTCGCCCGGCAGCCTCGTGCAGGCTGCGACCGACAAAAACGCCCCGCTGCCCAAGCAATCCACCGCTGACCCAGTGCGCTACATGGACGGCGTGGTCACGCTCGCCGCCACCGACCTGCTCGCCGACGGTTTCGGCTTCCCGTGGGGCCAGACGCGCGCCTGGACCAACGGTCCCGGCTACGCCCAAGGCAGCGACAATGGCTCCGGATGGGTCGATACCTACATCCCCCATCTCATCCAGGCCGACGGTTCGACCAACAATACGCTCATCCTCATCACCAACGGCAACACCGCCTACTATTACGATCTGGTCAACGGCGTCTACCAGCCACGCATCGACGACGGCTCCAAACTCACCTACAACAGCACCAACGATACCTACACGCTGATCGACACCAGCGGCGACACCGTCGTCCTCAACGGTTTCAACTCCAGCCGGCCCGCCGCTCAACGCGGTGAGTTCGCCAGCTTCAGCGATCCGTTCGGCGACACGATGGCCGTGACCTCGTACACCAGCGACGGCCACGTCGGGGAGATGCAACGCGCGGCTGTCAGCAACGGGCAGACCACCACCGAATCGTTCTTGTATAGCTACTTGCCCACCGGCAACCCCAACGCTGGACTGCTCGGCGGCGTCACGCTGCGCCGGCAAGTCAACGGCGGAGCGTGGACCACGGTGCAACAGGTGCAGTATGCCTACTACGACGGCACCCAGCAGTACGGCGGCAATCTCGGCGACTTGATGACCGCCACCGTTCTGGACGGCAACAATAACGTGCTGGACACCAGCTACTACCGCTATTACACCGCCGGCAATCCCACCGGCTATCAGCACGGCCTGGAATACGTCTTCAACCCCGACTCCTATCTGCGCCTGACGGCGGCACTAGGAACCAACGTCTCCAGCCTGACCGATGCCCAAGTGGCTCCCTACGCCGACAATTACTTCCGCTACGACAGTCAGAAGCGCGTCACGCAGGAGACGGTGCAAGGGGCAGGCGACTCGCAGACCGGCGGCGGCCTGGGCACCTACACTTTCGCCTACACCACCAGCAGCAACACGCCCAGCTTCCAAAACTGGGCAGTCAAGACCGTCGTCACCAATCCCGACGGGAGCACGGACACCGTATACAGCAACTTCGTCGCCGAAGTGCTGCTGGACGACCACTACGATCCGACCAGCCTCCAGCACACCATCGAGTTCTACGGCTACAACAATAAGGCGCAACTGGTCCTGGACGCCGCGCCCTCGGCCGTCACCGGCTACAGCGACACCTTCGCCGACCTGCTGCACAACCAGAACGGCAACTATCAGTACCTCAGCAACAGCAGCGGCCTTATCACGCGCTACGACTACTACACCACGACCACGGCCGGCGAGACGACGACGGGCGGCGTGGCCAATTACCTGCAAGACGTGCAGATTCAGCAGGGCCAGCAGGGCACGTTGATTCCGCAAGAGACGTGGCAGTATTACGCCCACGCCTACAACGGCCAGACCATCGCCCCCGTCGCCACCGACACCGTCTATCGCAACACCGACGGCACCGGCGCCGAGACAACTTCCTCCACCTACACCTGGTTCACCAATACGGCCCAGATTCAGTCGGAAACCGATTCCGCGCCCGTCATCTCGGCGGCGCAGAACGGTCCCGGTACGGCCGACGTGACGACCACGTTCTTCGATCGCTTTGGCAACGCTATCTGGGTCAAGGATCCCGATGGCTTTATCCACTACGCCGCCTACGACCCAGTAACGGGGGCGCAGATCACGCAGATTATCGACGTGAACACGGCCGACACCGGCGAGTTCACGGGGCTGCCGACGGGTTGGAGCACGCCGGCCGGCGGCGGTCTGAACCTGGTGACGACGGACCAGGTAGACGCGCTGGGCCGCACCACGATGGAGACCTCGCCGAACGGCAACGTCACTTATTTCGTGTACCTCGATCCGCAGCGTGAGGAACGCATCTACCAGGGCTGGAACAGCACGACCGGCACGCCGACTGGCCCGACGGAAGTGATCCGCGACGATCCCGCCGACGGCTACACGGAAGTGTTCACCATGACGGCAACGCCGCACCTGACCAATGGCGCGCCCGACGGCACGGAAGCGATCGCCGGCTTGCAGAGTTTGACGCGCGACTACACCAACGCGGCGGGGCAGGTGATCGCCGAGGACGATTACTTCAACCTGGGCGGCTTGGTCTACGCCACCGGGGTGATGGGCACGCTCAACGTCAACTATTACCAGACAGTGCACGGCTACGACAATTGGGGGCGTCTGGTGCGGACGCAGACGCCCAACGGCACCATCTACCGCACCGTGTACAACAGTTTGGACGAAGCGGTCAGCGATTGGGTGGGAACCAATGATACGCCGACTAGCGGCGAGTGGTCGCCGAGCAACAACACCGGCAGCGCCAACATGGTCATGGTGTCCAGCTACCAGTACGACAACGGCGTCGTCGGCGACGGCAACTTGACGCAAGAGACGGACTATCCCGGCCTGGGCGCGGCCAACCGCGTGACCGATTTCTGGTACGACTGGCGTGATCGGCTGGTGGCCGAGAAGTCGGGGGTGCAGGCCACCGAGAACGACGGCGTCAATCGCCCGATCATTCTCACCACCTACGACAATCTGGATGAAGCGACGCAGACGCAGCAGTATGCCGGCGACGGCGTGACGCCGCAGATCATCAACGGCGTGCTGCAAGCGTTGCCGTCCAATCTGCTGCGGGCGCAGGAGAACGACAGCTACGACGATCAGGGCCGGCTCTATCAGACGCAAGTGTTCGACGTGAACCCCAGCACCGGAGTGGTGTCTTCGAGCGCCCTGACGACGAACCTGTACTACGATCATCGCAGTGATTTGATCGCGGAGTCGGCGCCGGGCGGCCTGTGGACCAAGAGTAGCTTCGACGGCGCCGGCCGCGACGTGATGGATTACACGACCGACGGCGCGGGAGGTACGACCTGGGCGGCGGCAGGCAGTGTGACCAACGATACGGTGTTGGAACAAGAGCAGACTATCTTCGACGGCGACAGCAACGCCATCGAGACCATCGACAGCCAGCGTTTTGACAACGCCATCGGCACGGGCGCCTTGGGCAGTCCGACCAGCGGCATCGGGGCGCGGGTCTACTTTGCGGCAGCTTATTTCGACAATGCGGATCGCTTAATCGCCAGCGTCGATGCGGGGACCAATGGCGGCACGGCGTGGACGCGGCCCAGCAGTGTGCCGGCGTCGTCGCCGACGCTGCTGGTCACCAACTATGGCTACCGGGCCGACGCCGTCCAGCAAGTGTCGCTGACCGGCGCTCCCACCGGCGGCACCTTCACCCTGACCTTCGCCGGCCAGACCACCGCTCCCATCGCCTACAACGCCAACGCCGCCACCGTGCAGTCCGCCCTCCAAGCGCTGCCCAACATCGGCAGCAACAACGTGCTGGTCAGCGGCACTGCCGGCGCCTGGCGTGTCCGCTTCGCCGGCAGTCTGGCGGGGACGTATCAGGCGCAGTTGAGCGGCAATGGCTCTGGGCTAACGGGCGGCACCTCCCCCGCTGTGGCGGTGGCCACGATCTCGGCGGGCGGCGACGCTGGGCAGCTGCAAGACGTGACCGACCCGATGGGCATCCACACGGAGAGCTATTACGATGCCTTGGGCCGCACGACGCAGACGGTGCAAAACTACATAGCCGGCGATGGCACGTTGACCGCCGAACAGAACGTCACCACCGAGTACGGCTACGACGGCAACAACAACACCATCTACGTGCGCGCCGACGAACCGAACAACACCTATCAGCAGACCAATTACGTTTACGGCGTGACCACCACCGGCGGCCCCGGCAACAGCAGCGGCGTCAATAGCAACGACATCCTGTCGGCCATCCAGCATCCCGATCCGAACACCGGCCAGCCCAGCAGCAGCCAGCAGGACACGTATCTGGTCAATGCGTTGGGGCAGACGGTGCAGGCGACCGACCGCAACGGCAACGTCCATCAGTACACTCTCGACGTGCTGGGGCGGATCACCTCCGATGCCGTTACGACGTTGGGCGCGGGCGTGGACGGGTCGGTGCGTCGGATCGAATACAAGTACGACAGTCAGGGCAACAACTACCTCATCACCAGCTTCGACGTGCCGACGGGCGGCAACATCGTCAACCAGGTGCAGCGGACGTTCAACGGTCTGGGTCAGTTGACGGGCGAGTATCAATCGCACAGCGGCGCGGTAGTGCAAGGCACGACGCCGGAAGTGCAGTACGGCTACACGGAGATGTCCGGCGGGCAGAACAACAGTCGCCTGGTCAGCTTGACCTATCCCTCCGGCTACGTCCTCAACTACAATTACAACACCGGACTGGACAGCAACATCAGCCGTCTGTCGTCGATTTCGGACGCCTCGAACACGCTGGAGAGCTACAAGTATCTGGGCCTGGACACGGTGGTCGAGCGGGACCATCCGCAAAACAACGTCAACCTGACGTACATCGAGCAGGGCAGCGACCCCAACGCCAACCACGATGGCGGCGACCAGTACACGGGTTTGGACCGCTTCGGTCGGGTGATCGATCAGAACTGGGTGAACACGACGACGGGCCAATCCAGCGACCGCTTCCAGTACGGCTACAATCAAGACAGCGACGTTTTGTACAAGCAGAACCTGGTCGATGCGGCCATGAGCGAGTTGAATCAGTACGACAACCTGCACCAGCTCATCAGCTTCCAGCGTGGCACGCTGAACGCAACGCACAACGGCATCGTGGGCAGTCCGTCGCACAGCCAGAGTTGGTCGCCGGATGCGTTGGGCAATTTCAACAGCGTGACGACGGACGGCAGCACGCAGACGCGCACGGCCAATCAGCAGAACGAGATCACCAGCATCTCCGGTTCGGGGACCATTACCTATGACGCCAACGGCAACCTGAGGGCGGACGGCAGCGGCAACACCTACGTCTACGATGCCTGGAACCGTCTCGTGGCCGTCAAGAACAACGGCAGCACCGTGGCCGCTTACGGCTACGATGGTGTGGGTCGCCGGATCACGGAGACGCACGGCAGCACGACGACGGACCTGTATCTATCGTCGGCGGGGCAAGTGCTTGAAGAGCGCGTCGGTGGTGTGGTACAAGCTCGCAACGTCTGGAGTCCGGTGTACGTCAATGCCTTGGTGCTCCGCGATCAGTCGAGCCAGCACAACGGCGTCTTGGATCAACGACTGTACGTGCAGCAGGACGCCAACTGGAACGTGACGGCACTGCTGGACTCGTCGGGCAACGTGCTGGAGCGCTACGATTACGACCCATTCGGCGCGGTGACGGTGCTCAACCCGGACTTCTCCGTGCGCGGCGCGAGCAACTACAATGTGCCGTACCTGTGGCAGGGGATGCGTTACGATTGGGCCGTGAATTTGTACTTCACCTTCTCCGGCCGTGTCGTGTCGCCAGGGTTGATGCGCCCGTTGCAAATGGACTATCTGGGACTGCTGCCGGGAAACAACCCCTATCGCTGGGAGGGCAACGAGCCGACGGATGCGGTCGATCCGAGTGGACTTGACTACTTTAAGCAGGGTGAATGGTACGATTATCTTTTGGGTATCCCTCCCGCTATAAGGTGGTGGCAAGCGTCGCGCAAAGATGACGCACTTGAAGCGCAACGGCGGGCTCTCCTGGCTGCTGAAGAGCCTCCTGCTGGGACAGAGAAATGGCAAATGCCAGGCCAGCCTGGAAACCGTCCCGCTTTCGGAGGGCGTCTCCGAACTGGCGGACAAACGACCCAAGAGGCGTTTGGTGATGCAAAGCAAGGCATTTATACAATGGGGGTGATCGTAGCCACGACCCTTTTAACCGAAGGGATTGGCCGATGGGGGCCAGCTGCAGTGGCGCGCCCATTGGCATATCTGTTTGAAAAGGCTCTCGGAAAATGCAAATCATATGTTATTGAGAAAGGCGTCATTTATCTAGTAACCCAAACAGGTAGAAGAGAATTAAAGGGAGCAGCGAGGGTTGCAGCGGAGCAGACGATTGAGCGAGAAATAAGATCGCTTTTGAAGCAGAGAATCCAGAGCAACGTGGAGAGGGCTCTCGCCGGAAAGGTGTTAAATCGGAAATACTTCCCCAGAGATGGCACCCAGAACGATACGGTAAGACGTCTGCTCGGCAAGGGCACATGGACGGAGTGGGTTGTTCCAGCGGGTCCGACTACGCCTGGCAGCGAAAGGCTAATAACGGGCCATGGCCAAGTTTGGTATAGCCCGAATCATTACCATGGACTCATCCGGATCGATGATGGTTCATTCCGCGTCGTGGGGACGTTAGCAGAGGTTCCTTGAGATCATGAGGCTACACAGGGGGATCATTTTCGGAGATAGATTCCCGAAGTTTCATCCCGGCTTCCTTCAGGTTCGTGGTGGGTGAGCGGCCCCCGATCTCCTTGAAGGGCATTTCCTCGTCGTCCGACTGAATCAGGGCGACCAGCCTTTTGCCCATCAACAGGACATAGCGGGAGGTGAGGGCGATGACATGGAGAACGTCCCAGGCCTCATCCGGGAACCTCTTCGCGAAGGCGTCGAACGAGGTGAGCACCAGGGCCACGCCCCCGTCATCCGGCACGTCGATGCCGTGGAAGCACTCCTCGAACGCGATCAAGTTGCGCCCGTAGTAATCGGGGAACCGGAATGCCTGGTTCATCTGCTCGTGGAAGACCGCTTCCGAAGTCCAAGTGGAGCAGTCGAACACATGTACGCGGTATTCGTGCTGCTCGAACCAGGCCACATCGTCAGCCAGAACTTCCCGCGAGAAGTAGAGATAGGCGGGACCGTTCCGGAGGATTTCCCAATCCAGTCTGTCAAAGTCATCGGATGAGCGGAATGATGCCATCTGCTACTCCAAGGTATTGGGACACGTTTCGGTGTTCCCCACTTGTCGGCCGCAGTATGAAAGGAGCGGCCTGTTATCCTACCCGCCTCATTCTATTCAACATGAAGAGTCGGAAAAAAGAGAAAAAGGGGGTCGGGACTCGTCGCTGTGGACGGGACTCGCCGCTCGGAAGGGTCGCCAACTCCCTAGGGAAGCCGTGCTTTCCAGCGGCGGATGGCTCGGAAAGCCAACGCGGGGGAGACACAGACGCTCTCCTCAGTCTGTTGGATCGTCGGCAACAACGGGCGTACAAGCTTGCAACGAAATAATCCCTTCCTCCCCAAGAAGTTGCGTCGATTTTCCCATTTGTCGCCGTAGCCGAACCCGAATCGTTGCAGCGAGGCGTGTCTAAGTGTGCGCAAGCGTGAAACGAATTAAGCTGAGCCACAGTATGACTTTGCGCGGCCGGAGACGGTTTCGTTGCAAGGTTGTACATTCGTTGCAAGGGGTGTGGGTGCGGGCGTTGCAACGCATTGACCTTTTGCAACGATTCTCACTTTTCTGCAACGATATTATCGGCTTATCAGGTATTGGCGCGGCGATTTAATGACCCTCATCACGTACTGCCCAGTCCCCGGTACGGGATGGACGGAACAGCAG
>DATBGU010000225.1:0-13676 GCA_036557825.1 Gemmataceae bacterium
TGGAGCGTGCCGGGATCGAACCGGCGACCTCCGGCTTGCAAAGCGCACGCCGCCCCGCATGGATAAACGGTTTGCGCTCAACCATGCGGAAAGCCACCCGCTCGGAACCGCTGGAATCCGCCCCAGCCGGGTGGTCACTGGCGCGCAACTGGCGCGCACCTAAGTCAAGTGCGGCGGCCAATGCATCGTCTTACATCGCGATCTGGGCTCAGTTCGTCATCCTGCCGATCTTCTTGAATGCTGATGGGCATCTAGCAGATAAAGCGCTTCGTGCCGGACGGCTGCGGCGGTCGGCTGCGGGTGGAGTTCGGTGACCTCGGCCCAGACTTCCCGAAGCTTCTCCGGATTGTCCTTGAGCGGGGTGAGTGCAGCAGCTTGGCGCTCGTTCAGTTGCACATGTGCAACTGGCCGGAGTTCTCGTTCCACGAGTCCGGCATTGAGCAGTCGGTACGCCTTGTCTCGCGAACCCCCGAATTCCGCCTTGAAGTAGGCGCCCCACGGTGCAGGAACGCGCCGCGGACGTTCAGGCTCTCGCGGCTGACGTCTCCGACCTGTACACGATCCAGATGCCCACGACCAGGCCGAGGCTAAGGAAGATGCGCGTCGACTCGCGGCAGCGACAACTCGTTCTTTTGGCATTGCATCGCTTGCCCGAAAGGCGTCTGAGCCAGGGCTGAAATCGCCCTCCAGCGGCCTCAGGCTAACTGTTCCGGCCCCAGGCCCGTCTCTACGCTTTTTGGGTGGGCGCGAACAGTCAGCCGCTTCCCCGGATCGCGTTCCGGGTTGGGGAGGCCGCAGGTGTTCTTGGTGTTAGCGAGGACTACTTCGCGCGACATGTCGCGCCCGAGCTTCGTTGTGTCCGTCGAGGGCGATTGAAGCTCTATCCGCTTCGCGAGCTCGAAAGATGGCTGGACGCCAACGCGTCCCGAACCCTCGACGAGCCATGAGATTCGATTTCGGAAAGATCGCCGCGTTTTGCGCGGCGTTGCAGCGTTGGGTTTTTCCTTGGCTGTCCCAACGCCTCCACAGAGCGGAACCACCGGGGTTGGCTGTCCAGCAGCAGCCAGCCCCGGCCGCTCACCACATGCCGAGGTCGACGCCTGCTGGCGTCGGAAACCAAACAGCTCAAGGAGCACCTGGAAAGTGCAGAAGCATCTGGCCGCAGGTAGCGGCGACCTCTTAGACGAAGAGTCGGTCTGTGGGTGGTGTGGCGGCAAGCTTCGTTGCCGGGCGTTCGTGTGCGAGACGTGTGTGCCTGCTTCGGAGCCGTACGTCTCCACGGTTGTCGGGCCGTCCGCTTTGCTCACCAGACACGGGACGCTGAAGGCCGACCCGCGCTACTGGGACAGCCCCGCGGACAACAAGTCGAACGGCGGCCGCGATCACGTCGATAACGGCGATGACTTCTGGATCCTTTCGGGCGTAGACGAGCGTCCGGAGCTGGCCCGGTGGTATGCGTCGTGTGGACTCTCGGTGGAAGAGATCGCGGATTGTTTCCGCGTCGAGTCTCTTGGCCGGTGGCGGCGAAGTGTAAGTGTTGCGACCGTTCGCGACTGGCTCGGGCTCGAGCAAGAAACGGTACGCCGAATGTTTCTCGGCGGCATGCCGATGGACGAGATCTCCGCCCGCGTGGGTCTTCGCCCGGACACAGTCAGGCGCAAGCTCATACCGGAGCGCGCTGCCAGGAAGGAGATCCGACGAGGAATCGCCGCCGTGCTCGTCCAGCGCAGCAGCCATACGAGGGAATGGATTGCCGCTCGGACTGGACTTTCGCGATCGACGCTGAAGAGTTTGAAGACAACCGTCCTCGACGACGTCCCGCTAACCCTGCCGCCGTTTCCCCCCGAGCTCCTAGACGCGGCCACGGAAGCGTTGGCGGAGCGGGTCGACGGAGAGATGGGGCCAGAAGAGCGTGCGGCGCTCAGCAACCTTGCTCGGCTGCTCTACGTCGCCGTCTGGGCGACCGAAGGGGCAATTTTGGGACTGGACGCATCTATTAAGGGGGCCGATATGGACAAACGGCTTGACCTCGAAGCGACGGTGCTTCGCGTGCTTGAAGCCGTCGAGCGAATCGAGGAAATAGTGGTTGGGCTGGCAAAAACACAGGCCGAAGAGGAGGTCGCCCGCGAGGCGCTCGAGCCTCTCCATGGCCTGACTAGGCGGCTCACGCTTGTGGCGTGAGTGAAAAGCAAACGGCCCCGGCGCCTGAAACGCCGAGGCCGCCCAGAAAGGGGCACGAGATAGATGAATTCTAGCCATACGAGCGGTCGGCCTTACCGCTCCGTTTACAAGCCACATCGGCCGCAGCCGTGGCAGCTTGAGTGTCGGCGGCTGAAGTTCAACCCGTGGGATGAGAGCGTTCCGCGTGTTGCGCGGTGGACGCGGCCCGCCGCCGGCGAGTGGGACGTGTCCGATCGTTACTTCGAGTGCGCGGCCCTCGCGGAAGAAGGGGGCCGGTTCTAATGGAGATGCGGCGATACAACCTCAATGTCGAGATCTTCCCCTCGGAGGACGAACGGGTGGCTAGCGTAAGTTTGGGCGGAGGGAGTGTCTACTACTTCGCGACGATCGACGACGCGCTTGGCTTCGCAAATGCCCGGATGAAAGCTCGGCTCGAGGCCGAGCAGAAGATCGACCGTTCGGAAGCCGTTGCCGCCAAAAAGTTTGGCGGCATCAAAGACGAAATCCCGTTCTAACAGTGTCGGGGTTGGCCAAAGTCGCAGTGGAGGAGTCGTGACGTCCTCCGTCCCCGAGCTGGTCGAGTTGCTGAAGGAAACCGCGCCGCGTCCGCTGCACTCGGTGAACGGCAACCAGCCGGACAATCAGGACGGCAGCGGGAGTCACGTAGGTGGTGGGCTCGCGCTTGCAGCGACACGTCTCGACGAAATCGAGATGCGGCCGATCGAGTACGTGGAGAAGCCGCACCTTCCGCGAGCCGCCTTTGTGCTCGTAGCCGGCCCGAAGGGCGTGGGGAAGGGCACGTGGATATCTCGCAAGACAGCGAACATGACCACCGGCGTCTACGGCCGCGCCAGAAACGTCCTGCTCGTCTCCTCGGAGGACTCTGCGGCGATCGACATTCGGCCCCGGTTGAGAGCCGCCGGCGGCGATGACTCCCGCGTGTACCTCATCCGCGATGCCTTTTCGCTTCCGCGCGACCTCAACCAGCTGCGCGACCTTGCGCTAGAGATAGGCGACGTCGGCCTGATCGTCATCGACCCGGTGGGCAACCACCTTGGCGGCGCCGACACCGACAAAGAAGGCGCGATCCGGCATGCGCTAGCCGGGCTGAACCGGCTCGCGGACGAGCTCGACTGCACCATCCTCGGGATCCGCCACCTAGGCAAAGCCCGCATGAACGGCGCCCTTGCCGCCGTCCTCGGCTCCGTCGCCTGGGTTGACCTCCCCAGGACAGTCCTCGGGTTCGCTCCCGACGACGAAGACGACATGGTGTTCCACGTCCAAGTGCTCGCCGGCAACCGCTCCGGAAAGAGCGCCGCCCAGGGCTACCGGATCGAACTCCGCGACATCGGCCTAGGCGAACCCGTCACCTACGCGACCGAGATGGGCGAAACCGGAAAAAGCGTCGACCAGCTACTTGCTACGACCAGCGTTCCCCGGGGCGCAAAACGTGCAGGCGCCAAAGACATCATCCTGCGCGAACTCGCGAACGGCCCCCAAACACTCGACCACCTCAAAGCCGTCGCCGCAACCGAAGCCGACGCCGCCAGCGACACCGTCTGGCGGGCAGCCAACGAACTCAAAGCAGCCGGCAAAGTCAAGAACGGCAACAGCGGACCCGGAACGACCTGGCACTGGTGGCTAGCCGACAAGCCAACTGCCGAAGTCAACACAACAAAACCGCATGATTAAGCCAAACCCCCCTGACTTCCGTACATACAACAACTACAGAAGTCACACAGACACAAACCCCCCTGACTTCCTGACTTCCGCAACACACACACGTGACGAAGTCAAAACCCGAAGTCAGCCGAATCGAGCCCGCTGCACAGCCCGCTGCACGCATTCGCACCTATCCGCCTGGACGCGCCTGTATTCGCGTATTCGAGACGGGGCTCGCGGGCGTTGTTGGTGCGGGAGGGTGCGCCTCAGCCTGCAAGACTGGGGGCGGCCTGTTTCGTGGCTTAACCATGCGGTGCGCGCCAGTTGCGCGCCATTGAAAGGCCGGGGTTTGTGATTCCCGTGGAGCCTTTGCCGTCTAGGAAGGTCTTGCAGCGGGCCAAGCGCCTCGCCAGCGGACGGCAACTGTGGCTTTTGAACAAGCACGGCTGGCTCGAGCTGCGCTCGACACCGGATCTCAACGCGGAGATTTTGAACTCAGCCGCCGACCAGGCGATCAAACAGTCCATGAGAGAGGAGCAAGAGGCCCGTGGGGAAGACACCTAGGCCGGTGAACGAGGCGAAGGAGGGCGCAGCCCGCCAGGCCATCAGGGAGACGTCCGACCGTCTAGCGGACGACGTAGCAGCGTTCTTCGAGGACGCACTGCAGTCGGAGCGGGAAGTCTGGACGACCTGCGGCAAGTGCAACCGCAAGACACTCGTCTCAGTACCTGACTGGGCAGCCCGCCAGCGGGCAGTGGAAGCCATGCTCGACCAGGGCTACGGCCGGCCGAAGCCGGAAGGCGAAGGCGGCGGCAGTACCTTCGTGGTTGAGCGCTACATCGTCCAACCGGGGGACGACCTCGACACGGCCACCCCGTCACAAACGACGGTCCACCCCGCAAGCAAGGCGGGACCCGACCAGCAGCCGGCCCCGCCGGCCGGCTGAAGCCGACCGCCGCCGCCTCCGAATCTCCGGCAGCAGGCGCACGGGCACACGCCACCCCCCCAACCACGAGACGCGCGCCGCGACGCGGGGGGTGGTCGTTTGCATCAGGAGGGTTTTTGAGTCTGTGATTTCGATGAGTGAGGGAGTTTCGTTGTTTTGGCTTTTCTGAGTTTGAGGCCGAAGCAGGCGGCCAGGCCGCCTGATTTGCGCCGCCCACCCCACCAGGCCGCCCCGTACCCTCGGCGTCCGCCGGACGTGCGGGACATCGCGGCCCGGTTGCGTCAGGGCACGCGGAAGCCGACGAACCCGAACACGTTCGGGCCGCGCCAGCCGAACCTGGTCGGTGTCGGAGCGTCTCCTGCCAGCCCACCCGTTGCGGCGTCGAAGGCGGGGCAATCCGCCTCCGCCGCAGCGGTGGCAGGAGCAAAAGCCGACGCGTTGGCCCAGTACGTCGCCGGGATCACGGATCCGCAGGAGCGGGCGTATGTTGAAGCGCAGATCGGCCCGCAGATTGTCGCGTTGAACGCGCAGCGGGACGCTTACGAGGCACAGTCGAAAGCGCGGCAGCAGGCCGAGCAGGGGCTGACGCAGGCGTTGGTGGCGCAGATCGGCGGCATCGCCACGCAGATGGGGGTTCCTTACGGGGAGATCGCGAACTCCCAGGTTGCCGCGGGGAAGGCTGCGGGGGAAGCCCTGGCCGCCGCTAACCCGGGTGACAAGACGGAAGCCCTGTTGCGGGCGATCGGCGCCCCCGAGTCACAGTTGCAGTCGTTGGAGAAATTGGGCCGGGACGTGTTCACCGGTGGCGGGGCGGTTTTGACTGGTACGGGGGGGACGTTGCCGTCGTTCCAGACCGCCGGGGAGGGGGTTGGCGTGTTGGGCTACGCGGCGGCGCAGCCGACGATCGCCGCCGGCTACGGGCAGGAGAACATGCGGCAACTGTTGGCCGAGCAGGCCCAGCAGGAATCCCAATACCAAACGGATTTGCAGTCGATCCTCGCCGGGATTCCGAAAGCCAGGATGGACTACGCGTCGCAGCAGGCGTCGGCGGAGAAGGGTGTTGAGGACAGGGCGATCAGCCTGTACAACGCGGGGCTGATAACCCAGCGGGAATGGGCACGCCAGTCGGGCATCCCGGGCTGGCAGAAGTACCCGGACACGACTCGCGGGTCGCAGGCCGCCCCGAAGGTGTTGAAGGTTGGCAACAACATCGTTGCGGTCGACCCGACGACGGGCAAGACGACGCTGGTGTACCAGGCGCCGCCGGATGTTCCGGCGCCGAAGGGGATGCAGCACGTCACCATCGGCCAGAACGTCTACAGCTTCGACCCGAACACGGGCCGGTACCTCGACCCGCGAACCGGGAGGCCGGTTGTGCCGACGGTTCCGCAGAAGCAGGGCAAGGCGCCCGGGCCGACGAAGGTGAGCATGCCGTTATCCCGCGCTCTGGGCGTATGGGTCGACGGTCAGGGCGTCCCGATTCCGGCGCTTCGGAACGCGCCGGCGCCGACGCCGACAAGCGGCTTCAAGCCGTCCGCGAAAGCCTCGACCGCGAAGCTCGGTTCGGCTCCCCGGCTTGTGCACGGCCAGTGGCGGACACGGGCGGGGAAGACGCTGACCGGGCCGACCGCCGAGTATTGGGATTCCTTGTATCGGGCTGGCTTTACGGACGGTCGCGGCCACATCGTCAAACCGGTTCCGCGCGGCTACAAGCCCGGCCAGAGTGACGACAGCGGCGGGGGTTTGCTTGGCCCAAAAGCTGACGCCGCCACGAAGAAGGCGGCATACACCCCTCAGGCTGTCCAGGCCCTTCAGCTGATCCGCGAATACCTCGGCACCGATTACAAGTGGGGCGGCACCACGCCGGCGGGCTTCGACTGCTCCGGCCTGCTGCAGTTCGTGTGGGCCAAAGTCGGCGTCAGCATCCCTCGCACCACCTTCACGCAGTGGCGGGCGGGGTACGCGGTGCCGGAATCACAGCTCCAGCCGGGTGACGCGGTGTTCTTCGTCGGCTCCGACGGCTCCCGCTCGAACCCCGGCCACGTCGGCATGTACATCGGTGACGGCCAGTTCATCGAGGCGCCCGGCGAACACGCCCGTGGCGGCAAGGTGCGGATCTCGTCACTCGCTAGTCGTTCCGATTACGTCGGCGCTCGAAGGTTCACCGGCAACGGGAGTTACGCCTAAATGGCCGGATACGGAACAGCACCGCGCAGGATTCGCCCCGGGATTTGGCAGACCCGCAAGGGCCGTGCGTTGACTCCGGCCGGGTCCGCCTATTGGGAGCATCGCTTTCAGGCGGGGCTGACGGACGGCCTCGGCCGCGTCACGGCCGGGCGGAACACCGCCAAGGTCACGCAAGCCTCGGCGCCGATCAAGAAGCCCGGGTTCGGCACGTACGCCCGGGGGGCCCGCGGCGACCCGGAGGCGATCGCACAGGTGAAGCTGTACAACCGGTCGAAGCAGGCCCGCGACCAGCAGCAGCAGGCGGTAGAAGCCGAAACGGATAGGCGGCTCGGTATCTCGAGCCCCGCGTTCCAGAAGTCGGCCAGGGCAACCCGGCTCCACCCGGTCGCTTCGGCGGTCATCAAGAGCCTGAGCCCGACGACGTCGCTCGAGGAGGCCGGCCGGGCGATCCGCAAGGGGAACGTCCCCGAAGCGGCGCTCGCCCTGTCCAGCGTTTTTCCCGTCGGCCGCGGCGCTCGTCTCGCCACCGGCGTGGAGCGTGCCGTCAAAGCGGAGAAGGCCGCGAAGGCGGCGGAGCGGACGCTTCAAATTGGCGAACGCGCCCAGCATCTCACCCCGGCACGTTCCCGCCTCACCCGTGCGCTGGTTGAGAAGCCCGCCGACGCGGCCAGTCGCATGTTCCCGAATCTGCCGCTCGCAGGGGCACGCTCCCGCGCGTTCAAGGCGGCAGGCCGCGAGGAGCGGATCGAGCAGGGAAGGGCCGGGCTTGGCCTGATCGAGCACGTCCACGTTTTGCCGAAGAAAGGCTCGAACGACGACGTAGCTGCCTTCTGGTGGGCGCAGCTTCCGAAGTCGGAACGCAACGTCGCCGGCCTGGTCAAGGTGCGGAACCGTCTCCGGCGCGAACTGGACGAGATGGCCGGCGGAACCCGGTATGTCAGTCGAAGGCAGACGAAGAAGTTTGCGGCCGGTCAGCAGGTGGAGGCGCGAAGCCTCGCCGCGTCGATCGCCCGGCTGAACAAGGTGATTGCCGCCAAGCCGAAACTGAACGAGCGGACAATCGAAGCCGTCCACGCGCTGTCCGGCGACCGGGAACGGATCCTGGCCGAGCACGGGCTGCTGGCGGGCGAGACGGCTGAGAATCGCAAGGGCGTCGTCTCCCACTACCTCGGCCTGGACCAGAGCGGCGAGGAGGCGTACATCGGCCACCGTGTCGGCCGGGTGCGCGGCGCCGGCGGCGTCCGCAGTGTCGGCGTCGGGAAGGTCGCAAAGGTCGCGGGCCTTCAGCCGAACACGATGAGGCTGCTCCGCTCCGGCGGAATGCGCCAGTCCACGCACGTCGCCGCCGAGGACTGGAACGCCTCCCAGACCTACCAGAACGCCAAGCGAATCCGGGACACGCTCTGGCAGATGGGCGACAAGTACGAAGGGCATCTGCCGGACGGCTATCTGCTGGTGAATCCGCACGGCAAGACGGTCCCGGCCGCTTGGAAGCACGATGTCGTTTCCGAGCTCGGCAGCGACCACCCCGACCTGGCCGACACCGTGAAAGAGATGCTCGGCTCGTTCGTGGCGAGAAAGTCCGAGTCGCAGGCGATGCTTGACGAGGCGAAGGCCGGCGGCTACCTCGACCAACTTCGCGTCGTTCCCGAGAAGGACGTCAGGCGGTTCTATTCGCAGTTCCTTCCGGCCGGCCAGCGGAACGCGCTCGGCAAGGGCTACGACACGGCTGTTGACGCGATGGCGAACTCGCTGATCTTCGCCCGCCTCGGCTACATCCCGAAGAACGTCGTCCAGAACCTCGTCACCGCGATCCCGCACCAGGGGGTGCGGCTGTTCGCGAACGTCCCCCGAGCCGTCCAGCTTGTCCCGCACCCGACCAGCTCGGAGCTTGACCGGAAGCTGTGGTCTGCGCTCGTCCACGAGTCCGGCGCCGGCTCGTCCGGGATCGTCGCCCAGGAGTCGGCCGGGGTTGCCCGAAGGGCGTCGTCGTTCATCCCGTCGAAGGTGACCGCGGTGGCTGACCAGCCGCTGCGCGTCTCCGCGTTCCTCCACGAAGCGGCGGCGGAGAAGGTGATTCCGAAGTACGCGGTGCACCTGTCCGAGGACGACAAGCAGGCGCTGCTCGATCTGCTCACCGACCCGGAGCGGCGACCACAGCTGAACCGGATTATGCAGCGCAGCCGCGACGCGATGGCGGACTTTGAACGGCTCACGCCGTCACAGCGCCGTCTCGCCCGCCGCTTCCTGATCGTCCCCGGCTGGCTGACCGCGGGCACCCGCTACCCGATTCACTTCGCGGTCACCCACCCGGGCCGGTCCGCCGCGCTCGCCTACGTCGCCGCCGGCGAACCCGGAGCACCCGACAGGCTGCAAGTCAACAGGCCGATCGACGAATACCTGGCCGAAGGGCTGCCGCCGTTCGTCCCCGCCGTCGGACTCGGCGGCAACAGCGTGGAGCGGATCGGTTCGGTGCTGCCCGCCTCGATCCCCGCCGACGTCGCGTTCAACGCACGGGCCGGCGGCGTGACCGGCGCCCTAGACACGCTCTCCGGCGAGACGAACCCGCTTGGAGAGGCGCTGTGGAACATCGCTCATCGCACCGTCCCCACGATCAGCGGCGAAGCCAAGCACGCCGCATGGCAGGACGTCCTCGAACGCAACCTTCGCTCGCTGGCCCCGTCCGAGCAGGAAGTCGAGAACATCGCCACCGGCAAGGTGTCGCCCGGGTCGATGTATCAGGGCGGCAGATTGAACACCCTGGCCCGGGCGGCGGGTGTCGCCCCGGTCAAGATCAACAAGGCGAACGCCGAACGCGAACTCCTCAGCTCGCAGGGCATGACGAAATCGGTTGCGACTGTCAGCGACCGGGAGAAGTTCTACGCGGCGCTCGCGGACGCCGGCTACCACAACCCGGCGCCTGCTCTTCGCCGCGCCTACGACCTTCGCCTTGAGCGAGCGAAGCGGCTCGACAGGATCGACGCCCACGGCCTCGCCTACCAGCAGAAGGCGTACCGGGCGGACATCGGACTGGCCGTCAAACACGGCCTGATCACGAAGGAACAGGCACAAGCGTCGCTGCGGCATCTGCCGCAAGCGTCGGAGCAGGAGATCGAGAAGTCGCGCGACTGGATTGGCGACCACCTGTTCGGCGGCCAGACGATCACTCAGGCGAAGCGCGAGCTACGCGAAGCCACCGGCTGATGCCCCTCGAGCTTGAGGCCGACTGGCCGGATATGGCGGCGGCCAGGCAAGAGGCGTTCGACGTGTACCTGGACGCCCTCAATGGGGCGATCGCGGTGGAGGAGGCTATCGCGCTGATCGCCGGGATCAATGAACGCGTCCAGGCGATGCTCCGCGAGTTCCTGGTCGACCTGGACGCGTACTTCTCCGCTCGAATCAACACGCTCCTAGCCCAGTGGGATTCGGAGCAGCTCCATTAACAAAGGGAGGGGGATTTCGATTTGAGAATGGATCCGGCCACTGGCTTGTACGCATACACCGCTGATGAGGTCGAGCGGCAAAGCCGCCGCACAGACTCATTCGGCCCCGGCTTGCGCGACTGGTACGGCGAGCCGCTCACAGGCCACGTCGTTGAAGCCGCCGCCTATCTGCCGCCGATCAGCGGCGAAGGCGCGTGGCGGCACCGGATGGTTGTGCGCACCGGCCGCGGCCTGGTCAGGGTTGAGGATGAGCAGGGCAGGCCGGCCGAGCTGTTCCAGGCTGAGGTCGGTGCCCCGATCAAAGTCACGCCGCGGCCGGGCGGCGAAGGATTCGATGTTGTGGTCGGCCAGCCCGACACACACGAGGAGGAAGAACGCGAGGCCGCTCTGATAGCCGCCGCAGAGAAGCTCCTGCAGCGGGGGAAGTCCTAATGAGAACACAAGCAGAAAGGAAAGACCAATGACCGACTTCGATGTGATCGCGCAGGATTGGGAAGACGCGCTTTTGGAAGGCGATTACACCAAGGCTCTGGCTATCCAAACCGGCATGTATGACGGCATCATTGACGCCACCGCCCAGCAGGCATACGAGGCTGGGATGGTGGCCGGCGCGCAGGCACAGCAGCAGCAGGCGCCGGCTGGGAAGGAAGCCCTCTACAACGCGCTCCTGGACGAAACCCAGGCGGACAACGCGCGTAAGCGGGAGATCGCCCAGGCGGTCAGGGAGCTGGCCGCGGAGGAGCAGAAGACGAAGAACGAGCAGGAAGCAAAGCGCATCGTGGACATTCATAAGGCCGAGAGCTGGGAGCACCAGCTACGCAGGGCCCAGGGGTCGAGCTGATGCGGCTCTTCCGCCGGTTGCTTCGCAGGCCGCCCGTCGACGCCCCCGACGAGAGGTGGCAGACGTTCCTCGACGACCGGCCGGAATTGGCTGCGCTGCTCGCGGACGAGCCGCCGATCGTGGCGATGGCCCGGCTGGCCGCCCAGGCTCGCGAGAGCCGCGACAGCAGAATGGATGCGCTGCGCTCCCATCTGCGCGGCGACTATCCGCCGCCCGAGTTGGACGACGCCGCGTGAGAGCAGGTTTTTTCGATACTCAGCGGGAGGCGTGGGTTGACCTCGACGGCCTCTGCCCCGAGGCGAGGCCTGCCCCGTCGCTGCCGGCCACGTGCACGTGCGGCGCCCACTTCAAGAAGGGGGAGACGAATGGTCTGCGCGAGCACCGGCGTCTGTGCGCGTCGGCTCCCGACGTGGGGGCGCCCGAGCCGACCCGTCTCGGCAGACACGTCAAGCGGTACGGCCGCGACGGCGCAGAGCCGTGGCTCGACCTCCTCGAACCGGCAGCGTGAAGCGAGCGTCTCTCAGGGCTATTCCCGCCGAAATCTGGCGGGGAGGCTCCGCGGCCGCTTCGAGGGCTCTCATCGCGGAGGCGCGCCCGACAGCCGACGATCCGTTCGCCTTTCAGATCGAGGCGGACGAAATCCTCCCCCCGAATGCGTGGTCGCTCCTCGTCAAACGACGCGACGGGTACATCTGCCATGACTGCCGGCAGCCCTACCCTCTCACTCAGTTACACGCGCACCACGTCGACCGCGACCGGACAAATAACCGGCTGAGCAATGGTCGCACGTTGTGCGTGCCTTGCCACAACGCCACGCACGCCGCGATTCGCGCCGGGACGGCCCGGGATGGGGGGAAGCCCCAGGTTGCGCCTTCTACGTACGCAGGAGCCGTAACAGAGCGGTGCTGCACAGCCTGCGCCTACTGCGGGACAAGCCTGGAAGGGCGCCGAAAGGACGCCCGCTACTGCTGCGACGTGCACCGGGCGTTGGCGTCGAAGGAACGAACCCGAAGCCGTGCGGCGTTCCAGCCTGCTAACGGACGTAACGACTGATCTACCGAGGATCCCCGCGTTCCTCCTTTCGCGCGGGGCGGAGAAAGACGGGGCGCTGCCGCTGCCGCTGACAATCCGGCGCGCCCCGTCTCTCCCATTCGAGGATGCATGGCGGAGAGAAATGAGCGGACGGGAACCGCCCCGCCCGCTCAGGAGTCACGGACTATTTACCGTGACGCAATGCCACGGCAAGGTTGACCAGTGCGGTTACAAGCACAACCCAAGCCGTGCAGTCATTGATGCAAAACACAATGACCTGTTACTCCCTCTGCGAGGCCATGATTTGACGCGGCCTTGATGGTCGCGTCAGAGCCTCGCAGAGGGAGCTAAACGGATGCTGAGCGTCGAAGCAACCATTCCCCCGCTGCCTTACTTGCAGAGGCCGGGCGGGACGTGAACAACCGCTCTAGGCCGCGAGTTCGGCCAACAGCTTGGCCGCGTGAACGTCCTGTCCGCGCAGATCGCCAAGTGCGGCTAGCGCCATCTGCGCCTGCAACAGACTCGGGCCTGTCTCCTCGAGGTGGGGCCGAACCAGCGCAGCGCTCGAATTTGTCTGCTCCTTCTCCGCTGGAGGAAACAAGCTCAGAGCTGCCTCTTCCAGCGGTTTTACGGAACAGCCAGCCACTCGGAGTCGAGGGCTGCTGACCTCTGGCTGGACGACGCAACGCCCACCGCGGTTGGCCTCGATTCGAGCCGACACGCGGTTTAGAGTCGTGCTGCCGATGAGCGCTACGAGACCCGCCGCGATGACACCCAAGAGGTTGCTGCGGCGGGCCCTCCATGCAGCGGGGCTCGAGGTGACCCGCTACCCGCCCCGGATCCCATGGGGCCTGAACCACTTGCAAGACATCGGCAGGCTCCTGGCAGGCGTTCCGGCGCCGACGGTGTTCGATGTCGGCGCGAACACGGGCAAGTCGGTCTTCGCTTTCAGAGGAGCGCTGCCGACCTGTGTCTTGCATTCCTTCGAGCCCAGCCCGTCGACGTTTCGCCATCTCGAAGCCAACACCCAAGGCCTCGAGAATGTGTGGGTCGTGAACGCGGGCGTCGGGTCAGTCCCGGGCGCCCAGGTGCTGATCGAGAGCAAGCACTCGACGATGAGCTCGTTCCTTCGTCCGCTCCAGTTGCCACGGCGGACGGTGATCAGCCAAACCGAGGCCGCGGTCGTTCTTCGTCCCGCTCATGTGGCAGAGCGAAAGATCGTCGGCCGAACAGAGGTGCCGGTCACCACGCTCGATGACTACTGCCGAGCCGCTCACGTACGCGGGATCGACCTGCTCAAGATCGACACGCAAGGCTACGAGCTCGAGGTGCTCCGAGGCGCCACAGGCCTCATGGCCGCCAACGCAATCAAGCTGATCTACCT
>DATBGU010000226.1:0-1838 GCA_036557825.1 Gemmataceae bacterium
ATGATCCGCGTCAGTTCGCTGGAGGATAGCATCGCTTTCTTCGGCGTACTCGGCCTGCGCGAAATCCGCCGCCGTGACGACGAGAAGGGCCGCTACACCAACGTGTTCCTCGCCGCACCCGGTGACGAGGCGGCTCCTCTGGAACTTACCTACAACTGGGATCCCGAGCCTTATGCTGGCGGCCGCAATTTCGGGCACCTCGCCTATGCCGTGGACAACATCTACAACACCTGCAACGCCTTCATCGCCCGCGGCGTCACGATCAACCGCCCGCCGCGTGACGGCCGCATGGCCTTCATCCGCACGCCGGACGGCATTTCCATCGAGCTGCTGCAGGCCGGCAACGCCCTGCCGCCAGCCGAACCCTGGACCAGCATGCCGAATACCGGTGCCTGGTAGAGGGCGGCAGCCGCTGGCGTGGCGCCGCATCCGCAACGATTGACGGTCACCGGCCGCGCGTGGGCGCTCGCGCGACCGTTGATGACCGCGGATGGGATCAAGTCCTCGGTCGACCTAGTTGTCGCCGAAATTTCCGACGTCGAGTCACGCGGCCGTGGCGAAGGCGTGCCGCTGCAGCGGTTCGGCGAGAGCCTTGACAGCGTCGTCGCCGCGCTTGAGGCGATGAAGGGCGCGATCTTCTCGGGGCTGGACCGCGACACACTGCAGAACGCGCTGCCGCCGGGCGCGGCGCGCAACGCTTTGGACTGCGCGTTTTGGGACATGGATGCGAAGCGTGCTTATCGCAGCGTCGCGGAACTGGCCGGGGTGGGCGCGGTGATGCCGGTCGTGACGGCGTTCACGCTCGACTTCGATACGCCGGACAAGATGGCTGAGCAGGCGGCCGTCAATCGCACCCGCCCGCTGCTGCGATTGGATTTTTTGGGCGAGGGCGGTGTCGAACGGGTGCGGGCGGTGCGGCATGCGGCGCCGACGGCGCGCCTCATCATCGATGCGCACGAGAGCTGGACTGAGGCCCAGCTTCGCGAATTCATGCCGGCCCTCAGCGATTGCAGGGTGGAACTGATAGAGCAGCCGCTGCCGGCCGATGCTGATGACGCCCTGGCTGGGTTGGCACGTGTGATCCCGCTCTGCGCCGACGAATCCTGTCGGACGCGTGCTGACCTCGACCGGCTGGATGGGAAATACCAGGCGATCAATATCAAGCTCGACAAGGCGGGCGGGCTGACCGAGGCGCTCGCGCTGGCGGCGGACGCGAAGCGGCGCGGCTTGCGGATCATGGTCGGTGGCGCGATCGGCACATCGCTTGGGATCGCGCCGGCGCTGCTCGTCGCGCAACAGGCGCATATCGTCGATCTCGATGGACCATTGCATCTGGCGGTCGATCGCGGTGCGCGGCTGCGCTACGAGGGCAGCACGATCCATCCGGCTGATCCGAAGCTTTGGGGCGGAGCCGCTTAATACTGGAATCTAGCGTGGCGATTGGCGCAGACAGACCGTCGGAGGCTCCCGATGGCAGCTGACCTTTATGGCCTCATCGCCAGCTATTTGCAGTCGATGACCCACGCGCGGCTGAGCGAGGCACCGCAGCGGATAGCCGGCTTGGTCGTCCCAGAGGACGCACGACCGCGCCGTACAGGGTGGCTTTCAGATAATTCAGGCACTGCGCGCGATGGATGTCGTCGATTGCTTTGGCTACCTTCAATTCGACGAGGACGACGTGTTCGACGAGTAGGTCGACAGTATATTCCCCGACCACGATCCCATCGTATCGAACGACCATGGGATGTTGTTGCGCGACGGCGAACCCGGATTTGCGAAGCTCGTGCACCAATGCGTTTTCATAGACCTTCTCAAGGAATCCGCTTCCCAGCGCGTGA
>DATBGU010000227.1:0-11305 GCA_036557825.1 Gemmataceae bacterium
CCTTGGCACGACGAAGGCTTGTGAAGTACCCTCATCGTGTTCGGGGAGTCGGCTTGTGTCCACCCTCTTGCCCTGCTCATGCTTCGTTCCCTGCTTACACTCGGTCAGGACGTACTGTTAGAAAATCGCGGAAAGTACAGTAAGATAGCAAGGACACCGTCGTTTTTCATAGGTTCGCGATGGGCATTCTCTGCTCTGCACGGGATCGTTCATCTTGTTCTCAGGAGAGTCGCATCCGTAGTACCTCAGTCATCCCCCGCCTTCTCCATGCGGCGATTGGTCGAGGTGCAGTATATGTATCATTCACGTTAGCTCTCGTTCCCATGCTCGGCGTGGGAACGCATGTTCGGGCGTTTTGCGTCTCGTCCCGCGAGAGACCCAAACGCATCCGACGCACGCGGAGCGTCGCATCCGTGCGTTCCCACACCGAGCATGGGAACGAGAGTCGGACCCTTCTTCCGGCCGATACAGGCCAGAGGGAAGGGGAATGACGTACCGCGCCGAGGCCGATGTGCTGCGAATTCAGTCTCTGTTCTCAATGCAATAGAGGTGCGACAATGTGCCGACAATCTCCACCTCAGTCCAGCCGTGGGAGAAACGCAAGTCGATCACCTCGCGCTCCTCAGGCGGCAGCTTCTCCACTTTCTCATGGAAACACCATCAACGCTCCGATTTGTCCGGGTCGTCCTCCGGCTCCTCCAGTCAAGGTTCCCACTCGAACCGGCGGCGTCCAGAGGCACATCGCCGCGACGCTTGGCGCTCCCGGCGCAGCGGGCCAGGTTGAGCAGTTCACGGCGGATGTGAGCGGCCCACAGGTCGAGAAAGTCGCGCACCGACATCAGTATGGAGCCGCGATGGAGGAGCCGAAAAGAAGAGGAGCGAGGGGATTGAAACCGGGCAACCGGCTGGAGGTCGGCAAGCGCTTTCTCTTGCCATCAGCCGCACCACGTCGCGAGCGACAGCAACGCCAGCGAGACGCAGAGCAGCACGCATATTCCGGCCGCGTCGGTGCGGAAGAAGCGCCAGGCGAGTAGGGCCAAAACGCACGTCCCGAACGACAGCGCCCACCAACGCCGCTTCCAACTCGCCCAACGCTCCGCCCTGGCCGCGCAATAACGCAACTGCTCGTCCCAGAGGTCGTTTTGCAGCGCGGCGGCGGGACGGCACGCCTCGCGCGCCGGAAGGTTCTTGCGTGCCTCGACCGCCGCCCAGTGCCGGCTTCCGGCCATCGACTCCCCGACGAAGGAGGCGAACGCCAAGCCGACCACGGCGACATACGATAAGCCGGCCATCACCTTTTACATGAACGCTCCTCGTGAATCAGCGGAGGAGTTGCAGCACCAGCCAAGCGGCCGTCACCGCCACAGCGATCCAGACCTCCCAGTGGACCGAATCGCCTTTCGGCTCCGAATCGGACGATATCCGCATATCCTCTTCCATGTCCCAGGCGCCCCCTTTCCAGGGAACGGGCCGTGAAGGAGGGCTGATGGTATCGGCAGGCTCGCCTTTTTGTCAACGTATGCCATCTCGTTTATGAAAATTCTCTCCTAACTGCGTCAGGTGCGCGAAATCCTCCCACGCGATGTTGCTTCCGGTGAGGATGACACAGATGGGGCCTTCGATCTTCTCCGCGTGCGCGCGCACCAGCGCCACGGTGATCGCGCTGGACGGCTCGACAATCAGTCCTTGCTTGCGATATAACTCCGCCATCGCCGTGCAAATCTCCTCGTCGGACACCAGCCGCAAATCGACGGCATCGGCTGCGATGCGCTCGCGCACGGCGGGGTGCGGGTTGTCGAGAACCAGGCCGTCCGCGATGGTGCGCGTGCGGGCATGATCGTAGCGGGCGTAGGTCGGGAAGTTGTACGCTTCGCAGCCGATCAGCCGTATCGGCGCCGGCCGGCGTCGCAGGTATTCCGTCAGCCCCATCAACAGACCGCCGCCGCCGACGGGGAAGACGAGCGAACGGCAGTCCGGCAGATCGCGCAACACCTCCTCGACGATGACCTGATAGCCGTCGGTCCACAGCGGATCGAGATGCGGATGGACGAAGTATGCGCCGCGCTCGCGGGCCACTTCCCCGGCGCGGGACAGCAGTTCGTTGCAGTCGCCGCTGACCTTGATGAGTTCGACGCCCAGCGCGTGCAGTTTCTCGTCCTTGTCGCGGCCGATGCTCTGCGGCACGACGCCCGTCACCGGGACGCCGAACGCCCGCGCGCCGACGGCGATGCCCAGCGCGGTGTTGCCCATCGACGGCACCACCAGCGGCGGCGTGCGGCCCTCACGGCGCAGGCGGTTCAGGAGATGGAGGGCGCCGCGGATCTTGAAGCAGCCCGACGGCGCCAGGTGTTCGCACTTGGCGTACACCGCGCGATCGGCGAATAGATGGCTCAAGCGCACGAGCGGCGTCGGTATCGCGGCCAGCATGATAAACCTCCTACGCGCCCTCCGTCCTCGCTCCGTGCCGCTCCAGCAAGCCACGATACCATGTCTCGGACTGGGCGGCGCGCCCCGGAAGCGCGGTGGTTCCCCACAACAGTGAGAGCGTGCGGCGCGTGGCGTCGGTGGTCTTGGTGCGCTGGGCGTCCTTGACGGCGTTGGCGCACGGACCGTCCGCGTCGAACAGGCACAGCAAGCCGCCGAGGTCGATCGTTTGGCCGGAGGCGTTGAAGACGTACGACGCTCCGGCCGGCGCCACGCCGACGCGCAGCGGTTCGCGGGTGCGGTCGAGATCGACAACGCTGATCGGCAGGCCACTGTGCAGCGACACGACGTTGCAAGCGTCCACGGCGAGATTGATGGAGGACAGCAGATTGTCGCGCACCGCCTTGAGCAGATACTCCGAGGCCGGTTTGCTGCGTCCGGTCGGTTTGAAGCCGCCGTGCCGCAAGAGCGCCCGCACGGCTTCGCGGACGCCATCGTCGCTGCGCAGAGGGGCTGCCGCGTCGAGCGTCAGGAGGGTTCGCAACTCGGCCGGCGACGGCACGTCGCCGAGCGAGCGTGGAAATACGGTGACAAAGGCGCGAACGTCGAGCAGGGGATGAGGATCGAGAGTGAGCATGCGCTTGTTATAACGCAACCGCCGCCGCGCCGACAGTTCGCTTACTAGCCCGCAGCGCCAGCAAGGGTCGTCCCTTGCTGGCGCTGCGGGCTGGTCGTTTGTTACTGCGCCGCCCTGTCCGTGCCGATGCAGTACAGGTTGTGCAGGGCGCGGATGAAAATCTGTCCGTGCGAGAGGGCCGGCGAGGCGTAGCACTCTTCCTCCAATTTGTTCTTGTGCAGCACCTCGAACTTGGCGTTCGCCTTGAGGACATAAGTGGTCCCGTCGTCGTCGAGGAAATACAGCCGGTCGTCCGCTAGGACCGGCGAGGCGCTGACGTGGCGGGCGAACTTCTCCTTCCATACGCGCTCGCCGGTCTGCGTTTGCAGACAGCTCAGAAAACCCGTGTCCGAAACGACGTAGAAATGTCCATTGGCGGCGATGGGGGACGGAACGTAGGAAGCGCCGTCGCGGCGATTGACCTTGTGCGGGATGTGCCAGCGGACGTACTTGCTATGGGTGATGTTGCCTCGGCCGTCCGGACTGATGCCCATCAGGTGATACTCCGGGAAGCCGGTCGTCAAAAACAGCACATCGTCGAGATAAACGAGACTGGCGACGTACTGCTCGGTCGGACCGTCGATGATCCACAGCAGTTTGCCGCTGTCGGGATCGTAGCCGGTCACGCACTTGCTGCCGCTGAGGACGAGTTGCGTTTTGGAAGGGTCTGACTTCGGATGAATCAGGATCGGCGAGCAGTAGGAGCGCGTGCGGTTGGGACGGTCGATGCGCCAGCGCTCCGCGCCGGTTTCCTTGTCCAGCGCGACGAGATAAGCCTCGGCGTCCTGGTCGCCGTTGAGGATGACGAGGTTCTTGTACAGGATCGGCGAGCTGCAAAAACCGTGGACCGACAGCAGTTTGCCGGGCGAACGCATCCATACCTGTTTGCCGTCGAAGTCGTAGCAGGCGACCTGCATGTCGGGATAGGCGAGGAAGGCGACCCAGATGTGTTTGCCGTCGGTGATGGGAGTGGCGCTGGCGTAGCTGTTGAGGACGTGCTTCCTTTCGAGCTTGGCTTCCAGAACGACCCGCTGCCAGAGGATTTTGCCGTCGCGGCGGTCGAGGCAGAGAAGCACGCGCTCGCCCTTGTCTTCGAGGCAGGTGGTGACGAAGACGCGATCGCCCCAGACGATCGGCGAGGAGTGGCCCTTACCGGGAATCGGCGTTTTCCAGCGGACGTTCTCGGTTTTGCTCCAGGTAAGGGGAACGCCCTTTTCGCCGGAGACGCCGTCGCCGCGTGGGCCGCGCCAGCCGGGCCAGTCCTCGGCTTGGACGGTCCCGGCGCAGAGTAGACAAGTCAACACGAAGGTAGCGAATCGCATTCCATTCACTCCAGGGGAGGGATCACAAAGGCGGGATGTAAACCAGTTCACTCCAAGGCATGTATGTATCCCGTCGGCGGCAAGGGTCGGCGCAAATCATTCTCTTCCAGCCACAATCCTTGCTCGGCGACGCATTCGCCGATGACGCTCAAACCGGGAATCGGCGGCGCGCGCAGCAGAGCTTCGGCGTCGGCGGGCGCGACGGCGAAAACCAACTCGAAATCCTCACCGTCGCCGAGCGCGTGGTCCAGCGGCGACCGGCCGTCGGTCATGGCGCGGGCGGCGTCGGCGATGGGGATGGCGTCGGCGTGGAGGACGGCGCCGCAGCCGCTCTCGGCGCACAGGTGGGCGATATCGGCGGCCAGTCCGTCGCTGATGTCGATCATGGCGTGCAGCGCGACGGCGGCGTGCAGCGCCAGCGCCTCGCGGACGCGGGGAGTGAAATCGAGATGCTTGCCCAGCAAGCTGCCTCCCAGCGGTCCCGTCACCAGCAGCCGATCGCCGGGGCGAGCGCCCTTGCGGCGGACGGCGCCGCGCGGCGTCGCCTCGCCCAGCAGCGTGACGTTGATGACCAGCGGGCCATCCCAGCTATTCGTATCGCCGCCGATGACGGCGGTATCGAACCGATCGGCTATGTCGCGCAGACCGAGGTAAAGTTCCTCCGCCAGCGCTCGTCCGCCCTGACGCGGCAGACCGACGCTGACGACGGCGGCGACGGGCACGCCGGCCATGGCGGCGATATCGCTGAGGTTGACCGCCATCGCCTTGCGGCCAACCTGGCGAGCGGTGCCGGCGCCGGGCGTCCCGGGGTGCGTCTCGGCGAGTCGAAAACAACTGCCTTCCAGCAGCATATCCGTTGTCACCAGACAATCCGCCCCGGTCGGCCAACGCAGCACGGCTGTGTCATCGCCTGGACCCAGCAGCACGCGCTGGGCCGAGGGCGTGCGCTGCCGCAGCCAGTCGATGAAGGCAAATTCTCCGGTCGTCACTTCTTGCGCCCCGCCCCCATTTCCCAAGCGGCGGCGCCGGCAAGGGCCGCCCATGCCGGTGCCGCCGCTTGGGAAATGAAGGTTTGAACTCTTTTTCAGGCTACCGGCGCATTCCCCGGCACACCAGCGAAAAATATTGTAAAGTTGTGAAGCAGTGACGGGGGATCCCCTCCTCACTGAGCAGCTAGGGAAGGCCCGCGGCCGAAGTCCACCCTGGCATCCCGTCTCCAGGTTGTGCGAGAGATCGTTTCATGACCGCGACCCGCGTCTCCCTTTCTTCCCGCCCGCGCGTCTTCGGCGCTCGCCCCTTCCATACCGACGGCGAACTTCTGGCCTTGCGCTTCGCACCGGACGGCAGTTTGTGGTCCATCGAGGAGCCGGGCGTTCTGCGGCACTGGAACCTCAGCGCCCGCCAGCTGCTCGGCTGGCACGAGTTAGCGGACCCCGCCGCCGTATGGAGCTTCAGCAACTCGGCGCATTACGTGGCGTCCGGCAGCGACGAGATATGCATCTGGGAAACGGCGGCCGGCGAGCAGACGGCGTGCTGGCCGCAAGCGTCGTGGGTGACGGCGCTGGCGTTTCAGCCGGGTGGTCTCTTGTTGGCCAGCGGCCACGACGACGGCGTCGTTCGCTTGTGGCACTACGCCAGCCGGCGACTGGCCTACGAGCTGCGCGCCCCGGTCGTGCCGTCCGGCGGCCCGAACGGGACCGCCGTCAGCGCCCTGGCGTTCAGCCCTGACGGCAACACGCTGGCCGTCGCCGCCGAGGATTGCAGCATTCTCCTTTGGGACGTGGTTAACGGCGAGATGCGCGGATGTCTGATGGGCCACACCGACCGCATTCCCGCCCTGGTTTGGCATCCAGACGGACGGCGCCTCGTCTCGGCCGGCTGGGACACCACCGCGCGTGTCTGGGACGCCGCCGCCTGTCGGCCGCTCATCCTGCTCAACAGCCACGCCGGGCAGGTGCAGGCGCTGGCCTTCACGCCGGATGGGCAGCGATTGGCCTGCGCCGATTCCGCGCACGCCATTCACCTGTGGGACATGGAGCCGTATCAGACGCGGGCCGTGCGGCGCGAGCATTCCTGTGAAGTGCGCTGCCTCGCCTTCAGTCCCGATGGCCGCTGCCTCGCTTCCGGCGGCGCCGGCCGGGTCATCCACGTCTGGGATCCCCGAGACGCCGAGGAAGGGCAGGACGCGGCCGACCCGTTGCTGTCTCGCACCTGCCTCGCCGTCCATTCCGACGGCCGACGTCTCGCCAGTCTGGGCACCGGCACGGCCCTGCGCGTATGGGACACGACGACGGCTGAGACGGTGCTGGAGTTGGAGGAGGCTCCAGTTCTGCGGGCCTTCGCCGCCAGTCCGGACGGCCAATGGTATGCCGGCAGCCTGGCCCGCCCAGAAGGGCCGGAACCCGACCTCGCCACGCTCGGTCTGTGGCACGCGGACACCGGCCGGCGCGAGCGCATCCTGATCGGCCAGGCCGCGCCGATCACTGTGCTCGCCTTCAGCCCGGATTCGCGGCTGTTGGCCGCGGCGGGATTACGGAGCAGCGATGTCTGGTTATGGACGGTGCCGACCGGCGAGCCGTTGCTGCTGCCCGACGCGGTCGAGGGTTGCAGCGTCGAGGCGCTGGCGTTTCAGCCCGCCGCGCCGGCGCAGCAGCGTCGCTTGCTGGCGGTCGGCGGCATCGACTGGCTGGCCCCGCGCGGCGCCGAGGGACGCATCGCCCTGTGGGATCTCGTTGACTGCCGTCCTTTCGCCACCCTGCCCTGCGCCAGCGGCAGCCTGGCCTTCCATCCGTCCGGGCATCTGCTGGCCGCGGCCATGCTGGCGGAGAGCATCGTTCTCTGGGACGTGGACGCGCGAAAACCGCGGAGCGAGTTGACCGGCCACCTCGACGCGGTGACGTGCGTCGCCTACAGCTCCGATGGACGCTGGCTGGCGTCGGGTAGCGACGATCGCACGGTACGCCTGTGGGATTCGCACACCGGCGAGCCACGCGGCCTGGTCGAGTTGGACACGCAAATCAAGGCGCTGGCCTTCGCGCCGGACGGTCAATCGCTGTTCACCGGCAACGGCACGACCAGTTGTTATCAACTCGACGTGCGGCAAATCCTGTCGGGTTCATGAACTTCAACCAGCCCGAAGCGCCAGCGAGGGCGCAAGGTAGCCCTCGCTGGCGCTTCGGGCTGGTTGTGTCGTTTTGCTTTGCTTCCGGCCTGTCCGCTGACGTAAGATAAAGCAGCAGGAAAAACCGCCGTGGTCGTGGACAGCAGGAAGGTCGATGCCATCATGGACAACGCGACGCAGACCAGTCCCGCGCCCGACCGTCTGCCGACCGGCGAACTCGACCTGACCGGCCGGACGCTCGCCGACTTCCACATTCTCCGCCACCTCGGCCACGGTGGCATGGGCCAGGTTTACCTCGCCGAGCAGATCTCCCTCAAACGCAAGGTCGCCCTGAAGATCCTCCGCCCGGAATTGGCCGGCGATCCCACATCGCTTCAGCGCTTCAAGCACGAGGCCATGTCCGTGGCGCAGGCGACGCACGCCAACATTGTGCAGATCTACGCCATCGGCGACGCCGACGGCCTGTCGTACATGGCTCTCGAATACGTCGAGGGCCGTACCCTTCGGGAGTACGTCCAGAAGAAGGGGCCGCCCGATTTGCTGCTGTCCCTGAGCATCATGCGTCAAGTGGCGTCGGCACTTCAGCGGGCGAGCGAGCTGGGTATCATCCACCGCGACATCAAGCCGGAAAACATCCTGCTGACGCGCAAGGGCGAGGTCAAGGTGGCCGACTTCGGCCTGTCGCGCTGCCTGGCTGGCGACCGCCCGGCGTTGAACCTGACGCAGAGCGGCGTGACGATGGGCACCCCGATGTACATGAGTCCGGAGCAGGTCGAGGGCAAGGCGGTGGACTGCCGCACCGACATCTACTCGTTCGGCGTCACCTGCTATCACGTGCTGGCCGGCCATCCGCCGTTTCAGGGCGATTCGCCTTTCGAGGTCGCTCTGCAACACGTTCGCGCCGAGCCGAAGCCGCTGGCCGAGGTCCGCCCCGATCTACCGCCCGCGCTGTGCGCCATCGTCCACAAGATGTTGGCCAAGGATCCCGCCGGGCGCTACCAGACCGGCCGCGAGTTGCTCAAGGACATAGCCCGGCTGCGCGAAGGTCTGAGCGGACAGACGGCGGCGGTGGCGGCGATGGCGCCCTCGGTGGAGATGGTGCCGGTGGCGCAGCCGGCCACCGCCGAGGCCGCGCCCGGGAGTGCGGCGCCGGTCACGGCGGTGATGGCGTCGCAACCCGCGCGGCGTTGGGGACGGCGCGTCCTGGTCTTCGCGGTCAGCGTGTTGTTGGCCGTGGCCGCCGGCGCCGCCGTCGGTTGGTATCGTCACCGCCTGGCCTTTCCGCTGCACGCCGCTGCCGTGCCGGCGTCGGAAGAACCCGCCGACAAACCGGAATTCAAGGAGCAAGCCCTGCGCACCCTGCTCGAACCGTACTTGAGCAAACGTCCCAGCAATTTCCGCGAAGGACAGAAAGGACTCGAACTCGGCTCGGACCTGGGGCTTTACTATCTGGAACTGAATCGACTGGACGACGCGCGGGCCTTGTTCGCGCGTTTTGAAAAGCAGCCGGCTCCGGTCCATCAATTTTTCGGCCATCTGGGACTGGGCATCGTTCTGGCCTTGCAAAGTGAGCCGCGCGAGTCCAACAAGTATTTCGCCAAGCCGCACTTTGAACTGCGCAACAAGCAGCAGGTCCGCTTGCTGGACAACCTGTTGCGGTTGGAACCGAAGTGGCGCTACTGGATCACCAAGGCGATCCACTACAATTTGCAAAACGGACTCGACCGCGGCGACGTTCCCGCCGGGTTCCGACAATTCGAGCCGCGCTAAATCGTTCTCGACTTCCGGCTTGGCGTGCGTGCGCCGGCACTTCGATTTCCCTTCAGGGCCGAACACCCACAAGGAACCCTCGCATGAACAGCAAGAAAGTCCTTAGCGTCCTCGTTCTCGGTGTGGGGATGCTGCTCGGCTACGCGGCGGCATCCCGCGGACTCAACCCGTTGCGGCGAGTCGAGGCCGCTCCGTCCGAAACCTCCGACCCGCTGCCGTCCTGGAACGAGGGGCCGGCTCGAAAAGCGATCCTTCAGTTCGTGAAGGACACGACGGATCGTGAAAGTCCGAAATATCTCCACCCCAAGGACCGTATCGCCACCTTCGACCAGGACGGGACTCTCTGGGTCGAGCAGCCGATCTACGTCCAGGCGATGTTCGCGCTCGACCGAGTGCGGGCGCTTGCCCCCCAGCATCCCGAATGGAAGGACCAGGAGCCGTTCAAGGCGTATCTAGCCGACGATCGAAAGGCGATGGCCGGGTTCAACGAGCACGACTGGGAACGCCTCGTCGCCGCGACCCACTCCGGGGTGACGATGGAGCAGTTCCGGGGCATAGTCGAGGACTGGCTGGCCAAGGCGAAACATCCTCGGTTCAAGCGGCCTTACACCGAACTGATCTATCAGCCCATGCTCGAAGTCTTGCGGTATTTGCGGGCCAACGGATTCAAGACCTACATCGTCACCGGCGGCGGACAGCAGTTCGTCCGCGCTTACGCCGAGAAGGTCTACGGCATTGTGCCGGAGCACGTGATCGGATCGAGCATCGGCACCAAGTACGAATATCGCGACGGCAAGCCGGTCCTGATGCGCGAGCCAAAAGTTTTCTTCGTCGATAATAATGCCGGCAAGGCGATCGGCATCAACCTGTTCATCGGCCGGCGCCCGAACGCGGCGTTCGGCAACTCCAGCGGCGACCGCGAGATGCTGGAATGGACGACCACCGGCGCGGGCGCGCGGTTGGGCATGCTCGTGTTGCACGACGACGGCGAGCGCGAGTACGCCTACGGACCCGCCGACGGTCTGCCCTCCAGCAAGGTGGGAACCTTCCCCCAAACTTTGCTCGACGAGGCGAAGAAACGCGGCTGGGTCGTCATCTCGATGAAGCACGACTGGAAACAGATTTTCCCACGCGAGAAGAAGTGACCGGGAGGAATCGCCGGTGCCGTTCGGCTCGCGGCCCTCGGTAGGTCCGGCGAGCCGAGCCGGACCACGAGTGCCGCTCGGCTCGCGGCACCTACTTCGGCTTCTAAATCTGCCCCACCCACGACGGCTTGGCGACCTCGCGCCAGCGCGCCCGAATGCGATCAATCGTCTCCTGCGGCAGCGGGCCGGCCGAGAGCAGTTCGGCGTTCTCGCGCCAACGGTTGGGGTTCTTCGTGCCGACGATGGCCGTGTGGACACCGGGCGCGCTCAGCGTGAAACGCAGTGCAATCGAGGCCGACTCCTTCAGGTCGCCGCCCAGGAAGTCGTAGGCCAGCTTTTGCAGGCGCTCCCAGTACGGTTGATGATAGACGCTGTCCGGCTTCTGCGCGCGCCGCCATACCGCGTTGGCGATCGGCCGCTTGGCGATGACCCCCATGTGTCGCTGATGCGCCAGCGGCAGCGTCAGTTCCAGCGCCTCCTGATCGGCGATGCTCACCGACGTTTGCAGGGTGTCGAAGCGGCCGCACTCGATGGCGTAGCGCGCCGCGCCGCCGTCGCCGCTGTAGCCGATGTAGCGCGTGTATCCCTTCTGCCGCGCATCCTCCAGGGCGCGGATCACGTCGCCCTTGCGAAGCTCTTCCTCAGTACAGCTATGTAGCTGCACCAAATCCAGGCGGTCGGTGCGCAGACGTTTCAGGCTGCGCTGAATGCTGGCCAGCAGCGATTCCGGCCGCCAATCCCCGACGCCCGGATCGTCGGGGTGGCCGCACTTGGTGAACAGAAAGAAGTCCTTGCGCCGGCCGGACACCGCCTGGCCGATCAGCTCCTCGCTCTGGAGATAACATTC
>DATBGU010000228.1:0-3409 GCA_036557825.1 Gemmataceae bacterium
CAACGGGGCGTGGGCGCTCAAGGGCAAGAATGTGGCCGAGTTGGTGCAGCACATGCGCGACAAGGGCTTGTGGTTCGCCCCCGCGACGCCCGGCGACGAGTCGGCCTACACGTCGCTGTACTACGCCCTGGCCGCCTTCGACGCAGGCATGTCGCAAGCCGCCCGCAGCGGCGACAACGGCGAGGGTGACAAGTAAGCAAAGCGAATGCAGAAGTCAGAATGCAGAATGCAGAATGCAGAATGAAAGAGCGATGGCTTTTCATTCTGCATTCTGCATTCTGACTTCTGCATTGGGTTATGATCTTTCGCCGTGAATCTGTAAGCCGAACCCTTCCAGATCGACGTCCTCTCCCTTGTCCGGCTCGCCGGGTCCGCCGCGTTCCAGACTGACGCGCAGAAAGCCCCACAAGCTGACCGGCTCGCCAGTGTGGTCGTAACCGTCGGCGTCGGTGTCCGCCTCCAGCAGCCAGCGCCACGAACGCCGTTCGCTGCCGGGGTCGGCCTCCTCCTGCCAACCCTTGAGAACGCGCGCGATCGCCTGGAGCGCCGCGCGACACGCCTTGGCGTCGTCGAGGTGCAGCCGCAGCTCGTCGGCCGACTCCTCGCGGACGACGCGCGGCAGACCGCGCACGACATCGAACAGGCGATGCTCCACGGCGGCGGCGCGCCACGGCGACCACAGGTAGAAGGTGACGCGCGGCGTCTCGAAGACCACGCCGTAGAAATCGACGCGCATGATTGGCGGTCCTTAATTGGCAACTCAGCGGCTGCGGAAGCGCTCGCTCAAGGGATGCTTGCCGGCATCGCCGTTGGACAGCGCGGGAGCGAGCGATTCTTGTGTCGGCGGCGCGCTGTCGGGTTCCCTCGCCGTCGAGGATTGCTTATTCATTCGGAAGTAAACGAGATAGCCGACCAGGCCGCTTACCCAGGTGATGACGCGCAGCACCAGCGAGCCGAGCGCGCCGTTGACCTCGCTGCCTCCGAACACCTCGTAGAGCTTGCTGAAACCCCATTCGCCGCCGCCCGCCCCGCCCGGCGTCGGCACCAACGCCTGCACGACCAGGCCCATCGGCACGAACACGAAATGCTCGGCCAACGACGGAATCGGCCCCAACTCCGCGCTCCACAGGACGTTGGCGCCGCACCAGAACGCGCACACGAAACCGATGTGGCCGACCCACGACAACACCATCACGGCCGCGACGGCGCCTTGCCGGCAGCGGTACATCCACATCGCTCGCCAAAACTCGGCGGCCGACGTGCCGACCCGCGGCAGACGTTCGAGCCGGCCCGCGAACCGCACCGCGCGCCACGACGGCAGCAATCCCAGCAGCAGCCAGCCCGCCACCGAGACGCCGACAATGACCAGAGCACCGACGACGGCTCCCTTGGACCGTGGAGCAACCGGCCCTTCCAGTTGACCCATCAGCCAGAAGAGGCTGCCCGACAGCGCCACGAACCAGACCAGCGCCCACAGGGCGATGAGGCGGTCCATGATGACCGTGGCGACCGCCACGGTACGGCGGTCCTGCTCGCGCGCGAGGAACGCCGCCTTGACGATGTCGCCGCCGACCGAGCCGGGCAGAAAGGCGTTGAAGAACAGGCCGACCAGGCCGAGCCGGATGGCGTCGAAGACGCGGAACGGCAGCTCGACGGCCCGCACCAGCACGTACCAGCGAACGAACGTCAGCAGGGCGGCGCAGATGTAGATCAGCGCGGCGGCCAGCAGAAAGCCGGTGTGAATCGGCTTGCCCTCGACAACGTGCGTCTGCCAGACGTAGGCCAGTCCCTTGCCGTTGGCGGGCGCCCAATTGCTGGAAATCACCCAGGTGAGCAGGCCGATGGCCAGCAGATACTTACCGATATTGATAACGATTCGTTTGCTCACCATGCGTTCCTGTCCTTGGCCGGCCGCTCCGCGAGGGAGGTTGGGGATTTCCACGGTCGTTCATTGTCCTGAGGGGCGTTCGGGCTGTCCAGCGGAGATTTCGCCGGCACGGACGGGGCCGCGATTGACAGGTTGGGCCATCTCCGCTAGGTTACAATTGTTGGGGCTGTGGCGCAGCTGGGAGCGCGTCTGAATGGCATTCAGAAGGTCGCGGGTTCGAGCCCCGCCAGCTCCACTCACTACTCAATCTCATAATCTTCTGCCCAGTAAATGCGAGTCTTCTGGCTATTCCGCGGGGGTAAGACGCGAAGGAAGCCTTGATTTGGCCCGACCTTTTCCACCGGCACCAGATAACACTTGCCATTATCTGGGCAATACACCCCGAACAACTCGATCTCGCCCCGATAACTTCGGCGGATAGTTAAACCTCTCTTGCTCCGGGAATCGATGCTGCAAGTGAGGAAGCGAACCGTGCCGTTGATCAGCCGGCCCGTTTTGCACTGGACACGCAGGAACGTGCCCTCGTCGTCGATGGCCAAGTCGTAGCGCAGGTGATCGCCGACCGGCAGGAGCAGGCGTTTGCCCCGCCGCGTCAGGGCGGCAATGATCTGCCAGCGGCTGGCTTCGCCAACGATGCTCGTGTTTCGCATGATGTCCTATCCTCCCTCAAGGTCCATTCCCTCCGCATTGTAGTTTTTTTCTCCTCAGCAGGTATCCAATTCCTTCCCTCCCGCCGCGCCAGCCTTCCCCAAGGGCCTGGACAATACTCCCATCCGCCGCCGTGATGCTATTCCAGGCACTTCTCGCCAACGATCAAGGCACGGCTTCTGCGTGTCTCCATCCGACAATGCTGGATAGTCATTTGCGCAAACCTATATCAATGCGTGAGTTGAGGAGAATAATTGCCGAATCGGAGCGAAGAAACGTCTCTTGGCTCGCCGCTTGCTAATACCCAAACCGTGGCGTGCGAGGTGCGCGACGGCCAGATCGCCTTACGGGTTTGCTGCCGTCCTTCTACCTCAAGCAGGTTGTTCAGACCGTCGCCATGCGTGTGGAGCAGGTGAGAGAAGTCCGCAATGGGATCGAAGTTGATCTGGATTGCACCCGTGGTTTGAGGGATTTATAAGGCTGTTCGTCGCGCCCAGTGTTACGGAGGTTGCCATGCTGCGACCGATGTCAGACGGAAACAGAGTCGCCCTTGCCCCTTTTTCTCACCCTTCTGCCGAAGTTTCCCTTCGGCGGGCGCGGGCCGCATATCTGGCCGGCCTCCTGCTGGGGTTATTGCCCGCGGCGGCGCTGGCCGAGCCGAAGATCGACACACCCCCGCCACGGCCAGCCGAAAAGGAAACCACCGGCACGCTGGTGATCGTGGGCGGCGGGGTGCTGCCGGACACGATCCGCGAGCGGTTCCTGGAGTTGGCCGGCGGCAAGAAAGGCCGGCTCGTCGTCATTCCGACGGCGAGCGAGTTGGCCGACCAAACGCGAATCTTTCGCAGTTACAACTACTGGAAGGCGCAGGGG
>DATBGU010000229.1:0-13839 GCA_036557825.1 Gemmataceae bacterium
GCCCCGAGGTGCTGGCGATGCAGGTCGATCAGCCGCTGTCCGGTCAGGGCCCGCAGCCAGAAGTAGAATGGCACCGCGGGCGCGGCGGCGTACTCCGGGAAGCGACGGGCCACGTCGAGATAGGCTTCCTGGAGGACGTCCGAGGGGTCTAGACGCCCGCCGATGCGGCGATCGAGCCGCAGGTAGACCATCTTGCGCAGCCGGTCGCGGTAGTGCGCGAACAGAGCGCCCAGGGCCGCCGCGTCCCCGGCCCTGGCCTGTCGCAGCAGGTCGTCGGTCGTCGTCCCCGAGTCGGTCATGGCTTCCCTCTAAGACCTATACCGGACGCCGGCTGGCGATCAGGACAGGTTCCGTGCAAGATTTGTGGGTAAGATCCTCGGGGCTTGGAATCCTTCCACTCCGTCCGCGTCGAACTGGGTGAGCTGCTCAGCCAGATCCTTCCTACGGAGAGCGCCGGTGAGTATACCCTCCGCCTGGCCCCAAGTCCTCGACTTCTTCGGCACGCCACTGGTGATCGAGCCATCGCCGGGCCAGCTCTCCAGCGACGCCGGGCTGCTCCCCATCCACCAGTTCGACCAGCACATCGGGCTGACCCGGGCCTTTGCCGAGGCTCTTGATGATCCCCGCGATCCCGGCCTCACCGAGTATAGTTTCCCGGAGATGGTCCGCTCCCGCGTCTACGGCATCCTCGCCGGCTACGCGGACCAGAACGACCACGATTCCCTCCGACCGAGGGGACAGGCGTGCCCGTGGAGGCCCTGACGGGGTCTGAGCGACAGCGTCACTTTCGGCAGCGGCGGCAGCGTGACCCGCTGGGGGAGGGGCAGCCCTGCACCTGGCGGACCCTGCTCATCAAGGTGGCGGCGGAAATCGTCGTGCGGACGCGGCGGATCGTGTTGCGGCTGTCGTCGAACTGGCCGCACCTGGATTGGTATCGCCGCGTGTGCGCGCGCTTGCGTGATCCGCTGCCGACTCCCGTTCCCCCTCCCTCCGGCTAACCTTGCGGACAATCCGTCGCTGTGTCTTCGCAAATGGGGGTAAGGGGGTGGTGGGCCCGTAGGGGCGGTCCCGTCCGAAGTGCCCCGACCCACGGGCTGGAGGCCCGCAGTCGGCAGCCGCACGGCGATGGCTTTGAATAATCCGGGCTAACGTTTCAGGGCGTGCTCCGACGGCTTGACGCCCTTCTTGTAACCGCCGCCCCGGAAGGGCGACGGCTTGTATTCGCCGACCAGCGCCACGTTCGATTTGGCCGCAATCTTGTCTTCCATGCCGGCCGCCCAGTAGGCGGCATTCACGAGCATCCGCCGCGTTCCTTCACTCACGAGATCCTGCGACGCCCCCAGCGTGGTGGTGAAGACGCGGCCGGTTTTGCCCGACTCGCTCTTGTAGGTCTTCACCCACGCGACCGGCATCATGGGATCGTTCTTCTTGCCTTCCAGGGGCGGTGAGTCCGGTTTCATGCCCTTCAGCACCTGGCCCAATACCAACTGCTTGCACTCGTCGCTCAGATGCACCTCGTAAACGTCGGTCGGACCCCAGATGTCGCCGTCCTTGATGCCGCGAAGGATGGGATGGTCTTCCGCGCCCTTGGCGAGGATTCCGCGCGTGCTCTGCGAACCGTGCCCGCCCCAGTGATTGACCCACGTCTCGCCCAAGATGTGGCGGCCGAATCCGCCCTGCCATTCCTTCTTGCTCGTCCAGGTGTATTTGCCGTACGAACTGCTGCCTTCCAGGGCGAAGGCGTGCGTCGCGGTACGCATCCCGATGATTGGCCGGCCCGAATCGACGTAGGCGGCGATGTGCTTCATCTGCTCGTCCGGCAGCTTGCGGAAGCGCGTGAAGAGGATCATCAGGTCGGCAGTTTTCAATGCTTCCAGGCCGGGGATGTTGTCGTTCTTGTCCGGATTGATCGTGCCGTCCTTGGGATCGATGGCGAACAAAACGGTACACTTGAAACCGTGGTGCTTGGCGAGGATTTTGCCCAGCTGCGGCAAGCCCTCCTCGGAGCGATACTCCTCGTCGCCGCTGATTAGCACGATGTGTTTGCCCTTGCCCGGTCCGTCGGCCCCTTCGTACACGACCCACGGACCGTCGGCCCGGATGCTGTTCCCCAAGGCCAGCAAGGCCAGCAAGGCCAGCGACACGATGCACGCACGAACGGCCAGTGTCTTGCTCGTCACGATTCGCCTCGTAAGAAGGGTGTGGGAGGGATTCGGTTGGTGAGGCTAGTTTATCTCCGTCTTTGCTGCTTTCAAGCGTTGGTTTTCGGATGCGTGAATCGTTTCGGGTTCGGTGCGTTCGCCACAAAACGCCTCTTCTTGCTTTCCCAGAGGCCTCGGTTTATTGTGGATAAGAGGCGAGAATGCGATGAAGTAGGTGCCGCGAGCCGAGCGGCACTTACGGGTCCGGCTCGGTTCGCCGGACCTACCAACGATAGCGCTCCTGCCGCTCCTCCCGCCGTCCTGGACAAACTTTCGACCGCGATAAGGTCGTTTTTATGGGAGACGCGCTGCTCACTCGCGCGAGTTTGCTGGCCCGGCTAGGCGATCCCGAGGACCGCGCGGCCTGGCAGCAATTCGTGGAATTGTACGGCAGCCTCGTGTACGGTTTCGCGCGGCAACGCGGTTTGCAGGATGCCGACTCCGCCGACTTGACGCAAGAAGTCCTCCTCGCCATCGCGCAGACGGCCGGCCGCTGGCACTACGATCCCCAACAAGGCACTTTCCGCGGCTGGCTCTACCGTGTCACCCGCAACAAGATCGCCCGGTTTCTGCAGCGCCGTCGCGTCCAAGCGATCGGCAGCGGCGACAGCGGCATCCAGCAGCGTCTGGCCGAAGAACCCAGCCCGGAGTCGGACCTGGAAACCATTTGGGAGCGGGAGTATCAGCAACATCTCTTCCGCCTGGCTGCCGAGCAGATCCGCAAGCACTTCGCCGATACGACCTGGACGGCCTTCTGGCGAACCGCCGTGGAAGGAGCGAGCGGCGCCGCTGTCGCCGAGGAGTTGGGGCTGTCCGTGGGCTCCGTCTACGTCGCGCGCAGTCGCGTGCTGGCGCGACTAACTGAACAGGTGCAACAGATGCGAATGGAGTGAGTCGCCGGCCGAGGAGTTCATCATCATGGTTGCTCCCTCTTCCTGTCCCTCCGCCAGTTCCTTGCAGCGGCTGCTCGCGGCGACTCCCTCGGCGACGGACCAGTCGGCGCTGCTGCTCCACCTCGAAAACTGCCCGGTTTGCCAGCGCCTGCTCGACAAGCTGGCGGGAGCCGACCCGGTCCTGCTCGACGCCGCGCGCACTCTTCAGATCAACACCTATCAGGACGAGCCTCCGTTGCGGCGCGTCCTGGATGACCTGGGAAGCGATGCCAACTTGATTACCCTGTACCGCGCGCGAAACGGCGAAGCATGGCAAGCCTCGGCGGCGCGGCCCACGGTGCCGCCGGATCTGCTGGGCGCCCTGGAGGATTACGAAGTCACGGAAGTGCTGGGACAGGGCGGCATGGGACAGGTGTTCAAGGCGTTCGAGCGCGCCCTCAAGCGTTGGGTGGCGATCAAGGTGCTGGCTCCCAGCCTGGCCGACGATCCGGTGGCGCGGCTGCGCTTCGCGCGCGAGGCCCAAGCTGCGGCGGCCGTGCGCCACGAGAACGTCATCACCATCCACGCGGTTCGCGAGGCAGAGGGACTGCCGTATTTCGTGATGGAGTATCTCGCCGGCGGTTCGCTCCAGGAGTACCTCGAACGTCGGTCGTCGCCCGATTGGCGCATCGTCGCGCGGTTGGGGGTGGAGGTCGCCTCGGGGCTGGCCGCCGCCCATGCCAGGGGACTGATCCACCGCGACATCAAGCCCTCGAACATCCTGCTCCGGAGTGAAGAAGCAGGGGAGCAACCCGGTGTCGCCAAGATCAGCGATTTCGGACTCGCTCGCATCGCCGACGAATCCCGCTTGACGCAGACGGGACTCATCGCCGGCACGCCGATGTACATGGCTCCAGAGCAGGTTCAAGGAGAAGCGCTCGACCCACGCACCGACCTGTTCAGTCTCGGCAGCGTTTTGTACGTTCTCTGTACCGGCCGCGAGCCGTTCCCCGGCAGCGGTCCGATGGCGGTCATTCGCCAGGTCTGCGAGACGACTCCTCAACCCATCGGCGAGATCAACCCCGCCATTCCCTCATGGCTGGCCGCCGTCGTCGAACGCCTTCACGCCAAGCGCCCCGGCGAGCGTTTTTCCTCGGCGAGCGAGGTGGCCGATTTGCTCCGTTACAACCTGGAGCATCCCGAGCAACCGCGTTCGGTGCCGCGGTCCATCACCCCGGCGCGGACACGACGAAACAAAACGCGGCGGCTCGTTGCCGTGACGGCGGCGCTCCTGCTGATGGGCGGGCTGATGTTCACGGCTTCGCTCTACTGGAACCGTCCGACTGGCCCGGCGACGCCCAACGGCGAGACACGGTCCCCTGTGCAAGTGCGCGCGACGCTGCGCGGCCACAGCGGGCCGGTCTGGTCGGTCGTCTTTTCGCCGGACGGCAAGACGCTGGCCAGCGGCAGCGACGACACCACCCTGCGCCTCTGGGACGCCGCGACCGGCCGGGAGAAAAATGTCCTCGCCGGACACAGCAGCGCGGTCCTCGCGGCGGCTTTCGCGCACTCCGGCAAGTTCCTCCTCAGCAGCGGCGGCGACGGCACCATTCGTCTGTGGGATACGGCGGCCGGCAAAGAGCAAATGCTCGTGAACCATCACAACAGCAACGCGCGGCGCATCGCGCTCTCCCCGGATGACCGGACGGTCGCCCTGGGGAACAATACGCAGGGCGTTGACGTTTTAGACTTGCGGACGCGCGAGCTGCATCCGTTGCTTCCGGGAGACCACGGCTCCATTCTGGCCCTCGCCTTTTCGCCGGACGGGCGAACCTTGGCGACCGGCGACGCGCGAGGCCGCATTCGGTTGTGGGAACCGACGACAGGCAAGGAACGCGCCGCTTTCCCCGGCGATTCGCTGGGCGTGCGCGCTCTGGCGTTCTCGCCGGATGGCCGCACGCTGGCTTCGGCAGGCACCGGCGACCGCGACATCAAACTCTGGAACGTGGCCGACCATCGCCAGATCGCCGTCCTTTCCGCGGAGGGCAGCGCTCCTCTGAGCGTGACGTTTTCGCGCGACGGCACGATTCTGGCCGCCGGCACGCGCGAGGGGGCCATGCACCTCTGGGACGTGGCTTCCGCACAAACCTTGACGACCCAGCAAGCCCATCAGGGAGCGGTTTGGGGCCTGGCCTTCAGTCCCGATCGCCGCACCCTTGCCACGGGCGGCGAAGATCGGCTCATCAAGTTATGGGATCTCAATGGACTGGCCGCCGGCATCGCCCCTGAAAACCCTGGCCGGACGCGATAGGAACGGTTATGCGGTTCTCGATCCGCACACGAGGGGGATTGATTCGCGGAGTTGATGGGGTTGTTCGGCGGCAGCTCGCAGAGCGACGCTGTTCTGCGAAAGCCGCCAAAAGGAGAGCGACAGCCAGCGAGAAGCGAAACGTCGGTAGCTGTCCCACGTCGCGAACAGACGTGCTCGCGCTTGGGCAAATCACTTCCTCAAACTGGGCACTATCCTACGAGGCATTGGCGCGCGGCTTGCGTCCGCCCTTGCGTCCGGCCGCGCGCGCCTCCTCGGACGTGAAGCGATGGGCGGTGCCGCGCGAGTGAGCGGCCTGTCCGCCTTTGCGCCCGGCGGCGCGGGCCTCCTCCGACGTGAATTCGTGAGCTGTGCCTTTCTCATGTGCCGCTCGGCCGCCCTTGCTCGCGATGGCGCGCTGCCGGGCCGCATCCATACTGGCGAATCCCCGTTTCTTGGTCATGGTGTTACTCCTCAGCCCCAAAGGGTGCATAAACGGCCCGGCCGACCCTTGCCGAGCCTGGGCCTCCACTAGTCATTAAAAGGCTGCAAAAGAAATGCCCAAAAGGACAAGCGGCTCAATTTGCGCGAGCGGGAGCGTCAGCCCCTGTTCCGAAACAACAGGGGGCTAACGCCCCCGCTCGCCGTGCTCCGTCAGGCGAACTTGACCCGAACAATCGTCCTTTTTTAGAATCCGCCCTCATGAGCAAACTCCAGTACATTGTGACGGGCACCGGCCGTTCCGGCACCGTCTACCTCGCCAACCTTCTCACGAAGTGCGGTCTTTCGTGCGGTCACGAAAGCGTGTTCACGCCCTGGGGGCTCGAGGAAGCCCTTGCCCGACTGGACGGCCGTTCCCCTATCCAGGTCAGCGCCATCTCCCTCACGTCGTGTGGCGACTGGTTCACGGACGCCGGCAATCTCGTCGCCGACTCCAGTTACATGGCCGCCCCGTTCCTCGCTCACGCCGTCCTGCAAGACGTGCAAGTCCTCCACATCGTGCGCCACCCGATGGACGTGATTAACTCCTTCGTTATCGGATTGAACTATTTTCAGGAATGGCAACCGCCCGATGTCTGGCACCAATTCATGTATACGCATGTCCCGGAGTTGCGGCTTGATTACCATCCGCTCGACCGTGCCGCGCTGTACTACGTCCGCTGGAACCAGATGATTGAGGAGCGCTCCGTCGGCAAGCGATATTTCTTTTGTCCGTTGGAGGCGATTGGGCACAAACTGTTCGACTTCCTCGGCCGCCGCTGCCACGACGAGAAACTGCTGTCGGCCCGCGACATCAACGGCCGCATGGCCGGCAAACCGGAATACCGCATCGAGGACATTCCTACCGTCTCCATCCGCCGCGAACTATGCGACCTGGCCGAGCGCTACGGCTATCCGCTGCCAGGAGGGCGTTCGGCGCGGCGAAAATGGTGGCGGCGCGCCCAGGCGGTCCGCGCACCGGGCGAGGGGTGGCGTTGACAGGAAAAACGAGGCGAGATAGGATCGCCCCACTTCGACAAAATGCACGGAACGAGCGGAGCCAAGGAGAGGCACAGCCATGCTCGACGACGTTGATCTCCTCATCTGCGGCGCGGGTCCGGTTGGTTGCGTCGTCGCCGAGCGAGCGGCCCGGGTGCTCGGCTGGCGCGTTCTCGTCGTTGATCGCCGCCGCCACATCGCCGGCAACTGTTACGATTCTCGCCACGCCAACGGCGTCCTCGTCCACAATTACGGGCCTCATTATTTCCGCACCCGCGAGGAATCGCTGCTGAAATATCTCTCTCGGTTCACCGACTGGATCCCAGCCCGTTACGAGGTCAAAAGCCTGGTACGCGGCGAACTGTTCCCCTTCCCGATCAATCTCTCGACGCTGGAGCAGTTTTACCGCCGCGCGCTGACGGCAGAGCAAGCGGAGGATCTGCTCGCTCGGCGAAGGCAGACGACGATCCAGCCGCGCAACTCGGAAGAGTTCGTCCTCAGCCGCGTGGGCCGCGAACTGTACGAGGCGTTCTATTTGAATTACACGCGCAAACAGTGGGGGCTTCATCCGCGCGAGCTGGATGCCACCGTGTGCGGACGCATTCCCGTGCGTCTGGACCGCGATCCACGTTACGTCGATCATCGCTATCAAGTGATGCCGGCCCGCGGCTTCACCGCGCTGTTCGCGCGCATGCTGCGCCATCGCAAGATCCGCGTCCTGCTCGACTGTCCTTTTGAGGAAGTGCGCCATTTGGTCCAGCCGCGCCGGGCCACGGTTTACACTGGGCCGATCGATGAGTATTTCGATTGCCGGCTGGGCCGGCTGCCGTATCGTTCGCTGCAATTCGATTGGGTCGCCTATGCAACTGAGTATTATCAACCGTGCGTGCAAATCAATTATCCCAATGATTCGCCGTACACGCGCTCGGTCGAGATCAAGCACGTCACCGGACAGAAGCATCCGGAAACGGTCGTCAGCTACGAGCGCCCGTGCGGGCACGGCGAGCCGTATTATCCGGTGCCGCGCGCGGACAACCTCGCCCTGTATCGACGCTATCAGCAGTTGGCCGACTCCGAGACGCGCGAGCGCCGCGTCTGGTTTTGCGGCCGATTGGCCCAGTATCGTTACTTCAACACCGACGAGGTGATTCTGGAGGCTTTGAAGTGCTTCGAGGAGATTCGTCAGCGCTGTGCGAGCGACGCCCCGCCATCTGCTTTGTCGCCAATGATTTCGACTACGTAATGCGTAACGGCGGCATCGGCACCTATAACTGGCTGATGGCCCATCTGCTGGCCGGCCGGGGCTGGGACGTTCACGTCCTGTACTGTGGGGCCATGCCGCCGCGCAAGGACATGGACGCTGTCGAGGAACGTCTGCGCCGGGCTGGCATCGCCTGGTCGTGCCTGCACGATTTCGAGCAGCCGGCCGTGCTGGAGGTCGAAGGCGTCACCGACATCGTGCAGGTCTATCTCAGCGAGCGTGTCCAGTACGCGCTGGAGGAATTGCACGCTCGGCACAGGTTCGATCTGATCGAGTTCGGCGAATGGGGAGCGCTCGGCTTTCGCAGCATCCAGGCCCGCCGCGCCGGCTTGGCCTTCCAGGACACCCGCTTCGTCGTCAAGCTGCACAGTTCCAGCCAGTGGATGCGCGAGGGCAACCATCAATGGCTGGCCGATCCCAACGAGGTCGAGGTCGATTACTGCGAGCGCTACGCGTTCGAGCACGCCGACATCCAACTCAGCCCGTCGCGCTATATGTTCGAGTACGCCCGTCAAATCGGCTGGACGGTGCGGCCGGACGCGCGTGTGATCGCCTACCCGTACCCGGAGCCGGAGTTCAGGCCGGAACGACCGCCGGAATCGGCGGCGCCGGAACTCGTGTTCTTCGGCCGGCTGGAGACGCGCAAGGGGCTGGAAGTTTTCGTCCGTGCCGTGCGGCAACTCGATCCGGCCGTGAAGATCACGTTCCTTGGTCGCGTCAACACGCTGGGCGACGGCCGAACCGCCCTCGACTACATCAAGGAGCATCTGGCCGGACGCGCGTACCGGCTGTTGACGAATTACAACCGCGAGGAGGCACTGCGCTATTTGGCGCAGGGCGATCGCCTGGCCATCATTGCCTCGCTGTCCGACAATTCGCCGTTCACCGTGATCGAGTGTGCCACCAATGGCTTGCCGTTCCTCGCCTCGCGCGTCGGCGGCATCCCCGAACTGCTGTCCGACGAGTGGTTCCAGCACCGGCTGTTGTTCGAGCCGAACACACGCGATCTGCTGCGCTGTCTCCGCGCCTACCTCGATCTGCCGGCCGGCGACCGCGCCGAGTTGCGCCAGGCGACCCGACGCGCGACCGACGCCGCGGTCCACAACGAGGCTGTCGCCGAGAGCTATCGCGAACTGCTGGGATCGGCGAGCGGGGGGCGTCAGCCCCCTGTTGGCTGTGCGCAACAGGGGGCTGACGCCCCCCGCTCGCCGGCCGACGACACTCCGTTGGTCACGGTGGCCATCCCCTATTACAACATGGGCGCTCACTTGCCGGCGGCGCTGGCCTCGTTGGCGGTACAGACCTATCCGAACCTCGAAGTGCTGGTCATCAACGACGGCTCGACCGATCCGCTTTCGCTCGACGTGTTCGCCCAGCAGCAGGCGCTCTATCCGCACTTTCGCTTTCTCAGCCAGGAAAACGCCGGCATCGGCGCCACGCGCAACCGCGGATTGGCCGAGGCGCGCGGCGAATACTTCCTTCCGATGGACGCCGACAACGTCGCGCGGCCGCACATGATCGAGCGCTTCGTCGCGGCCATGCGCCGCAATCCCGATCTCGCCGCCCTGACCTGTTTTTGCCTGGCCTTCAAGGACTTCGATGACCTGCAGAATCAGGAATACCAGTACGCCTATCGGCCGACCGGCGGACCGCACATTCTCGCCAGCATCAAGAACGTCTACGGCGACGCCAACGCCCTTTTCCGCACCGACCTGTTCCGCTCGGTCGGCGGCTACGAGACCGACCGCGACAGTTCCTGGGAGGATTTGGAGGCGTTCGTGAAGCTGGTCAACGCCGGTCATCGCATGGACACGCTGCCGGAGTATCTGTTTTTCTACCGCCACCTGGAAACCGGCTTCTCGCGTGTCACCAGCACGTATCTGAATCAGCGGCGCGTGCTGCGGCAGTATTATCAGCTCAACAATCTGCCGATCGCCGAGGGCATGGCGTTGTGGACGGCGCTGGTGAGCTTGCAGAAGCGCAACGACGCCTTGGCCCTGCGGTTGACCTCGCTGCGCTATCGCGTGGCGGACCACGTTCACTCGGTGTTCGCCTGTGTGCCGGCGGTCAAGAAGAGCGTCAAATGGCTGCTGCAATCGAGCGGCCAGGCCTTGCACCTTCTGACGCCGCGCAAATCCGCCGAGGAGAGCAAAAGCGCCGTGTAAACCTGGGTTCTTCGCCAGCCCGCAGCGCCAGCAAGGGGCGCCCCTTGCTGGCGCTGCGGGCTGGCGAGGATGTGGCTTGCAATCGACTTCTCCGCCCTCTTTCGGGATAATGAGGGAGAATCCGCGAACCCCTCGACAGCCGCGGAGACGTGAGCGCACGCCATGAGTGAATCCGGCTTGAACCCCTTGGAGTCGATCCTGCGTCTGTGCGCGGCGTCCGCGCCGGAGCCGTGGTATCCGCGCCTCTACGCCAAGCAGTCGGGCGTGAACGCGCAGGCGCTGGGGCTGTGTCTGGAGGAACTGTGGCTGAGTGGGCTTATCGAAAAGTCTCCCGGCAACGACGAGACTGGACCCGCCATCTCACTGACTCGTGAGGGGGAGCGCGTTCTGCTCGACCCGGAGGCTCTGGGTCGTCTGCGGGCCGGTGAGGCGTTGTCTCCCAACGACCGCGCCGGCCTCATCCGCCAGGCGCTGAGCGGCGGACTCCGCCCGCTCGTCACCGTCTTGCTTGTCCTCCTCAACGTCGTCGTCTTCGCGGTCGGCTACTTCAACGCGCGCGCCGTCCATGCCGACAACGCTTTTTTGTCCGGCGATCAGACCGTCGCCGCGGTTCTTACGATTCTGGATCGCAGCGGCGCTCTGTCGGCCTCCCATCTGATTGATGGGGAGTGGTGGCGGTTGGTGACGGCGGCCTTCGTCCACGTCGGTTTCCTGCATCTACTGCTGAACATGGTCTTTCTCTACCTGGCAGGTCGATACGCCGAGCTGATGTGGGGGCACCTTCGTTATCTGGTCATTTATTTCGCCGGAGTTCTGGGCGGAAGCTGTCTGGCGGCGGCCCACAATGGCAGCGGCGCCGGCGCTTCCGCGGCGGTCTATGGCCTCATCGCCGCCGAGGCCGTGTGGTTTCTCTTCAACCGCCGCTATTTGCCGCGCGCTCTGCTGCGGCAGGCGCGGACCAGTTTTGTCATCACCCTTGTCCTGGTGGTGTTCACCAGCAGTTTCAAGGACGTCAGCGGCTGGGGCCATTTCGGCGGCGCCGTCGCCGGAGCGCTGGCCGCTCTGCTGATGCACCTGCATCGCTTCGGCCCGCCCCTGTGGCGCTGGCTGGCGCTAACCGGCTTCCTGCCAATGGTCTGGTACGGCGATTACGTCGTCGAACAAGCCCGCGCCACCGATCCCGTCTGGCTCCAGGCCGAGGACCGTCACTTCGAGGCGCGCTGCGCCCGCCCCGTGAACGCATCCATGAAGAAAGCGGAGGATGTTTACTTCCACGAGATTCAGCCGCTGCTCGAAATCCATCCGACGCGCCGCGACGCCGCCGAAGTGCAAGCCGCCCTGCCTCTCGTCGTCGAGCAACAGCGAGAGCTGACAGCTCTGGCGGACCGGCTGGCCCGCGCCGGACCCTACCACAGCGAGGAAGCGGAAACGGCGCGCGCGGCTGGCCGGCAATACGTCCTCGCCGGGATTGAACTTTTCAACCAGGCCGAGCATCATCTTCAGGTGGGCGACAAACGCACCGACGAGGACCGGAAAGCGCTGCGCGAGAAGGAACAGGAAGTCGCGGAGAGGGGCCAGGAGTGGAGAGAGTTGTTCAAGTAAAATCGCGCACCGGGAGCAACGTCTGGGACTTTGAGGCACGGACGTTTCCAAGGGGAGGGATACCCATGACCGCGACTCGCAGGCTGCGAGGTTTGGTTTCTCGGGCCGCCGGACGACTGCGCCGGCTGGCCGGCCAATCGACCGAAGTCGATTATCGCCGCTGGTACTCGACCTGGGATCTAGAGCGCGATTACTGGACCATCGTCGGGCCCGCCACGAAGGAAGAGTACGAGCAACTCGGCCTTGTCAAATTGCAATTGCTCATCAACCTCGGCCTCACGCCGGACGCGCGCATCCTCGATGTCGGCTGCGGCACCGGCCAGCTGACCGCCGCCCTGCACGAGTACCTCAGCGACCGCGGCATCTACTGCGGCACCGATATCAGCCCGGACGCCCTCGCCTTCTGCCGTTCGCGCTTTCGCCGGCCGAATTTCTCCTTCCTCCAGAGCCAGATGACGACGCTGCCGCCGTTGGCCGAGCGCTTCCGTTTCATCGTCTTTTTCAGCGTCTTCACCCACACCTATCCGCGCGAGACGGCGTTGTTGCTGCGCGAGGCGAACCGCCTGCTGGCCGACGGCGGACTCATCTTCGCGGACCTGTTCACCGCGCCGCTGGTGGACCGCCATGCCGGCGACCGCTCCGCCGTCGAGGTCAATCCCGACTATCTCCTGCGACTGCTCGACGGCAGCGGCCTGCGCGCCGAGGTGGTTCAGATCCTTCCCGGCCCGCAACTGACCCAGCGATTCTTCCTCAAATTCAGCCGTCCGTAAGTTCCAAGGTTGGCCGCGACGCGCAGCGCTGCGCGTCGCGGCTCGCTCCCTTACAGGCTCTGACAAAACCCCGTTCGCCTGAACATTTCCACCGGTTTCGTGTGTTTTGTCAGAGTCTGTTACGGACTAAAAACTGGGAGTATTGACTTCCGCTGCAATCGAGACTTCGTCCCGAATGGGGTCGAAACCGACGGACATCGGATTACGCAGGAAGAACGTATTGTTGATCTCCGTGTTCAGGGTCGGATCCTGCAGAATCTTATCGGCCTGGGTTTGAACGTCCGTCAGCTGCGTGGTCTTATCAAAGGCAGTGCCTTTGAAGAACGTCAGAATGACGAAATCAATCGGATCACCGGATATCAGCTCCGCGGACGCTACCTGGTGCAGGACGGTATTGTCGGTGTTGACCATCAGGTGAATCGTGGCCTGGTCGTTGAGAATCTGCTGATAATCGGCGACGGCTTTGCCAAAGGGGTGCACGAACTGCCGCACATTGTCGCCATTGGGGTTGGGCCCCAGGGCGGTAACGGCCGCATTATAATCCGTCGTCAGTTTGACCTGCGCCTGTTGCATGTCCGAGAGGACCGCGTTGACCTGGTTGACCATCGTGGGAACGACCTGGCTGCCCAGAAGGACCGACGGCTGGAGGCGATCTTCCAATCTTTCGAGCATCGGCTTAACCAAGCGAGTGTTCAGTTTGCGACTCATGGGAGTCTCCATATTCGAGACGGAACCGAGTACGAACGCGAGTGGGAACGTCCCTCTCCGCGGAATGGTTCTCTGGTCTCCCAAACAACAACCAGCCCTGGGAGAGGTTGTGACAGCTCGATGTCAAAATCGGAGAAAGATGAAATGCCGCGGTTGCCGAGAATGCCGGAGCGAATGGGTATGAGGCGCGAACTCGTTGGCGAGCCGGGAGCGTGGCTCTAGTAGCTCGCCACCGTCGATAGGGCAGGTGGGACCGGCGTCCCGCCGGTCTAGGCGAGCAGGACCGGCGGGACGCCGGTCCCACCGACCCGCCAAGTCAACCGAGGCGAGCCACTAGAGCAGTTCCCTAGTTGATCTAGCGGCCGTATATCCGCAACTACGGAAGTAGTTGCAGCACTCATCTGGAAGGAACTCGTCGAGGACCTGGCCCAAATACTTCCATAATTCCTCGACGGTTCGCTTTCCTGCAGCCC
>DATBGU010000230.1:0-110976 GCA_036557825.1 Gemmataceae bacterium
CAAGGGCATTGACCGGGCCAACACCCATTTTTATGGAGTTCTTCTCTCGGAGGAGTCGAGAAGACATACCCGCTATTTGCTCGTCCTGGATTGGGGGAGAGGGTGTCTTCTCTTCTTTTTGCTCGTCCTGGATTGGGGGAGACGGTGTCTTATCTTCTTTTTGCTCATGGCGTCCACAACCTGAGACTAAGATCAAAAAACAGGGAATGAGCCATATTCTTTTTTCAGTAAAGCTTGCCAGAACCTTTCTTATCATGCTCTACCACCTTCTAATAAACCTTGTCCGATCATCTTTGGATCGCCACCTCAGACCCTTCTGGCCATTCTGCAGGACAGTTGTAGCCTACGACCGGCTTCTGACGCGACCACTCGGCAGGCGGTCACTTGCGGGGCTTATGCCCCCGGTGGCCGCACTTCGACGGCCTTATCTTCGGCTTATTCTCCGGCGAAGTCCGGCTTCCGCTCGGCCTCCCCCTTACTGTACGCATGCTGACTCTCGGCCCGTGAACGGCTGCCCGGATTGAGACGCTTTCACGCCTCCACCAACTTCAAGAGGTCGCGCCATTTTTTCATGGAACGCCCCAGATGCTCGGCGGACGGGCCGGCCACGCCGTAGCCTTGCAGTCCCACCGGACCCCGATAACCCACTTCCACGAGCAGCTTCACGAAGCCTTCGATGTCGTAATCGCCCTCCTCAAGAGAAACGATCCGGTCGCCCTTCAATCCGTTGATCGTGACGGCGAACAGGTGCGGCAGGGTTTCTTTCAGCAGATCCGGCAGCGCCTTCTTCGACGGCGCCCATTTCCAGTGGACGAGATTGAAGTGCGTGCCGACGTTCTTGCGATCGACCTTCTTCGCCAGTCGCAGGCCGTCGTCCACGCGCTCGGTCCAGAAGCCGCGGTGCGGATAGACCGAAACCACCGGGCCGGTGTCCGCCGCCAGGTCGGAGACGCGACGCAGCAGTTCGCCCCCCAACTCATCACCCTCGACCGTGGAGGGCTTGAAGCGCCGGCTGGTGATCGCCAACTCGATGCGTGTAGCGCGGCCTTTCATGCGGCGGATCGAGCCGGCCAGTTCGGGATCGAGTTTGTCTTCCAGGCGCGGCGTCGTGTAGACGGCGGACAACTCCAGGCCGGATTTGTCGAGCAGTTCCAGCAAGTTCGGCAGCTGCCGGTGGTTGAGCGTGTAGCCGATGCCGGCGAAACCGAGTCGCTTCAGCAGCGCGACCTTCTTTTCCAGCGTGGGCACATCGGGTCCGACCAATCCGGTGTCCATGGCATAGAAGCGGAAGCGCGGCGGCTTCTCCTCGGCCTTGCGGTCCGCCCGGCGCGCGCGGGCGATGGCCGCCAGCGCGGGGGAGGAAGCCAGGCAGGCCAAGCTGGCCTTCAGGAAGAAGCGGCGCGTCGGTTGCCGGCACATGGTAGCGGTCCTCATGAGGGGAGAAAGAGGGTTCCATCTCATACGGAGACTTCGGCTGTTTGTCCCAGCAGCGAGGCGTGACGCCGGCGGATCGGCTCGATTTCCTCGGCGAGGAATTTCGTCCATCCGCTCGATCACCTCCGGATTGACGATCAGGCCGTTGCTGAGGTTCAGGGCCAGACGCAGCACGGCGTCGATGGTCAGGAACGTCTGCGTTGAATCCACGTTTTGGAGGTGGAGCGCGATCGAAAAAAGTCCTTGCAAACCGTTCAAGGAGAGATATAGTTATTCTTCGTCATTGAACCAGAGGGCTGGTTCCAAGTCATTCAGGAATAGAACGGATTCATCTCGGCAAGGCAGTCGAAGCCCAAGGGGTTGTTTCCCTTCGCGCTCTTTTCGGAGGTGCCGTCGAATGATTCAGCAGCTTTCCGAGGACTTGGTGTGGAGTCAAATCGTGGCCAGGGCATGGTGCGACGAAGGCGTCATGGAGCGTCTGTTGTCGGACCCGCGGGCCGTGCTCGCCGAGCACAGCCTGGAAGTACCGGAAGACACGGAAATTGAAGTCCTGGAAGGCACGGAGGCCAAGGTGGTGGCAGACAGCGACACGGTGCGCCGCTATATCCTGCCCAGCAAGCCCCCTGATGAGTTGGAGGACGAGGACCTGGTCGGAGGCCCGGTGGCATGGTGCGCATGGTGCGCTGCATCTCGCGCCAGCGCCGTGTGCGGCGTATGTGGCCGCTGCGGGTGCCGCTGCTGGTGGTGAGGACGGCCACCAACGAAACAAGCCCATCACCGCAAGCGACCGGCGAGGTGAGACACGTTGGCCTCACGTAACGCAGAGGAACGTGAGGCCAACGAACGGCTACCTTTCCTTGGCCGGGGTGCCATTGAAAACACGGTGCCAATTCACGCGAACCGTGTCGGTATCTTCGCGCGGATCCAATACCGCTTCAGGGCAAAGGGCAGGTTCCATGCTGAACCGTCCGATATTTTGTCCGCATTTCCACGTCGAGATCGCCGCCGGGGAAGGCGTCTTTCTGCTGTCGGGCTCGAGGCAAACCCTGCTTCGAGGCCGGCTCTACCATCTGGTGGCCCCGTGGCTCGACGGGCGCACTTCGGCAGACGTGTGCGAACGTCTGCGCGGCAAGGCATCTCCGGCCGAGGTCTATTACGCGCTGACCCAGATGGAGCGCAAAGGCTATTTGTGCGAGAAAGAGGAAACGCTTCCGGCCGGCCAGGCCGCCCTGTGGTCGTGCCAACAGATCGTGCCCGCGACGGCGGCGCGGCGCTTGGCGGAACGATCGATCGTCGTCCGGGCCTTGGGCGTGGAGGCAGGCTCCCTTGTCGATTTGCTGAAACTCCTTCACGTCCGCGTGGCCGACGAGGGAGCGGCCGACGTCGTGCTGACCGATAACTACCTGCGGAGCGACCTCCGCACCTGCAACGCGGAAGCGCTGCGCGATGGGAAACCCTGGTTGCTGGTCAAGCCCGTGGGTCGGCAGGTCTGGGTAGGCCCCCTGTTCCGGCCGGGCAAGACCGGATGCTGGGAATGTCTGGCCCAGCGCCTGCAAGCCAATTCTCCGGTCGAAACCTATTTGCAGAGGAGAAACGGCCAGGTAAACACCGTCGTCCACGACCGCGCCTGGACGCCTGCCACCTTGCAGGTCGCCTGGGGCCTGGCTGCCAACACGATCGCCTCCTGGGTTGTCCGTGGCGAGTTGCCGGAACTGGACGGGAAGGTGCAGACCTTGGACGTTCCCACCTGGCAGTTACAGACCCACGTGTTGATCCAGCTGCCGTTCTGTAGCGCGTGCGGCCACCGTGAGGAAGGCGGACAAACCCGCTCGTTTCGCAAGCCGGTCCTGGAAAGCTGCAAGAAAACGTTCACCGCGGACGGGGGCCATCGCGTGGTCTCGCCGGAGGAGACCCTCGCGCGCTATAAACACCACGTCAGTCCGATCACCGGTGCAGTGCCCATGCTGGAACGCGCTGATACCGCCGGCGATGGGGTCCTGCACGTTTACGTCGCCGGCAACAATCTGGCCCGGCCGCACCAAAACCTCGCCCAGCTGCGTGGCGACCTGCGCAGCCTAAACGCCGGCAAGGGCACCAGTGACGTGCAGGCTCAGGCGAGCGGGCTGTGCGAGGGTCTCGAGCGCTATTCCGGGGTTTTTCGCGGCGTCGAGCCGCGCCGCCGAGCGCGGATGCGCGACTTGGGCGAGGCGGCGGTTGCTCTCGGTGATTGCTTGCTATTCAGCGAGCGGCAGTACCGCGAGCGCGACGCGCGCAACGCCGCCGGCTCGCGCTTCCATTTCATCCCCGTGCCGTTCGATCCCGAGGCGAACGTCGAATGGTCGCCGGTCTGGTCGCTGACGCGGCAGGAGATACGCTACCTGCCCACGGCTTTCTGCTACTACGACTATCCGCAATCGGAGGAGCGGAGGTACTGTATCCCCTGCTCCAACGGCAACGCGGCTGGCAACACCTTGGAAGAGGCGATCCTACAGGGCTTCCTGGAACTGGTCGAGCGCGACAGCGTCGCCCTGTGGTGGTACAACCGCCTCCGCCGACCGGGTGTCGAGTTGGACAGCTTTGGCGAGCCGTATCTGAGTCGGCTGCAAGCATTCCTGCGTGCGCACGGCCGAGAGTTCTGGGCCCTCGACTTGACGGCCGACCTGGACATCCCGGTGTTCGCGTCGGTCTGCCGGCGCACCGACGGGCCTCCCGAGCAAATCGTTTTGGGCTTCGGGTCCCACCTCGAACCACGGCTGGCCTTGCTGCGGGCCGTAACCGAGATGAACCAGATGCTCACCTCCCCTCTGCTGAAGCCGGAAGGCAAGGAACTCGGCGACCCGACCGCCGACCCGGAAACAGCCCACTGGCTCAAGACGGCGACAACCGCGAACCAACCGTATCTGCTCCCGGCCAACGATTCGCCGCGGACTCCTTCGTCGCACGCGCGCGGCTGGGCTGATGACGTGACGGAGGACGTGCGAGTCTGCCAGACGCTGGTTGAGCGCGCGGGGATGGAAATGCTCGTGCTGGACCAAACGCGGCCCGAGGTCGGCTTGCCGGTCGTCAAGGTAATCGTTCCGGGGCTGCGGCATTTTTGGGCGCGGTTCGCCCCCGGCCGGCTGTACGACGTCCCCGTTCGGCTCGGTTGGCTTTCTCGGCCGCTCATGGAGGAGGAATTGAATCCGGTCCCCATGTTCCTGTAACACCCTGGAGGACGAGCCTTGACCGTGGCCTTGGTGTTGTCGTGGCGGGAAGGGGTGACGGCCGCCTTGTCCCCCGAAGGGGCGCTCGTTGTGCACGGCCCAGGCGGACGGGTATCGTTGCGCCGGGTCGCTCCCGAACTCCTGGATGCTCTGCGCCGGTTCGATCCACCGGGGGAAGACGAACACCGCCTGACCGAACTCGTCCGAGGCGTCGGCAACGGTTGCCTGGCCCGTTGGTATTACTATCAGGAGTGCCTGATCCGGCGCGGCCTGCTCTGCTACTCCGTTGTGGCGAAGGGGACACGGTTGGCCACCCTGGTGGCGGTTTCATCTTCGTTCGCGACGAAGCCGGCGCAGGCCATCCCCGACCGCCGCTACGTCCTGTCACGGTTCGCCTACTTGCGCCGCGAAGGGAGCGAGGCCGTCCTGGAGTCGCCTCTGGCCCATGCCCGCGTCACCCTGAACGACTGCCGAGCGACGGCCCTCGTCGGGGCCTTGGCGGCCCCAGCCAGTGCGGAGGAACTCAGCGGACGGGTTGGTGAGTTGCCGACAGATGCCGTCACCGGGGTGCTCACCCTGCTGCTGCGTGCGAGCATGATCGGCGAGGCCAGCGCGGCGGGGAACTGCGGCGCGGACGATGACCCCGCGCTGCAAACGTGGGATTTCCACGATTTGCTGTTTCACGCCCGCAGCCGCCAAGGCCGGTTTGACGCGCCCTACGGGAGCACTTATCGCTTGGCCGGCAAGCTGCCCCCCGCGCCCGCTTTGAAACCATCCTCAACCGGCGAGACGCGGGAATTGTTCCGCCCCGACCTGGAACGGCTCCAGCGCGAGGATCCGCCTCTGGCGCGCGTTCAAGAGCAGCGGCGCTCGGTCCGCGAATTCGACGCCGAGCAGCCAATCACGGATCATCAACTGGGCGAGTTCTTGTTCCGCGTCGCGCGCGTGAAAGAATGCCGACAGGCGGAAGTAGCGACTCCGGGTGGTGGTTCGATACGAATGGACTTCGCCTTCCGTCCGTATCCGGCGGGAGGGGGTCTTTACGAGTTGGAGTTGTACGTCGCCGTGAACCGTTGCGCGAACCTGGAGCCAGGGCTGTACCATTATGACCCCTCGCGGCACCAGTTGGCCCGGTTGTGCGGTCGCACGACGGACGTGCGGAAGCTGCTGCGGGACGCCGCGGACTCCGCGGCCCTCTCCGAGGACACTCTCCAGGTACTACTCATCCTGGCGGCTCGCTTCCCGCGCGTGGCTTGGAAATACGAGTCGATCGCTTATGCTTTGACTTTGAAGCACGTGGGCGTGTTATTTCAGACCATGTATCTGGCGGCCACGGCGATGAGACTGGCTCCCTGCGCCCTCGGTGGAGGCGACGCCGACCTGTTCGCACGAGCGGCGGGCACGGATTACCGGGCCGAGACCTCGGTGGGCGAGTTCCTGTTGGGAAGTCAACGGCATGGGCCGATGGACATCGTAGGTGAAATTCGGAACGTTTTGGCTGGTGGTCCCAGCGACGACCTGCCCTCGGTGGACAGCAAGGGCTGGGCCTGAGTTTCGCACGAGGAGGGACTAGAATGTGGACAATGATCCTCGCCGCCTCGGCCTTGGGGTTCGCGGAACCCCCAGCGCCTGAATTCGCCTTACCTTCGGACACGACGGTCAAGCTGCTCCTTCTGCGGCAAAAGTCGGTCCAAGAGGAGTTGAAGCTTACTCCCGAGCTTTGCACGAAGGTTGCCGAGTTCACGAACAAGGAACACGAGGAGTATCAGAAAGCGCTGAAGTTGAACGCGGAAGAGCGGGAAAAGAAGTTCAACGACCTGGAGAAGGAGCACGAGAAATTTATTGCCGATAACCTGTCGGAGGCACAGCGGAAGCGCCTCGAGCAGATTACGATGCAGGTTCTCGGTCTCCGGTTCTTAACGCGGCCCAAAGCCGCCGAAGTGCTCAAGTTGACCCCAGAGCAACAAGACAAGTTCAAGAAGCTCCATGAAGAGGCTCGCAAAGACTTGGCGGCGCTCGTTGACGCCAAGAACGGGGAAGACAAAAACGAGAAGCTGGCGAAGCTTCGCGCGGACCTCGACAAAAAGATCGAGGCCATCCTCACGGACGAGCAGAAAGAAAAAGCGCGGGCTCACGTGGGCGAGCCGTTCAAAGGAAAGATTGTGATCGAAGAGCCCAAAGACAAGAAGGACAAATAAACTACCCGAACTCGATCGGGCCGAGCATATCCTTTGATCGGATGGGCGTCCAGACTTCGAGTCTGGACGCCTTTTTGCTCATTGCGAAGGTGTCAGGAACCCGATTCGAGTGGCCATGACGAGAAGCGAGAAGCCGCCCTCATACGCTAACCTCGTCGGATTGTCCGAGCAGAGGGCGATAGCGGTGGCGGATCGGTTCGATCTCTTCGGCGAGGAACTCGTCCACCTGCCGCGGCGCTCGGCCGACGAACTGACCGCGATCGAGGACCGCAGCGAAATCCACGCTGGCCAGCAGCGGATCGGCCTTCAAGCGATCCAGCAGATCGTTTTTGTCCGCGCCGGCCTTCAGGGCGGCGGTGACGTCGTGGCTGTGCCGGCGGATGCACTCGTGGACCTGCTGGCGATCGCCGCCGCGCGCCACCGCCGCCATCAGGATGTTCTCCGTCGCCATGTAGGGCAAGATCGCGGCCACGTTGCGCTCAATCACCTCCGGATTGACGATCAAGCCGTTGCTGATATTCAGGGCCAGGCGCAGCACGGCGTCGGCGGTCAGGAACGCCTGCGGCAGCGTCAGCCGGCGGTTGACGCTGTCGTCGAGAGTGCGTTCCAACCACTGCGTCGCCGCCGTCTGCGCGGCGCTGACCGACAGGCTGGTGAGAAAGCGCGCCAACCCGCACATGCGTTCGGCGCGCATCGGATTGCGTTTGTAGGCCATCGCCGAGGAGCCGACCTGCTCCGCCTCGAACGGCTCGTCGATCTCCTGCCGGTGGGCCAGGAGACGCAGATCGGTGCCGAACTTGTGGGCGGTCTGACCGAGTCCGGACAGGGTGTCGAGCACCTGGCTATCGACCTTGCGCGAGTAGGTTTGGCCGGTGACGGTGTAGACGGAATCGAACCCCATCTTGCGGGCGACGAGGAGGTCGAGTCGGCGCACGCGCTCGTGATCGCCGCGGAAGAGGGCGAGAAAACTGGCCTGCGTGCCGGTGGTGCCCTTGACGCCGCGGAAGCGCAGCGATTGCAGACGATGCTCCAGCTCGTGTAGATCGAGCACGAAGTCGTAACACCACAAACAGGCGCGTTTGCCGATCGTGGTGAGTTGGGCGGGTTGGAAGTGCGTGAAGCCGAGCGTGGCCAGGTCGCGCCAGCGTTCGGCGAAGCGCGCCAGCGCGTCGATGACGCCGACGAGCCGATCGCGCATCATCCCCAGCCCCTCGCGGAGCAGGATCAGGTCGGTGTTGTCGGTGACGTAACAACTCGTGGCGCCCAGGTGAATGATTTCGCGGGCGTCGGGGCAGGCCTCGCCGTAGGTTTCGATGTGGGCCATGACATCGTGACGGCGGCGCTGTTCGTGGAAGGCGGCCCGCGCGAAGTCGATGTCGTCGAGGTGGGCGCGCATCTGTTCGATTTGAGCGCGACGGATGCGCGGCGTGACGCCGTCGTCGGCGAGCAGACCCAGTTCTTGCTCCGCCTCGGCCAGGGCGACCCAGAGGCGCCGCCAGGTGGAGAACTTGCGTTGCGGTCCCCACAACTGGGCCATCTCGCAGCCGGCGTAGCGCGTCACCAGGGGGTTGTCGTAAAACTGAAATGAATCCATGACTCTTTCTCGTCGGCGCGCCCGCGCCTGCTGGAAATCCCGGCACGCGGGGCGTCTCCGTCCGAATTGTTAGACGCGGACGCTCCGCACCGCTTTTTTATGCCTGCGCGGGCGGTTCGTCGCCGCAGCGGACCATTTGGCGGGTAAAGTATGTTAGGAGGAGACTACCACTCCCCCGTCAAGGAGGACCATCACCATGCAGCGCATCTCGTGCGTTGGATCGTTCGCGCTTTTGAGTTTGGGTTTGTGGCTGGGCGTCGGTGAGTCGGCCCGTGGACAGGACCGCGCCGGCGCGGCGATGGCCGCCGGTCAACCGCCGCCCCCGCCCGGCGCGGGAGCCTTGCCCCCGCCGCGCGGCGGAGGCGAGGGCGGCGGAGTCATGCAACCCGGCGAGCCTCCTCCCGTTCCTGGCGCGGCCCTGCCGCCCGCGGCCGGCGGCATCGGCATCGGCACCATTCCGGTGACGCCGCCGCCGCCCATCGGTTTTTACGCGCCCGCGCGTGCCGTCGATTACAACATGGGGAAGTTCTTCTACTACCCCTTCTACTATTATCCGCACAGCTATTGGCCGACCGAGTCGTGCCCCTGGCCGGAACGTCCCGGTCAGCCGTACATGCGTCCGCCGGCCTACATGAGCTACCCGCCGTTCCTGGAACCGCACTGGCGCTATGAATGGTATGTGCCGCAGAAGTATTATCGCGGCTTCCATTTCTGGCTCGACCAGTTCTGAGCCGCCGGAGTCCTGGCGAGCGGGGGGCGTCAGCCCCCTGTTGCGGCGTGAACAGGGGGCTGACGCCCCCCGCTCGCCAAGGTGCTGTCTCAGCAAGCGAAAAAAGGAGGGCATCCGGTTTTCGGATGCCCTCCACATCAGACCCAAGGCACGACCGGATCAGTACATGAAGCCCCCGTCGCAATCCGAGCAGAAGCCCATGTCCATGCACGGCATCATCATGGGGCAGGCGAAGCAAGGGGGAGGATAGGCAGGTTGCTGATGACGGCAGGAATGGCAGCGATGGAACAGACCGTGGTGTTTACCGCATCCGCCGCCACAGCCGTAACCGCCATAGCCGTAACCGCCATAGCCATAGCCGCCATCGTATCCACCGTAGCTGTAGCCGCCACCGTAGCCGTAGCCGCCACAGCTTTGGTGACAGCCGTGCTTGCGGTGGCACTTACGGCAGCAGGGAGGCGGAGGCGGCGGGCACAGGTTGCAGAAGAAGGCCGGACAAGCCATTCCCATGCAGCCATCGCAGCACAGACCACCATCAAAGCCGCCGCCGAAGCCGTAGCCACCGCCGCCATATCCGTAGCCGGGATAGCCGCCGCAGCCCTGGTGACAGCGGTGCTTGCGGCGGCACTTATGGCAGCAGGGAGGCGGCGGAGGCGGAGCGCAGAAGTTGGGGCAGCACTGCATGCCGCACGGCCAGCCGAGGCCGTATCCCGGTCCATAGCCGCCGTAGCCCGAGCCACCACAGCAGCTATGCCGGTGCTTACGGCAGCACTTGCGGCAACAGGGCTGCGGAGGCGGAGGCGGACAAGGACACGCGAACGGCAGGAGAGTGGGAGCGCAGGGACATGCTCCCTCGGAGGGAGCGCAGGGGAACTCGCCATCGGAGAGGCCGCCGGGGCATGCGCCGCCGCCAGCGCCGGGGCACGCGCCGTCATCGACGAGGACCGGGTCGGACTGCGCCGGCGGTTGCTCTTTCGACTGGGCCGACGGGTTCGGCGTGGGTGTGAGGCGGGGGGAAGAGTCCTTGGGGGCGGCGATGGGGGTTGGGGCATCGAACGAGGCGAGGCTGGTTTCGGCCGCCGCGTCCAGGAGAGGCGGCATCTCAGTTTCGTAGAACGAGGGTGTCTCGGACGGGAATTGCCAGAGCATCCCTGGCGGAGCGGGACGGAGGAACGGTGTCGAGAAGTCGGCCGTCGGCAGAGGATCCTGCCCGGCTGCCGCCGAGGCACAAAGCAGCACGACGGCGACTCCCCGAATCGGGAGGGAGGCGCGGACCATTACGAGATCTCCTTTTTGGGTTGACGAGCGGCATGGAAAGCACACAAAGGTCGGTACGTGCGCACCGCTAACGCGCATCGTTGTATCGCTTCCTTTTCTTCGGCTCCCTACCCAGGTTCCCCCAGTTCGCGCGGACGGGTTGTCCACTTCGGATCGCACCGTCGCCGCCCTCTCCGGCGCAGGTCGGAGATCTCGACTTTTCTCTTCTCCTGCGAGAAAAAGTGCGTCAGGCTCGCCCCGCAACATCGTCAGGATCGATATCTTGCACGCGGCCGAGGAAAATGCATTATGGAGATGAAGGAGGGCGAAATTGGAGCGGAGGAAATGGCTGAGGGCGCAGCGCCGGACGTGCGCTAGCGAGCGCGGCGGCGCTGGTGGGGTGGTTGGTTACGCTTTCTCCCAGTAAATGGTCCGGCAGCGCAAGCACTGCCCAATTTCGTACTCGACCTCCTCTCCGTTCTGGAACGTGAACGCGTAGCACTCCAACTCCGGGAGGGATTGTCCGCAGGTGCAGCCGTGGCCCGCTGCGTCGGTCCGGCCGAGCAATCGGCCCCAGATGGGATTGGAAAGGAAACTAATCCAACCGTGATGTCGTTTGCGATGACGGTCCTTGCGGCACCAGCGCACGTCCTCGGGAGACATCAAGCCGAGTTTCCGGCAGGCGCGCACGATCACGTAAGGGGGGGCGTCGCATTCCAGTTCCAGCAATTCAAAGTGGCTCGACATGACGGCTACCTCTTCACGAATTCCTATGCTTCAGGCGAGAGGACGCCTCCACTTCGGAGGGAGGGGACGGATCGACACCAAAATAACTAGCAAGTATCGTGCCGCGGAGGGACCGTGTTGGCTCGTCTCGAACGTTGGCGGGAGGGGCGGATTAGAGGGAATGGCCGCCGAGCATCTTCGCGCGGAAAAGCACGCGAACTTGTGGAACCGCCTTCGAGAAGCAAGAATCATAGAGGGTAGCCGAAGTAAGGGAAACGTCCCCTTTGCTCCAACCTTGTGCGAGGTGTTGTCATGATCCGGGTTCATTCCTGGTTCTGGTATCTGGGCCTGCTGGCGGTTGCCGTTCCGTTCGTCGGGGCGGAGGACAAGAAAGAAGCGGGCGGGTTTGAAATGACGAAGGACGAGCAGGAACTTCTGAAACTGCTCAACAAGGAGCGCGCCAAAAAGGAGTTGCCGCCGCTGCGTCCCAATCCTCTCTTGTTCAAGGTGGCGCGCGGCCATTCGGCGAACATGGCTCGGCAGCAAAAGATGGAACACGTTCTCGACGGCAAGAACCCCGGCCAGCGCATCCTCGCGGCCGGCTACGATTACGGCCGGGCCACCGAGAACATCGCCATGGCCGACGGACCCGGTGTCCCGTTGAAGCGGGTCGTCTCGGACTGGATGGAGTCGAAGATCCACCGGGACAATTTGCTCGATACCAAGATCAGCGAGACGGGCCTGGGCATCGCCAAGAACGACAAGGGCGAGGTCTATTACACCCAGATGTTCGCCCGGCCGCGCAAGGTCATCAAAAAACCGAATTAGCTCTTCTTCTCCGCCGCGCCCTCGCGGAGGAGATCCAGAAGGGCTGAGGCTGCCTGCACGGAAGCGATCTCGCCGCGCTGCCATGCCGCCAGCATTTGCCGCAACTCCGGCCGATCGGCGGACGCGGCAAAACGCGCCGCCAGCGTTTGCTGGGCGAGACGGAGCAGGTCGCGTCCATCCTGTCGCCGGCCGCGCCGCAGCGGCCGGTCCGCGATCGTCCGCCCCAACTCTTCCATTCCGTCGCCGCCGCGCGAGCTGACGCGCAGGACCGGAACGACGGTTCCCGTTCCGAGGGCGAGCGTGGCGAGTACTTGCGCCTCGACGCGCTCGGCGCCGGGCAGGTCCGCCTTGTGAATGACGATGACGTCGGCGACTTCGAGGAGTCCGGCCTTCTCCCACTGCAAATCGTCGCCGGTTTCCGGTTGCAGCAGCAGCACGAGGACATCGACCAAATCCCGCACCACGGTATCGCCCTGTCCCGCTCCCACGGTTTCGATCAGCACGACCTCGAAGCCGAACGCTTCCAGCAGACGAATGAGGGCGGGCAAATGCTCGGCCAGGGCGCCGTGTCCGCCGGCGGCCGCCAGACTGCGGATGAAAACACCGTCATCGTCGGGGCGCGCCGGCATTCGGAAGCGATCGCCGAGCAGAGCGCCGCCGCTGAGCGGGCTTTGCGGATCGCAGGCCAGCACGGCGACGCTGGGACCGTGTCGCCGAACCTCTCCGGTCAATTTGCCGATCAGGGTGCTTTTGCCGACGCCGCCGCTGCCGGTGATGGCGACGACGCGCGCCGGTTGGCGTGGTTCTCCCACTCCCGCGAGGATGGGTTCGACCTGTTCGCCGCGCGCCACCATGCTAATCAGCCGCGCCAGGGCCAGACGATCGCGGCGGCGAAAACGCTCCAGCAGCGTCTCAAGCATGACCGGCTCCGCTGCGTTCCCGCAAGAAGGACACGATTTCCGGCAGGGCCGTGCCGGGACCGAAGACGCGCGCCACGCCCATTTCCAGCAATTTCGGGATGTCGCTCTCAGGGATGATGCCGCCGACGAGGACGCCGACGTGTTCCAGTCCCGCCTCGCGCAGCAGTTGCAACACGCGCGGCACCAACGTCATGTGGGCGCCGCTGAGGAGGCTCAGGCCGACCCAGTCGGCGTCCTCGTCGGTGATGGTGCGGACGACGGCCTCCGGCGTCTGCCACAGTCCAGCGTAGATGACCTGCATGCCGGCGTCGCGCAGGGCGCGGGCCACGACTTTAATGCCGCGATCGTGTCCGTCGAGTCCGACCTTGGCGAGAACGACGCGCACGGGAGGGGATTCGACCATGAAAGCTCCTGGGTGTCACTCAACAAACTACCGCCTTACCACCGCGCCGCGCCGTCGTAGCGGCCGAACACATCCGCCAGCGCGTTCATGATCTCGCCGACCGTGCAGCGCATTCGCGCCGCCTCCACGAATACCGGCATCAGGTTCTCTTTCGTGCCCGCTATGCGGCGAATCCGCTCGAGCATCTTGCGCACCTGTTCGCCATCGCGCTTCGCCTTGATCTGCCGCAAACGGGCGACCTGCTCCTTCTCGACAGTGTCGTCGATGACCAGCGTTTCGATGGGTTTCTCCTCGGTTTCCTGAAAGGCGTTGACGCCGACGATGAGTTTGCGTTTAGCGTCCACCTCGCGCTGATAGGTGAAGGCGGCGTCGGCGATCTCGCGGCGGAAGAAGCCGGCCTCCAGCGCCGCGATCATGCCGCCCAACTCCTCGATGCGCTCGAAGTACGTCCGCGCGTCCTGTTCCATTTGCTTGGTCAGCGTCTCGACGAAGTAGCTGCCGCCCAGCGGATCGACGGTGTTGGTAACGCCGGTTTCGTGGGCCAACACCTGCTGCGTGCGCAGGGCCAGCGTGACGGCATGTTCCGACGGCAGAGCGAGCGTCTCGTCCATGCTGTTGGTGTGCAGCGACTGACATCCGCCCAGCACCGCCGCCATCGCCTGATACGCGACGCGGATGAGATTGACCTCCGGTTGCTTGTCCTGCAAGGAACAGCCGGCCGTCTGGGCGTGGAAACGCAGCTTCCACGAGTTTTCACGGCGCGCGCCGTACTTGTGCCGCATCGCCTCGGCCCACAGCACCCGCGCCGCCCGGTATTTGGCGATTTCCTCGAAGATGTCGTTATGGGCGTTGAAGAAGAAACTGAGGCGCGGGGCGAAGGCGTCGATGTCCAGGCCGCGCGCCAGGCAGGTTTCGACGTAGTGGAAGCCGTCGGCCAGCGTGAAGGCCAGTTCCTGCACAGCTGTCGAGCCGGCTTCGCGGATGTGGTAGCCGCTGATCGACACCGTGTTCCACTGCGGCACCTGATGCGTGCAGAACTCGATCACGTCGGCCACAAGGCGCACATGCGGCTCCGGAGGGAAGACGAATTCGTTCTGGGCGTGGAACTCCTTCAAAATATCGTTCTGCAACGTGCCGCGCAGCTGCTTCCAGTCCACCCCCTGGTCCTGGGCGTTGGCGAGGAAGAACGCCATGATGACGCTGGCCGGCGCGTTGATCGTCATCGACACGGACACCTTCGCCAGGTCGATGCCGGCGAACAGTTCGTGCATGTCGTCGAGCGTCGAGACGGCGACGCCGAGCCGGCCGACCTCGCCGAAAGCGCGCGGATCATCGCCGTCGAGTCCCATCAACGTCGGCAGATCGAACGCGGTGCTGAGTCCGGTTTGTCCTTTTTCGAGCAGGAACTTGAAGCGCTCGTTGGTCTGCCGCGGCGTACCGAAGCCGGCGAACTGCCGCATGGTCCACAGCCGGCTGCGATACATGCTGGCGTGGACGCCGCGCGTGTAGGGATACTGGCCGGGATAGCCGAGTTCCGTGTCGGGGTCGAAACCGTTGAGGCTGTCGGCGGTATACAGTGGTTCGATGGGCACGCTGCTGACAGTGGTCGGCGGCTGCTCGCGCACCGGGGCCGAGGCGGTTTCCTTCTCCCAGCGTTCATGGGCGGCGGTGTCGGTGACGGTGGCCATGATAACAGGCACTCCTGTTCAGAATCCTCAAGAAGGTTCGGCGGCTCCGGAACGCAGAAAGAACTGGGGATGCCCCAGACGGTCCGGTTTCGTTTCGAGCAGGAAAGATCGACCGAATACCTTTGACTTCAACCAACCCTCCCTGCGCCGAGAAGCGGAGTAGCCGCGCTCCGTCCAACGCAGGATGTCGAATTGCAGCGGAGTTTTTCGGGCATCGACGAGCCAATATTCCGGGATGCCGGCACGCCAGTAGAGATTGCGAAGGATTTTCGTGTCTTTGCGCACCGAGTGTCTGCTGACCACTTCCAGTACCATGTCGGGAGTCCCTTCGATCTCTACGTGGCCTTCCTCCAAGCCTTCCACGAGACAGATGCGCCGCTCCTCAAGAGCATCAAACGAGCAGAACGTGCCGTCCGGCTCGGTGGACAGGTTCGCGCTTTCGTTGCTCAACAGCACGCGATCGGAGAAAAAGTACCCCAGTTCTTCGCCTTCCACTAGACCTCCCAGCACGATAGTGAACTGAGTCTTCACGCGGTTGTGAAAAAACAATTGTTCCATGTCCATATCCACCCAGATCTCGCCGTCGAGGAAGGACACCCATCCCCGTTCGGGATAATCGTCCGTCCGACTCCAACGGCGGAACGACTCCAGGTCGTTCACCCAGGATGGAATACGAATCTGATCCGCTATTACGATAATACTCATGGGACGAGGTTGCCTCCTGCCCTATGTCCGCTCAATCACCATCGCCACCGCGTTGCCGCCACCCAGGCACAGCGATGCCAACCCACGCTTCAGACCGCGTTGCTCCAAAGCATACAGCAGCGTCACCAGCACCCGCGCCCCGGATGCTCCGATGGGGTGCCCCAGCGCGATCGCTCCGCCGTTGACGTTCACCTTCGCTTCGTCCAGTTTTAGTTCCTTGCCGCACGCCAGCATTTGCGCCGCGAACGCCTCATTCAACTCAAACAGGTCGATGTCCTCCAAGCGCAGCTTCGCCTTCTCCAACACCTGACGGACGGCCAAGACCGGCGCGATGAAGATGTCCTTCGGGGCGACGCCGCTCGTCGAGTACGCGATGATGCGGGCCAGCGGCTTCGTGCCCAGGCGGTCGGCGGCGCGGGCGGAGGCGACGACGACGGCGGCGCCGCCGTCGCTGAGTGTCGAGGCATTGCCGGCCGTGACCGTGCCGCCTTCGCGGAAGGCCGGTTTCAGCTTCGCCAATCCCTCGGCCGTCGTCTCCGGCCTCATGCCCTCATCGCGCGATACGACTTTCGCCTTCGCTCCCGCGCCGACCGTGACGGGGACGATTTCGGCGTTGAACGCGCCTTTGTCCCAGGCCGCGCCGGCGCGCTGCTGGCTCTGGGCGGAGAAGCGGTCCTGCTCGGCGCGCGACACGCCGCACTTGCCGGCGATGTGCTCGGCCGCCTCGCCCATGTGCCAACCCTCGAAGGCGCACCACAGCCCATCGTGGATCATCGCATCGACCGCCTTCTGATCGCCGTACTTCCAGCCGCTGCGCGCGCCGAAGAGGAGGTACGGCGCTCGGCTCATGCTCTCGATGCCGCCAGCGACAAGGAGGTCGGCGTCGCCGGCGCGGATGGCCTGGGCCGCGACCATGACCGCCTTCAGTCCCGAACCGCACACCTTGTTGACCGTGAAGGCGGCGATGCGGTCGGGCAAACCCGCCTTGAGGGCCGCCTGTCGCGCCGGGTTCTGACCGACGCCAGCTTGCAGGACGTTGCCCAGGATGACCTCGTCGATTCGATCAGGCGTGGCCCGCGCGCGCCGCAGCGCCTCGGAGATGGCGACGGCCCCGAGTTGCGGGGCCGGCACGTCCGCCAGGGAACCGAGATATTTGCCGATGGGGGTCCGGGCCGCGGAGAGCAGAAAGGCGTCGGCCATAACAAGCGCCCTCGTGGTTGGCAAAGAGGAGAGATCCACTACTATTTCAATTATAAGTTCCACTCCCGGCCGAACAATGCGAGGAATCGACCCTCAACTCCCCTCCCCGGCGAACGCATGCTGTTACAGACCGAGCATCTGACCAAGGATTATGGCCGTTCCCGCGCCCTCGATGACCTCAACTTGACGGTCGGGCGCGGCGAGGTGTTCGGCCTGCTAGGTCCGAACGGCTCCGGCAAGACGACCGCTCTGCGTCTGCTGCTCGGCTTTCTGCGGCCGACGGCCGGACACGCCTGGATCGCCGGCCACGAGTGCTGGCGCGACAGCGTGGCCGCGCGGCGCCAGGTCGCCTACCTGCCCGGCGAACTGCGGCTCTACGAGAGCATGACCGGCCGGCAGCTGATCCACTTCCTCGGCCGTCTGCGCGAGCAGCCGGTTCGCGCCGAGTTGGACCGGCTCGCTCGCCGTTTCGACATCGACATCGACCGGCCGCTGGCCGACCTGTCTTCCGGCATGAAACGCAAGGTGGCCCTGCTGCAAGTGCTGGTGCCGCACACGCCGCTGGTCATCATGGACGAGCCGACCAACGCCCTCGATCCGACCATGCGCGGCGAACTGCTGCTGCAAGTGCGCGAGGCCCGCGAGCGCGGCCAGACGGTACTGTTTTCGTCGCACGTCCTCGGCGAGGTCGAGGAAGTGTGCGATCGCGTCGCCATCCTGCGGCGCGGACGGCTGGCCCATTTGCAGGTCATGTCCGAGCTGCGCGAGGGGCGGCTCATCCAGGCGCGTTTCACGGGCGATGTCGAGGCGCTGCCGCCGCTGGCGGGGCTGAAGATTGCGGCGCGGCAGAAGGACCGCCTGACACTGGAACATACCGGGCCGCTGCCGGAACTGCTCACCTGGCTGGCCCGGCAGCCGTTGGCCGATCTGCGCATGGAGCCGCTGGGTTTGAAGGGCATCTATCAGCGCTATCACGGCGGCGAGGCGGGGGAGGCGTGACGTGGCGGTCCTCATTCGTAAACTGTTGCGCGACGTGTGGCTGGCCCTGGCGGTCATCTGTCTGTTGCTGGCGGGCTTTCAGTGCCTGTGGGTGAAGATCACGCAGCGCATTTGCGGCGACCTCGTGCCGCTCATCACGCAGTTGAGCAGCCGCGGCGGCGTCAACGCCGGCATCGTGCAGGACGTACTGTTTCAGGGTCCGGGCAAGATCCTGCGCACGCTGATGGGCGGCGAACGTATCCATCTCGACAACGCCATGGACATCCTGTCCATCGGTTACGTCCATCCGCTGATGCAGGCGGTGTTCTGCATCTGGGCCATCGGCCGGGCCGCCGGCGCCGTCGCCGGGGAACTCGACCGCGGCACCATGGAACTGCTGATGGCCCAGCCCGTGCCGCGCTATCGCCTCATCCTGGCGCACCTCGCCGTCGATGCGCTGACGATTCCTGTACTGTGTCTGAGCCTGTGGGGTGGGACGTGGCTGGGCGAATGGCTGGTCGGTCCCATCGAGTCCAACTCGTTGCCGGCGACCCCGGTTAAGCCGGCCTACCTGATCGAGTTCGGCCCCTTCAAGGTGCGCCTCGAAGATCCGATCGCTCCGACCGCGCCGCCGGCGGAGAGCGGCGCGGACAAGAAGAATCGCCTGGAGGTGCGTCCGGGCGATCTCGGTCCAGCTCTGTGGGTGGTCGGCGGACTGCTGTTCGCCGTGAGCGGTTGCACCATGGCGGTGTCGGCCGCTGGCCGCTTTCGCTGGCGCGTTCTGGGACTGGCCGTGCTTCTGACGCTGGTGCAGTTCCTCGTCAACCTGGTCGGTCAGCTATGGGACGTGCTGGCGCCGCTGCGACCGCTGACGATCTTTTATTACTACCAGCCGCAGCAGGTGATTCTCAGCGGCAACTGGAGCGTGGCGCTGAGCGAATGGAACGGCGGACAACCGTTGTGTCCGGTGCCGATGCTGGCGGTGCTGTTCGGCGTGGGGGCGGTTGGATACGGAATCGCCCTGTGGACGTTCAGCCGCCGCGATCTGCCGGGGCCATTGTAGGTCCGGCGAGCCGAGCCGGACTTGTGGTGCCGCTCGGCTCGCGGCGCCTCCTAATGATTCAGCCGGAATTCGGCGCTGTTGAGCAAGGCCCAGAAGATGTCCGCCAGCGCCTTGCGGCGATCGCCCGACGGGCCGCCGCGCTGATAATACGCCAGGAATCGCTTCGACTCCGCCGCCGTCGGCTTGCGCGATAGGACCGTCAAGAAGAGTGAATCCAGGCGCTTGCCGTCCGCCCCCGTCTGATCGGCGAGCGTCGCCAGCGTCTTGTTCTGCTCCAGGCTGGTCCGCTCGGCGACGAACGAGCCGTTCATCAAATACAGTGCTTGCAAGATCGACGTGGGCGCCTCGGTCGGTTTGTCCTGGTGCGCGAAGCGGGACAGGAACTTCTGGCGCGGCGACAGGTTCTCCTGGTTGCCGAAGCGGTTCATCGAGGGGGGACTGTTGTCCTCGTACTCCGTCGCCTCCGCCAAGCTGTCGAACAACTGCTCGGCGCTGAGGCCACGGATCACCATGCGCGCGAACAGGCGCGGATCGTCCTGGCCGGGGTGATTGCCCACGCTGGTCCGCTGATACGCTTGACTGGCGACAAGGGCGCGGATCAGGTATTTCAAATCGAACTTGTGTTCGGCGAACTGCTCGGCGAGCAAGTCGAGTAGTTCGGGATGGCTCGGCGGATTGTGGGCGCCCTGCTCGTCGATGGGATCGGTCAGACCGGCGCCGAAAAAGTACGACCACAGGCGATTGACGGCGGCGCGGGCGAAGTAGGGGTTTTTGGCGCTGACCAGCCAGTCGGAGAGGACGGCGCGCGGGTTGCCGCCGCTCTTCCAGTCCGGCTCGGCGTCGTCGAGGAAGCGGGCGCGAGCGGTCTTCTTCTTGCCGGGAATGTCGATCTCGCGCTTGTCCCCTGTCTGCCCGTTCTGCGGATTGACCCCGGCGAAGAAGGCGGCGAACGACCAGAATTGGCCCTGCGACCAGCTGCCGCCGGAGCGGTCGTCGTGGCACTGGGCGCACTCCAGCTTGATGCCGAGGAACAGCCGCGAGGCGCTGGCCGCCAGGTTCTCCGGCTTGAACTCGTTAACCTGATAAAACACGCTCGGCGAGCCGCCGTTGCCGCCCGGCGACGCGATCATCTCGCGTACGATCCGGTCGTAAGGCATGTTCGCCTTGAGTCGCTCGCGCAGCCATGTTTCCAGCGCCGGAGCGAGGGCTGCCGCGTTCTCGGAGTTGACGCGCGACAGGATCCAGGCGCGCCAGACGTTGGCGAAGTGCTGCGTGAAGGCGTCGTCCTTGTCGCTCCTCATCCCCTTGCGACCCGGCTTCGTGCCGTCCAGGATCATGTCCACCCAGATGCGGCGCTTGTTTGGCCGGGTGTCGTCGAGGAAATCGCGCACGTCAATGATGGAAGGAATACAGCCGGCCAAGTCGAGATAGACGCGGCGGATAAACTCGGCATCATCGCTGAGAGGAGCGGGTGGGACGCCTTGCTTCGTGAGGGGCACCGCCAGCAGTTCGTCGATGCGCTTCGCCAGCGCTTCGGCGTCCAGCGGCCCGGCCGGCGCCTTCGCGGGTTTGTCGGCGGCGGGAACGAAGGGAGCGAGAGCGAACAGGACGAACACGGCCAAACAGCAGCAGTTGCGCATGAGGAGACTCCTGGGGATCATTGGGACTCGTGGAGCCGTGGCCGGTAAGAAGACGAACGGCACCAGTGCGGCCAACGGAAGCTCCTCCCCGACGCCGACCTCTCCTGCCGGCGTTCCTATCCTATTAGAGTCGATTCGAGGGGCCGAGAGCGCGGAAAATCTGAAAAATCCGCGCAGGCCGACAGGGCGGGCCGCTTCATGAGGGGCGCGGAAGAACTTCACCTATTCGGCAAATCCAATACCACTAGAATAATTGAAGACGAGAACAATCGGACCGAGAAGCCCAAACGGAGTCGTGTGGGAGGAGCGCAATGGCAGACAGTACCAAGGGGAGCGGCCGCAACGTCGAGCCCATCGTTCATGAGGGCAACGGCGAAAACGGCACGCTCACCAACGGCCACACCGAGGCCGACGGTCGCGACGGCGTTCGCGACGCCGATCCGGTCGAGACGCGAGAATGGCTCAACGCGCTCGACGCCGTGTTGCAGACCAGCGGGGAAGAACGCGGCCAGTTTTTGCTCAGTCAACTGAAAAACAAGGCCGTTCGCGGCGGCGTCGAGATCCCCTTCACCGCCAACACGCCCTACATCAACACCATTCCCCTGTCGCGCCAACCTCTCTTTCCCGGCAATCGCGAACTGGAACGACGCATCAAGAGCCTGATCCGCTGGAACGCGATGGCGATGGTCGTTCACGCCAACAAGGAGGCCGACGGCATCGGCGGACACATCGCCACCTTCGCCTCGTCGGCCACCCTGTACGAAATCGGCTTCAACCACTTCTTCAAAGGGCCGGAGCATCCCGACGGGCCGGATCAGGTGTATTTCCAGGGCCACGCCTCGCCCGGCTTCTACTCGCGCGCCTTCCTCGAAGGCCGGCTGAGCGAGAAACAGTTGCTCAACTTCCGCCGCGAACTGCAAGAGGGCGGCGGCCTGTCGTCGTATCCGCATCCGTGGCTGATGCCGAGTTTCTGGCAGTTTCCCACCGTGTCGATGGGACTCGCCCCGATCATGAGCATCTACCAGGCCCGTTTCAATCGCTATCTCGAACATCGCGGCCTGAAGAAAACGGTCGGTCAGAAAGTGTGGGCGTTCCTCGGCGACGGCGAATGCGACGAACCGGAGACGCTGGGGGCCATCACGCTGGCCTCGCGCGAAAAGCTCGACAACCTCGTTTGGGTCATCAACTGCAATTTGCAGCGCCTCGACGGCCCGGTGCGCGGCAACGGCAAGATCATCCAAGAACTGGAAGCGGCCTTCCGCGGCGCCGGCTGGAACTGCATCAAGGTCATCTGGGGCTGCGATTGGGATCCCCTGCTGGAACGCGACAAGACCGGCCTACTGGTGCAGCGCATGGGCGAGGTCGTGGACGGCGAGTTTCAGAAGTACACCGTCGAGGGCGGCGCGTACATCCGCCAGCATTTCTTCGGCAAGTATCCCGAACTGCTCAAACTGGTCGAGAACTTGTCCGACGAGCAGCTGACCAAGTTGAAGCGCGGCGGACACGATCCGGTGAAGGTGTACGCGGCCTACAGGGCGGCGGCGGAGCATCGCGGCCAGCCGACCGTTATCCTGGCCCACACCGTCAAGGGCTACGGCATGGGTGACGCCGGCGAGGGCAAGAACGTCGCCCACCAGACCAAGAAGGTCGAGGCGAAATATCTCATCGAGTTCCGCAATCGTTTCGGCCTGAGCGTCTCCGACGAGACGGTCAACAAGGTTGGCTTCTACAAGCCGCCGGAGGACTCCAGCGAGCTGAAATATCTGCATAAGCGGCGCAAGGAGCTGGGCGGCTACCTGCCGGCTCGCACGATTGAATGTCCGAAGCTGAAGGCGCCGGGTATCGCGTTCGTGCAGAACTACACCAAGGGCAGCGGCAACAAGGCGTTCTCCACGACCATCGCCTTCGTGGACATGCTGACCGGGCTGCTCAAGGACAAGGAGCTGGGCAAGTGGATCGTGCCGATCATTCCCGATGAAGCGCGGACGTTCGGCATGGACCCACTTTTCGCCAGCCACAAGATTTACTCCAACGTCGGTCAACTGTATGAGCCGGTGGACGCGGTGTATCAGGCGTCGGCCTACCGCGAGGCCAAGAACGGGCAGATTCTCGAAGAGGGCATCACCGAGGCCGGCTCGATGTCCTCGTTCATCGCGGCCGGCACCGCCTACGCCACGCACGGCGTGCCCACTATTCCGTTCTTCATTTACTACTCGATGTTCGGCTTCCAGCGCATCGGCGATCTGATCTGGGCCGCCGCCGACATGCGGACGCGCGGCTTCCTGCTGGGCGCCACCGCCGGCCGAACCACGCTCAACGGCGAGGGACTTCAGCACGAAGACGGTCACAGTCTCCTTCTCGCCTCGACGGTGCCGAACCTGATCTGCTACGACCCGGCCTACGCCTACGAACTGGCCGTCATCCTGCGCGACGGCATTCGTCGCATGTACGAGGAAGTCACCGAGGACCACTTCTACTACATCACGCTGTACAACGAGAATTACCCGATGGCGGCAATGCCGGGCGACGTGACCGACGGCATCCTCAAGGGGCTGTACAAGCTGCGGCCGGGCGAGGCCAAGAGCAAGCTGCCGAAGGTGCATTTGTTCGGTAGCGGGCCGATCTTGCTCCATACGCTGCGGGCGCAGGAGTTGCTGGCCGAGCATTTCGGCGTCAACGCCGACGTATGGAGCGCCACGAGCTACCGCGAACTGCGCCGCGACGCCCTCGAAACCGAGCGCTGGAACATGCTGCACCCGGAGCGTCCGCCGCGTCCAAGTTATCTGCAACAGGTGCTCGGCCGCGAGAAGGACGGCGTTTTCCTGGCGGCGAGCGATTACGTGCGGCAGGTGCCGGAGATGATTGGCCGCTGGGTGCCGAACGGCCTGTTCGCGCTGGGCACCGACGGCTTCGGCCGCAGCGAGACGCGCGCCGCCCTGCGACGCCACTTCGAGATCGACGCCGAGTGCATCACCGTGGCCGCCTTGTGGCAACTGTCGCAGCGCGGCGCGATCAAGCCGGCCGTGGTACAGCAGGCGATCCAGAAGTTCGGCGTCAACCCGGAAAAAATCAGTCCCATGCGGGCATAATCCCAACCTTTCTGGGCGAACGGCCGGCGTCAGCCGGCTGGTGATGGCTCGTACCAGCCGGCTGACGCCGGCCGTTCGCCATACTGAGGAACCGATGGCGAGTGAGATCAAGCTGCAAGCGCTGAAGGAAAACGTCGATACCGTCGAGGTGAACGCGGTCAAGGTGTCGGCGGGCGACATGGTGGCCAAGGACCAGCCGCTCTTGGAAGTGCAGGCCGACAAGGCGGCGCTGGAAGTGCCGTCGCCGATGGCCGGCCGCGTCACCAAGATGCTCGTCAAGGCCGGCGACCAGATCGCCATCGGCCAGGTCTACTGCGTCATCGACGGCAGCAACGGCGAACCGGCCGCCGCTCCCGCAGCGAAAGCGGAACCCGCCGCGGCGCGTGCCGCCGAACCCGCCCCGGTCGCAAAGAAGGAGCCGGCGCCCGCGCGTCCGGCCCCCGCGGTGCAGCCGCTGCACAAACCGCAACAGCCGGTCATCGAACGCCCTTCGCCGGCGCCGCCGCCCGCCGAGGAGCGGATCGTTCCCGCCGGACCCGCCACGCGCCGATTGGCCCGTGAACTCGGCGTCGATCTGCGTCAGGTGCATGGCACCGGCCGACACGGTCGCGTCGTCGAGGAGGACATCAAGGAATACGTGCGGCAACTCGCCTCCGGCGCCGGCAGGACGGGTGGGACCGGCGTCTCGCCGCTCCAGGCGCCGCCGCTACCGAACTTCGAGGAATGGGGCCCGGTTGAGGCGCAGCCGCTCGGCGCCGTCCGCAAGGCGACGGCCCGGCAGATGAGCCTGGCCTGGAGTCTGATTCCGCACGTCACGCAGCACGACCTCGCCGACATCACCGATCTGGAAGCGTTTCGCAAACAGCAGTCCGAAGGCAAGGGGCCGAAACTCACCGTGACGGCGTTCGTCCTGCGCGCCTCCGCCGTGGCGCTGCGCGAGTTCCCCAACTTCAACGCCAGCATCGACGTGGCCGGCGGCAAGCTCATCCTGAAAAAGTATTGCCACATTGGCGTGGCCGTGGACACCGAGGGCGGTCTACTGGTGCCGGTGCTGCGCGACGTGGACAAAAAGCACGTCCGCGAACTCGGCGAGGAACTGAACGCCATCGCCCAGCGCGCCCGCGATCGCAAACTCGACGCGGCCGAACTGAAGGGTGGCACGTTCACCATCACCAATCTCGGCGGCATCGGCGGCACCGCGTTCACACCCATCGTCAATTACCCCGAAGTGGCGATCCTTGGCTTGTCGCGCAGCCGGCTGGAGCCGGTGGTGCGCGACGGGCAGATCGTGCCGCGCTTGATGCTGCCGCTGTCGCTATCGTACGATCATCGCGTCATCGACGGCGCCGCTGCCGCGCGCTTCACACGCCGCCTGGCGGAATTGCTGGAAAATCCGCTGATGATGTTGCTGTAATCCAAGAGGTTAGCGAAGCGTCGTTAAGCAAGGTTTCTCGATATGGCTGACGTCAACGAAACGCAATTGGTCGTCCTGGGCGCCGGTCCCGGCGGCTACGCGGCGGCATTCCTCGCTGCCGACAAGGGTATGAAGGTCACACTAATTGACGCCCGCGAACGGCCGGGCGGCACCTGCCTGCACGTCGGCTGCATTCCGTCTAAGGCCGTGCTGCACGCCGCCAAGCTCATCACCGACGCCCGCGACGCCGCCCACATCGGCATCACTTTCGCGCCGCCGAAAATCGACATCAACGGCGTCCGCGGCCACTGGCAGAAAGTCGTCGATACGCTGACCGGCAACCTCGGCCGATTGTCCAAGGCGCGCAAGATCGACTACGTGGTCGGTCGCGGCAAGTTCCTCGACGGCCGGACCATCGAGGTCGAAGGCGGCAAGCGTTATCGTTTCGAGAACTGCATCGTGGCCACCGGTTCCGTGCCGGCCGCGCCGCCGAGTCTGAACCTGGCCAGCCCGCGCGTCATGGATTCGACAGGGGCGCTGAAGCTGGAAGACGTTCCGCCGCGCCTGCTCGTCGTCGGCGGCGGTTACATCGGCCTGGAGATGGGCTACGTCTACGCCGCGCTCGGCAGCAAAGTTACCGTCGTCGAATTGACCGAGGGACTGCTGCCGGGCGTCGATCGCGATCTCGTGTTGCCCTTGCACAAGCGGCTGGAGAAGATTTTCGACAAAATTTATCTCAAAACCAAGGTCGCCAAGCTGGAAGAGACACCGAAAGGAATCAAGGCGACGCTGGAGGGGGAGGAAGTTGCCGACAAACAGCCGACCTTCGAGCGTGTGCTGGTCGCCGTCGGTCGGCGGCCGAGCAGCGGCGATATCGGCCTGGACAAAGTCGGCGTCGAGATCGACGACAAGGGTTTCGTCCGCGTCGATGAGCGGCGGCGGACGACGGCGGAACGGATTTATGCCATCGGCGACGTGGCCGGCGAACCGATGCTGGCGCACAAGGCCACTTACGAAGGCAAGATCGCCGTCGAGGTGATCGCCGGCGAACCGGCTGTTTACGACGCCCGCGCCGTGCCGGCGGTGGTGTTCACCGATCCGGAAGTGGCCTGGTGCGGGCTGACCGAGACGGAAGCGAAGCGTCAGAACCGCGAGATCAAGCGCGTGCGTTTTCCGTGGGCCGGCTCCGGCCGCGCCATGACGCTGGACCGCACGGAGGGATTGACGAAGCTGATCGTCGATCCGGAGACGGACCGCGTGCTGGGCGTCGGCATCGTCGGCGCGGGCGCCGGCGAGATGATCGCCGAGGCGATGCTGGCCATCGAGATGGCGGCCTCCGCGCGCGACGTGGCCATGACCATGCACGCCCATCCGACGCTGTCGGAAACCGTCATGGAGGCCGCCGAATCGCTTTACGGTTTGGCCGTGCATCAAATGCCGCCGAAGAAGTGACACGACCAGCCCGAAGCGCCAGCGACGGGCCGAACCCGTCGCTGGCGCTCCGGGCTGGCTCACGAGGTTCCGCTGATGGAATCCCGAACCTCCGCCCTGTTCGTCGCCCTGCTGCTCCTCTTCGGCGCGGCGCTCGTCGTCCTGATCGCGGAGGACCACGCCTCGCATCTCCGCGACGATCGCAGCGAACAATTCCAGCATCTCGTCGGCGGACTGGGCTTCGGTCCGGCGGTCGATCTGGCGGGCTGCGCCTTCGCCTTCGATCCGCGACTGGACGGCGGTTGCCGGCAGGACGACGGCCCGATTCCGGGCGGCGCATGTTTCTGTCCTCGTCATGCCGGCTCGATCTTTTTCTACCCCCCACTGGAGCAAGGAGTGCCGCTGCCGGGCGAGAGGGACGGCGATGCGCTATCTCCTTGACATCGCCCGCACCGGCCTCAGCGCCGTCGTTTTGCATCCCCTGCGCAGTGTCGTGTCCTTCCTCGCCGTCGTCACCGTGCTTTTACCGTACCTCGTCGGCCTTTCGATCTCACACGGCTTGCAGGCGGAGGCGGAGGCGTCGGTGCGTTTCGGAGCGGACCTCTACGTCACCGGCAGTCAGTTCGGCCGGCCCGTGCCGATCCCGCTCCGCGCCGTGCCCGAAATCCGCCGCATCGATGGCGTGACGGAGGTTGTCCCCCGGATCGTCGGCGACATAACCCTTGGCCGCGAGTCCGTCCACGCCGTGCTTGTCGGCATTCCGCCCGAACACGCCGCCGCCTGGGCCGACTGCATCGACGGCGATTTGCCCCAAACAAGGAGCCTCAACGAACTGGTCATTGGCACCTCGCTGGCCCGCAAACTGAGTCTGAAACGCGACAATAAGCTGTGGCCCTTTTACCGCAGCGACCGCAAACCGGCCCGTCTCTCGCGGGTGGTCGGCGTGTTCAAACCTGACGCGCCGCTGTGGCAAGCGAACCTGATCCTGACCACGTTCGACACGGCGGCAACCATTTTCGATCAGCCGGACTCGGCCACGGACCTGCTCGTCTGGTGCCGCCCAGAGTCGCAAGCTTCCGTCAGCGCCGTGATCGAGCGGCAGTTGTCGTTCTCGGACTCGCCGACGGGCGGCATCGTCCGGCCGCGCGTGACGGCCCGCGAAGACGTGCGGGCGCTCTTGCCGCGCGGCCTGCTGCACCGCCAAGGCGTCTTCAATTTACATTTCCTCTTGGCGTTCGCGATCGGCATTCTGGTGTTGCTGGTCACGTCGGGCATCGGACTCGGCGAGCGGCGGCGCGAGATCGGCATTCTGAAAGCAACCGGCTGGCAGACCGACGAAATCCTGCTGCGCGGCCTGGTCGAGAGTTTCGCCCTGAGTTTGGCGGGAGCGTGCGTCAGCCTGTTGCTCGCGTGGGTGTGGCTTCGGGTGTTCAACGGCTACGGCATCGCTGGTCTTTTCCTCGACGGCGTGAGTGCCAAACCGGATTTCCCCGTACCGTTTCGCCTGACGCCGGTGCCGGCCCTGCTCGCCTTCGTGCTGGCCTTCGCGGTGGTGCTGACAGGCACGCTGTATTCTTCCTGGCGAGCGGCCGTGACGCCGCCGCGGGAGGCAATGCGATGACGCTCTTCCAGACGCGCGCGCTGTGCAAGTATTATCACACTGGCTCGCGGCACGAGGTGCGCGCCGTCGAGGACGTATCGCTGAGCATCGAACGCGGCAGTTTCACGGTGGTCAGAGGTCCGTCCGGTTCGGGCAAGACAACGCTGCTGGCGATGCTGGGGGCGCTGGAGCGGCCGACGCGCGGTCAGGTGCTGTTCGATGGGCAGAACCTGGGCGATTCTTCCGGCATGGAGCTGGCGCGTGTGCGGCGGCGGCTGGGCTTCGTCTTTCAGGACTTCGCCTTGATCCCGAACCTGAGCGCGGAGGAGAACATCACCTATCCGCTGATTCCGCGCGGCATCGTCCGGACCGAGCGACGACAGCGCGCACGCGAATTGCTTGTGCGCTTCGGCATGGAAGCAAAGCTGACGACGCGCGCCGGTTCGCTCAGCGGCGGCGAACAGCAGCGCGTCGCCGTCGCTCGCGCGCTGGCCGGGCAGCCGGAGGCGGTCCTGGCGGATGAGCCGACCTCGAACCTCGATCCGGCGATGGGAGGGGCGTTGCTGGCGATTTTGTGTGAACTGCACAGCGAAGGAAAAACAATCATCGTGTCCTCGCATGATCCGCAGGTCATCGCTTTGGCGACGTGCGTACATGAATTGGAGGGAGGCAAAGTGAGGAATGCACGATGATTCCCAGCTTCCCACGATTGGCGACTTCCGAGACGAAAAACGCTTGACCCCACTCATTCGGGTGATGATGATTAATCCCACACCATCCCGGCGAAACCCTGAATAACATGCTGATCTGAAACCACTCTATCGGGGAACGCCGGGGCAGGATCGGGAGGACGTGTTATGACGGGGCGCGTGCTGCGTTGGGTGGCGGGACCGGTCATCGTGGCCGTTGCCCTCATCGTGGGGGTGGGGTCGGCTGCTGACAAGGCCCCGGCCAGCAAGCCCCAGGAGAAGACCACAAAACCCGCCCCGGTTCTCAAACCCGGCGAACCCGCCGCCCATCGACTCCAGGAAGCCGACCTCGACGCGCTGCGGGCCATCCTCCGAAAGGCCGTCGCCGACAAGGCCATGCCGGGCGTGGCGCTGCTGCTGGCCCACAGGAGCGAGGTCGTCTTCAAGGAGGCTTTCGGCAACCTCAAAACCGACGAGCCGGTCAAGATGGCCTCCGACACCAAGCCCGTCGCCGCCACCGTGGTCATGACCGTCGTGGACCAGGGCAAGATGCGCCTCGACGATCCGTTGACGAAATTCGTGCCGGCGTTCGAGGGCACGAAAGTCGAGAAGGCGACGGTGCGTCAGTTGCTAAGCCACAGCGCGGGCATCGGCGACCAGTTCCCCGGCGGTTGGCCGCGCGCGAAGACTCTGGCCGAATTTGCCTCCGCGGTGGCCGCGCAGGGGTCGTTGCAGGAGCCGGGCAAGTTCCGCTACAGCAGCGTGGGCATCGACCTGGCATGCCGCTGCGCCGAGAAGGCGGCCGGACGGCCGTTCGAGGAGTTGGCACGCGAGCGCCTGTTGGAGCCTCTGGACATGCGGCATTCGCGCTTCGTGGGGGGCGGCGACGCGGAGGCGGTCCCGAAGGAGGCGCGCGAACGCGGCGAGGGCCGCTACATCAGTGGCGGCGGCGGGCTGTCGGCCACGCTCGACGACATGGCCGCCTTCTACCAGATGCACCTCAACGGCGGTCGCTACGGCGACAAGCAGATCCTCAGCCGCAAAGCGGTCGCCGAGATGCACAAGAAGCAGGCGGCCGCCCCGCGAGGGGTGAGCTACGGGCTGGGCTTTTTCCTCGCTGTTCCGGGGCGGGACAGCGTCTCGCGAATGTTCCACCACGGCGGCGCGTTCGGCACGTATTGCTGGGCCGACGGCAGCCGTCAGCTGGTGGGCGTCTTCTTCAGCCAGGCGGGCGCGCAGAAGACGGGGCCGGTTCTGCTCGCGGTGCAGAAGAAAGTGGCCGAACTCGTTCCTGCGGGGAGATAGCTCGCCGGGGAGCCCGAAGCGTCGCGAAACGCTACGCGATCTCGAAAAGCGCTCTAAAATGCTTGCTATCGGCTTCCAACCCGCCTCCAGGTCGAGAGAGGTCCACATCATGCTTATCCGCCGTATCCTGCTGCTCGTGGTTGGTATCGGCGCCTTGCAGGCGAGTCCGGCACAAGCTCACTTTTTGTTTGTCCGCATTCTGCCGCCGGCCGAGGGAGGCCGCGCGGCGGAGGTGTACTTCAGCGAATTGGCCGAGGCCGGCGATCCACGCTTCGTCAACAAGATCGCCAAGACGGAACTTTGGTTGCAGCAGACGCCGGGCCGGTTCGTCGCTCTCAAAGTACACAAAGCGACCGACCGATTGCGGGCGTGGCTGCCGGAGCAGGGCGCTGTCGTCGTCGTGGGGCGATGCGTCTATGGAGTGGTGGGACGGACCCGGCAGACGCCGTTCCTGCTGCGCCACTTCCCCAAGGCGCTGTCCGGATCTCCCGCCGAACTGAACAAGATGCAGGCTCACGGCAAGCTGCCGCTGGAAATCGTCGCCGCGTTTGAAGACGAGGGCATCCGGGTGACGGTCCTCAAGGACGGCAAGCCCGTACCCAAGGCGCAATTCGTCACCGTCGATGCTCGCCTAAACAATGTCCAACTGACCGCCGATGCGGACGGCAAGGCAATGTGGCGTCCACCGGCCGCCGGGGTGTATTCGGTCTACGCGCGGGATACCCGCAAGGAAGCGGGTGAGGCGGGCGGCAAAAAGTACGAGGAAATCCGCGATTTCGCCACGGTCGCCTTCACCTGGCCTCCCCAGCGCAAGGACGCCGACCCGGCCGCCGTTACCCTCTTCGAGGAGGCCATCGCCGCGCGGGCGCAGTGGCGCGACTTCCCCGGCTTCAGCGCCCGCATCACCGGCGACCTCGACGGCCGTCGCTTCGCCGGCACCGTGTCGATTGACGCCAAGGGAGAGGTGACATTTTCCGACGACGATTCCAGCCGGACGGAGGCGGTATCGGGCTGGGTCGAGGCGCAGTTCGAGTCTCTCGTCTTGCACCGCCTCGCTCGGCCGTCCACGCCCAGCCGAGCGAAACCCGTGCTGCGCTTCGCCGAGACGCGCGACGACCACCCGATGGGCCGCCTGCTGATTTTCGAGGGCGGCCGATTCGCCTCCAGCTATCGCATTCGAGACAAGCAGATTCAGGTGGTCAACCGCTGCCTCGGCAAGGAGAACATGACAATCACCGTGCTGGAGAACGAGCGCAACGCGGACGGCCGGTTCTTGCCGCGCGGCTATGTCGTGCATTCCTGGGAATCGGGAACGGGCCGGCTGCTGCGGACGGAGACCGTGCGCGACCGTTGGCGACGGGTCGGCTCGTGGGATCTGCCGGCCGCTCACGAGGTGACAACCGCCACGGACGCGGGGCTGTCGGTGCGGCGCTTCATGCTCTCCAAGCATGAACTCGCGGGCAAAAAACCCTAGTGTTCCGCCTCGGTTGAGTTGGCAGGTCGGTGGGACCGGCGTCCCGCCGGTCTTCGGTTCCAAGGACCGGCGGGACGCCGGTCCCACCCGTCATCTCCATTGTGGCGGGCCACTGGTCGAGATCGCCCAGGAAGCGCGTGGAACGGACGCTTGATTTGCGAAACGGCGCGGCTGGGATTGGTTCCCTCGCGCTCAGTTATCGAGAATAGCGGTTAGGATATCGACATCATAACCTTCACCGTTGGCCAGGGGAGGGCGGTTGGGTTCGGTGGGTAGTTTTTCGGAATCGCGCGGCTTGGAGGGGGGTTGGGTTCCGAAGTCATACCAACTTTTGAATTCCTCAGGTGCCACGTTTGCCTCCTTCTCATCTCCGCCAATTGGAACCCATGAAATCTCGCCTTGTTCCGGTGAGAATGACGCGTCATTCCCGGCGAGACAGGCCGAAATCGGTCTCAAGCAATTATGCGTTAAGAATGGAGTCGAAGACGGAAAAAAAAATCGCGCTTTGCGGCCAAGACAAGGCGTTATGGGCGTTGCGTTCGATTGCGTAGCAGCTAGCGATAATACCGATCCGCGTCGCCTGGCTCCGCGCCTGCGGCGTCACCACCGTCGCCCTCGAAGCCACCGATACCTACAGCGATCCTCTCTTCGATCTTCTCCAGGCCGAGGGCTTTGAACTCCTCTCCGTCAACCCCGCCTACACCGCTCAGCTCAAGGGGCGTCCCAAGACGGACAAGTTCGACTGTCAGTCCTTTACTCGACCCACTGTCCGATGCGTCGGACGACCTGGAGCCTTGTCCCGAAGTCGGAGGCGCATTTTCGTGACAGACTCCGCCGTTAATAGAGTAGATGCGCCAATACCGTCCTCAGCCGCCAGGTATTTCGGAAAAAGGACCAAGAATGCTCTTCTGGACACCTGGACAGATCCCGAGAGGTTCGGAGCAGGAGAGTGCTTGCGATCTTCAAGATCGTGCCGCAAACTGCACGGCATCGATTTCTTCCAAACTCACAATACGGTGGTACTCAAAAATGGTGCAACCATCTCCGCGGGCCGATCGCGCGGACCACCTTCGCCGGAAGTTCTCGGCCGACAAGTTGCGCTTGCAGCGCTGCGTTCATTTGCAAGGCCACGGCGGTGTGGAGATCAGCGAGGGGATCGGATACGATGAACGCGGCGTCGAGCGTGTGCGCCGAATCCGCACGCTGTTGCAGGCGATGATCGCCGAAGACTCTCTGCTCCAATGACCGCAACGGGTAGAATCGCCCTTTGTCTATTCGCTTGAGAGTTGCCGATGTCCAATACTCTCCCGACCGCCAACGGCGTATCCTCAACCTGGAAGGCACCGGAACATCGGGACATCCCGGCCGTACGCGACCCCGACGCTTCCCAACGCGGAACCGACGCGGCCACGCTTCCCCAGGTCGCCGTCCTCGAATGCGCCGCCGCCGATCTGCCCCGCGTGCCGGGATACGAGATCCTGTGCGAACTCGGCCGGGGAGCGATGGGCGTCGTCTACAAGGCCCGGCAGATCGCGCTGCATCGCATCGTGGCCTTGAAGATGCTTCACGCGGCCCGGCGCAGCGACGCGGAGCAGCGGTTGCGTTTCCGCAACGAGGTGGAAATCATCGCCCGCTTGCAGCATCCTAACATCGTCCAGATCCACGATGTCGGCGAGCACGCCGGCCGTCCCTTCTTCGCCATGGAGTTCCTCGGCGGCGGCAGTTTGGCCGACAGCTTTTCGGGGCGGCCGCAACCGCCGAGCGCAGCCGCCGAACTGATCGAGACGCTGGCCCGCGCCATGCATGCCGTCCACGCCAAGGGCATCGTCCATCGCGACCTCAAACCCTTCAACGTGGTGCGGACGGCGGACGGCTGCCCCAAGATCACCGATTTCGGTCTGGCCCATAGGCAATCCTCGGACCTGACCGTCAGCGGTGAAGTGCTGGGAACGCCCTATTACATGGCGCCGGAGCAGGCGGCGGGGCGAGTGCGCGAGGTCAGTCCCGCCGCCGACGTGTACGCCCTGGGCGCCATCCTGTATGAACTGCTCACGGGCCGCCCGCCGTTTCGCGGCGTTTCGGTGATGGACGTCGTCCGCCAAGTGCAGGACAGCGACCCGGTCGCGCCGCGGCGAATGGAGCCGCGCACGCCGCGCGACCTGGAGACGATTTGTCTGAAATGTCTGAGCAAAGAGCCGGGCCGCCGCTATGCCAGCGCCGGCGACCTGGCCGACGACCTGCGACGTTTCCGCATGGGCGAATCCATATGCGCCCGGCCGCCGGCCTGGCCGGAGCGCATCGCGCGCTGGACGCGGCGGCGTCCCACCCTCGCCGTGCTGTTCGCCGCGCTGATCCTCGCGGCGGTGGCGACCCCGCTGGCCCTGCTGGGACACACGCTCCAGCTGCAAGAAGCGCTGGACCGCGAGCAGAAGGAGCGCGAGCACGCGCGCGAGGCGGAGGAACAGGCGCTCCGAAACGAGGCCGAGGCGCGCGTCGCGCATCTCGCCGCCGACCTGAAACTCGCCAGCACGCTCTTCAACGCCGGCGATGTGTTTCAACTGCCGAGTTTGCTGGGGCCTTATCAGCGCGAAGCGGAAGGGGCGGACGATCTGCGTGACTTCGCCTGGTGGTATTTGCGCCAACACAGTCCGAACGCGCGGCCGGCCCTGGCCGCTTTCGACGGTCCGGTGCATCTGCTGGAATACACGTCGGACGGCCGGTCCCTCATCACCGCCGGTGGGCCAAGGTACAAGCAGGCTTTGAAAGGGTGGGAGCTGGCGGCCGGACGCCCTTCCTTTCAGCAGTCCTTGCACTGGAAATTCGCGCACGAGGAGATCGACCAAGCAGCCTTCGCTCCAGGCGCGGCCCTGGTGGCGGCAATAACCCAGGGAGAGACCATCGTGGGCTGGGATCTCGCCACCGGCCGGCCGCGCTTCCAGTTCAAACAACCCAGGGAGGCGATCTTCCTCGCCCTGTCGCCGGACGGCCGTCGCCTCGCCGTCAGCGGTCCCCATGCGACCGCGATCTGGGACTGTGCGGGCAAACGCCACGAGCGAACCCTGGCGACACCGCCGGCGTCCCGGCTGGCTTTCGCTCCCGACGGCGCGACGCTGCTGGCGGCCAGCGTGCATCCCTCGTTCCGCGGTCTTCAGTGGTGGGATGCGAAAACGGGGGCCACGCGAGGGCAGGCGAACGTACCGCAAGGCGTGCGCTCCGCTTTTTATTCGCCCCAAGGGACGTTTTTGCTCCTGCTCGACGGCGCCGGCAACGGCGCGATCTGGGACACTCGCCAGCGAATCCCGCTGCACTGGTCGTCGCAGATTGGTCCCGCTGTTTCCCTGGCCGTCTCCGCCGACGAGCGGACTTTGGCGGTCGGCGACGCAACGGGGGGAGTTCGCCTGTGGGACATCGCCGCAGCGGAGATCCGCGCCCGTTACCGTTGGCAACCCAACGCAATCGTCCGGCTTGCTTTCGCTCCTGATCATCGCACCCTGGCAGCGGCCACGGCCGAAGGACAGATCCAACAAATCGATGCCACGATGCGACACGTCCCGAATCGCCTCCCGACGGCCGTGATGAGCGGCCGTGCCCTCGCCTGGTCTGCGGACGGCGAGACAGTGGCGGCGGCCGCTTGGGGCGGCGCGGCGCATCTGTTCGACCGCCGGAGCGGATCGACGCGGGCTGTCCTGAGTTGTCCGGTTCAGAACATCCGCTGCCTCGCCTTTGCTCCCGACGGCCGCACGCTGGCCGTCGTTTGCCTGGACGAAGCCCTCGTGCGCTTGTGGGACATAGCGGAGCAACGCTGGCGACCCGTCACCGCGCCTCATCCGTCTCCGGTCGCGGCGATCGCCTTCTCTCCCGACGGCCGCTGGTTGGCCTCGCTGGAGGGAAACACGGTTCGCTTGTGGGATCCGGTGACGGCGGCGCCGCGCGGTTTACTGGCGGCCGCACCGAATACACGGACGCTGGCGTTCCCCCCGGACGGCACCTCCTTGCTGACAGCCGGCTCGACCATTCAGGTCTGGAACCTCAGCGGCGGCGAGCACTCGATTGACAAACCGGCGTCAGTCGTCTCTGCCGGACCCTCCGTGGTTTGCCTGGCCGTGTCCCGCGACGGCCGGTGGGTAGCCGGCGGCAGCGAGGATGGCGGCGTGCGACTCTGGAAACTCGCGGCGGATCGTAGGTTGACGGCGGACAAAGCGGCCGTGCTGCGTTCCCCAGGCGGCGGAGCGGTGCGCACCCTCGGTTTCACGCCGGATGTCAAGACTCTGCTCGTGGGCCAGGGCGGCGGGCTGGAATTATGGGATCTACCCGCACGCCGTTTGCGCGACACAATAGACGACCCAGTCGATACCGCCGCCTTTTCGCCGGATGGACGCACGCTCGCCGCCGTCGGCCGCGACGGGGCCGTGTACTTGTGGAAGCCGGCGGACGCCTGGCGCGTGACGCGGCCGCTGGGGCAATCGCTGGACCCAGTGCGCTCGCTGGTCTACTCGGCCGACGGCCGTACCTTGATGACCGCCGGCCGTGGCGTCCATCGTTCGGTGCGCCATCGAAGCGCGTTGTGGGCAACCTGGGACACCGCGCCCCTGCGTTGCCCGACGGAATCGCTGCGCTTCTGGGACGCCGAAACAGGGCGGGAGGAATTGCTCACTCTGCCCGCTCGGCAAGTCATGGCTCCGCCCCATCTCGTCGCGCACTCCGCCGACGGCCGCTTTCTCGCGGCCGGCGGCGAGGACGGCGGCGCGTTCGTGTGGGACTGGTCGCGGAAAGAATTGCGGAGGCGTTTGTTCATCAGCGACGCGGCGCATCTCTATACCGAGGGCAATGAGCTGAACCGCGACTTCCTCTGGACCGAATCCAGTCCGGACTATGCTTCGCACAGCGAAACAATTGCTGCCTTGGCGTTTTCTCCGGACGGTCAACGGTTGGCAATGGCGGGCAATCGCGGCTCGTTCCGCATATGGCAGGTCGAGGACGGCCGAGAGTGCTGTCACTGGCGGGGAGATGCCAACGGTTCCGCGTGGCTGGCATTCACGCTTAACGGCGACAGCGTGGCCGGCAGCCGCGGCGGCCAGGTCTGCATCTGGGACGCCCACACGGGAGCGCTGCGGACCAGGCTCGGCGTCGAGACGGATTCGCCGGTGCTGGGCGGCGTTTTCGCCCCCACGGGAGATGTTCTGGCTGCCGGCTCGACAAACGGCTCGATACGTCTGTGGAGTTTGCGCGACGGCAAGGAGAAGCGTCTTCCCGGCGGTCATCAGGACCGCGTCACGGCGTTGGCGTTCACGCCGGACGGCAAGACGCTGGCCTCCGCCGGCTGGGACCGCACCGTGCGGCTGTGGAACCTGCGGGCGGGTCGCGAGGTCGCCACCCTGGAAGGCCACCGCGGACGAATCCATACCGTCGCCTTCTCTCCCGACGGCAAGGTGTTGGCCAGTGGAGGAGAAGACGGCGACTTCCGTGGGGAAGTGCTGCTCTGGCGGCGTTAGCGTCTCGATACAATGGGAACTCGGCGCTGGAGCATGCGCAAGATCCAGTATGCTGCCGCGGCAGCCGCCAAGTGCTTTAGAGTGTGACCGCTGACCACATGACCCAGTCCGTAGATGGGATGGTCGCCGAGATGTTCGCATACCTTGGCCAGCGCATACCATCCGAGAGCGAGGAACAGATCGACGGTCCGCGTGTAGCGCGGCGGCAACAGCAGCAGCAAAAGAGGCAGCGCCAGCATCGGATAGAACTGCACGAAGTAGTAGGGCCGCAAATCGCCGCGGCCCCGCTGCTCCGTCGTGTGCCAGTAGATCACCGTGGCGATCCCCAGCACCACCAGTGGGATGAGCAAGCGCGTGCCGAACCGTACGTCGATGCGCTCGGACAGGACGGCGGCGAACAGCGCCATGAACGCCACCGCCATCGGCAGACGGTCCCACACCAGACGATCGTTGTCGGGATGCAGGTGATAGTATCCCGATCCGAAGGCAGTCAGGCCGACGCCGAGAAAGAACAGTGCGAACGGCCATCGCTCAACCGGATCAAGGAAGGTGCCGCGGTCCTCGTGCGTTCGGACGACGAACCACAGCCCCCAGACGCCGACGATCAGGAAGGGCACGTTGGAGACGACGTTGAGCAGGTTCGGCACACCCAGAAACGTGCGGTCGTCCGCGAAGCGATGATAGGCCGCCGACTGCGGCAGAGGCGGCAAGTAGAGCAGCCAGACGATGGCGACGACCGCAAGACCACCGATTGCCAGCAGCCGCCAGCGATAAACCCGCCACACGCTATTCCGAGGAGATGACTCGATGGTCATGCTGGCCCCCACGCGGAGCAAGACGCTCGCCGGCGCTCACGGATCGAACCGCGCCCGCAACTGCGGCGTCATCAGCGGACACACTTCCGCCGGTCGGGCGAAGAGGTGAAGCCGAACACGGGCGACAGCATCGTAGAGGGCATTTCGCAGAGGCGGGGGCAAAAGAATCAGCACACCGGCCAGCAAGCGCCACGCGCCGCCCAACCGCCGCATGATGTGCAGCACCGCCGCCGAGCGCGTCAGCAGCGTTCCCTTCTCCGTCTGCACCACGAGGCTGAGCGGCAAGGCGTCGCGCTCCTTCGGAGACACCAGCGCTTGAAACGTCTCACCCTGCAACGGTGCGAAGCGGAAAGCCGATCCCGTCGCATCCTCGGCGAGGATCACGCGGACGGAGCGCTGGCAGAGTCCGCAATGCCCGTCGTAGAACAGCCGTTCGGTTCCCGCGCCCCGGGGGCGAATCCAGCCGGGATCCCAGGTGAAAAGATGGATCATCACCATGCCGAGACTCAGGTCGGCGAAGTCGATCAGGGCGATCAGCGACAAGTGCATCAGCAGCATCAGACCCCATAGCCAGGGCCGAAGGCGGCGCACCAGCGCCAGCGGCGCGAAACTCAGTTCAAGGGCCAGGGACGTCCAAGTACCCAGGTGCAGCAGCCAGGTGGGTAGCGCCAGCAGTATTTCGCGCAGCCGGCCGGGACGGGCGAGCGGATTATCGAGCACACGGGCCAAGGCGGTGCCGTCGCGCCACGAAGGGCTGATGAGCTTTGTGTACCCACTATAGGTGTAGGACAGGGCCAGCAAGATCCACGCCGCCACAAACAGCGCCGGCGGCATCCGCCAGCCGCCGCCCGGATCGACCCGTCCTCGCGCCGCCCACGAGCCATACGGTGCCGGCGGCACAAAGACGTGAGCCAGCAGCAGCCAACCGACGAACGGAATGCTCGGATTGGAAATCAGCGGATCGCGGCCGAACAGGCACGCCCAGATGTACCACAATCCCAGCGCCGCCGGGCGGTCGTACAGACCGATGGCGAAGAAGATCGTCAGCACGGCGCCGACTGTCAGCATTACCGTCACCGTGACGGGCGAATCCGACAGGGCGAGAACATTCGGGAACAGGTACAACAGCGGGCTGTCCGCTCCGCGCGGCAGCACGCCCCGGTTCGAGAACAGTTCCGTTCCCCACGGAAGCAACTGGAGGAAATGCACGAGGAGATACGTCGCAAAGACGGCCCGAAAGAGGCTGTACTGACCGCCGGTCCAACTATTCTTCATGGACAGCGGGCCTCCAGGAAGGTCGGCAAATCGCCCAGGTCCGTACCGGGCAGCGGTTCGTAGCGGATGCGCACCGGCCCGACGATCTCCTCGGGATCGACGCCCAGTTCGCGCAGCAGCGGGGCGTCGCCACACAGGGCGTAGCGGATCACCGGCTCGCGCAGATTGTCCGGCAGCACCGGCCCGTAGGCGAGGGCGGCCCCGTAGACGTTGCGACGGTTGTACGGTCCCCGCAATCGGGCGTACAGTTCCGGCGTGATGGGCAGCGAATGCTCGACGCCGGCGCGGTCCGTCCACTCGATATAGAAGCGCGTCGAGTACGTCTCCAGTCCCTTGACGCTGGAAAAGACCTTCGGGGCCGGCGCGGCCGTCGTCGCCGCGCCGACGCCCTTGATGGCCCGCCCGCCCGGCTCCCAGACGTAGCGTTCCAGCAGATCGCCGCTCATCTGCGACAGGCCCAGCACCACCAGAAAAACCGCCGCCTTTTTCATGATTGGCTCGCCATCGCTTCGTTCTTGTTCACGTCCACGCCCGCCAACATGTTCAGCAATTGCTTTTCCTTCTCCGCTCCGAAGCCGCATCTCGCTTGCCAGCGGCGCGGGTTGTGGAAGGTGCCGAACAGCATGTCCCACAACGGCAGGTCGGCGTAGTTGCAGGAGTGCAGTCCCTCTTGATGGTGGACGCAATGACTCTCCGGCCGCTGCACAATATATCCGAGCCAGTGCGGCGTCGGCACGTTCCAGTGATAAAACAGCTCGGCCAGCCCCGTCAGCAGGACGGCGGCGGCGGCGGCTTGCGGCCCCACGCCGACGAGCAAATACAGGATGGCGCTGGACAGAATACTGTTGGCCAGCAACTCGAAGGGATGTTTGTAAAAGCTAGTGATGATCTCGATTCGCTGCGGGCTGTGATGGACCTGATGCAGCCAGCGCCACAAAAAATCCGATTGGTGCCGCCAGCGGTGCCACCAGTAATAGATGAACGTGATGGCGAGATAACCGAGCAGTGCGCCGCCGGTCACGCCGAGCGCGTCGGCCGACCACGGCCGATGACGCAGCATCCAGCCGTCCCAGGCGAAGCCGGCGAGGAAGACCACACCGACCTGCAAGCCGTTGAGCAGGACGGCGCGCAGCCACCAGCCGGCGACGTGGGGCCAAGATCGACCCGGCCGGGCGATCTCGCAAACCATCATCAGCCCGGCGACGCCCAGAACGATCAGCGGAATAATCATGCGCGTTCTCCGAGGCGGCCCACTCTCCGATGACAGGCACACCCGGCGAGAGAATATCACGGCCTAATGAAAAATGATCTCTTTTTTGGACTCGCAATCCGCGGCACGAATTGCTATGAGCGCTCTTTTTGTATTCGGCGCGATCGAGCAAGGAGGCGAATCATGAAGCGCTGCGGAGTCATTCTGGCGACGATCGCCATTCTGGGTGGACTGGGATGGATGCTGCACGAAGCCGGTTCGTCGGCGGGAGCCGATCGCGAGGCGCCGTCGAAAACCGGTCAACTCAAGAACGCCGATCCAATGGCCACCCCCGCCGGATGGCGCTACCGGCAGAGTCAACCGCATCACTGGCGCTACATCATGCTCAAAAAGTGACACCGCTTCACCCCCTCTTCTGCTTCGCATTTCCATCCTGACGGAAAAGTAAAGCGATGGCGGTTGAGCCGGTTCTCGTTCGGTGCTAGGCTCGATGAATGGCTTGAATGGAGAGCGGCGACGGGAAGCCGCCCTCTTTCTTGGCCCGATGTCTCGCGAAAAAGCGATTGACATCCTCCACTTGTGATGCTATCGAATTGCCCCATTCCTGGGAGCCGATGGCCTGGATATGCGAATCGTCACCCGAGTATTGGTTGCCGCCGTTCTGGTGTGCTTGCTGCTGCCCTTGGCGGCCGGCCGGCGCCACCTCCACGGCCACCACCACGGACGAACTCGTCATGCCGTGACCGTGCGGCTGCGCCGGTCGGGCACGAACGATCCAGCCCATCATCCCGTCCGTCCCGCGCCGGCGGCGATGCTCCCTCCCGATGAGGATGATGACTCCGACCGTCTGCGCTTCGCTCCCACCGACGCTCCGACCTCCCTGTCCGTTCCCATCGAGGAATTGCCCATTGTCCTCTCGCCGGCTTTGCTCTCCGCATGGCCGGTCGCACCTGATCGGCCTCTCTTTCGGACCCTCGGCATTTTGCTGATTTGAGCCTTTCTCGCGTTCTCTCCCTTCCTTTACGACAGTGGTCCCGCGCTCCGGTCGCGGATGTTCTCGGCCCGCGTGGGTTTCGCTTCGATCTCTTTTCCTTCGATTCATGGAGGTTTGTCATGAACGCGATCAGTTTCTTGCCTCGCCAGGCTCAGGTTCTTCAGCATCTCTTCGGCTATCAGGCGGAATCGAACCCTGCCGAGGTGGGACCGGAGGTGGACCGCTTCACGATCGCCGTCTCGCGCGAGGAGGGGACGCCCGCCGTCGAGGTCGCGGCGGAGGTTGGCGGGCGGCTCGGCTGGACGGTGTACGATCGCGAGATCCCGGCGTGCATCGCGCGGGAACTGTGCTTGTCCGTGGGGTCCGTCGAACAGATCGACGAGCGCGGCCAGAGTTGGCTGCTGGACTGCATGCAGGCTTTCCTCGCCCGGCGCGAGTTGAGCGACAGCCGCTACTTCCGCTGCCTCATCGCGGTCATCCGTTCCCTCGGCGAGCAGGGTCGCGGCATCATCATTGGACACGGAGCGGCACACATTTTGCCTCCGCGTTGGACGCTCCGCGTTCTTTTGGTCGGCGATCGCGAGGACCGCATCAGCGTTGTCAGTCGCCGTTTCCACTTGGACCGCCGAGCGGCCGCCCGCGAGTTGGAGGAGACCAGTCACGCACGCCGCCGATTCATCCGCGAGCACTTCCACACCGATCCGACGAAGGCCCGTCATTACGATCTGGTGCTCAACACGTCCCAGTGGTCGCCGCCCGATTGCGCCGACTTCATCGTTGCCGCCCTCCATCACAAGGCGACCGGGCACCTGAAAGGATGACGGATAACGGAGGACGGATGAAGCGTTGTGTCCCGCTTCATCCGTCCTCCGCCGGCAGGGCGGCTTGGCAGATCAGGAGAGAGACCATGAACGCGATCGATACGGAGAAAGTGCAACGCGTGGACGGCGGCTGCCGAGAGGGCGGCCCGGTCGTGGAGGTTCCACTGCTCTTGGAATCGCGGCTGCTGACCGCTCTGGAATCGGCGGCGCGCGCTCAGGGCACCACCGCCGCCACCATGCTCCGCCGTCTCATCCGCGACTTCCTGCGCGACGCCAGCGATTCGCCTACTCCCTGATTCACCTTCCCGGTTGTCGGGAGCGCGCGTCTCGCCCGCCTGGCATCGTGCGGGTGGGACGCCCGCGCTCCCAAACCGAAACGGAGGCAATCCTCTGCTGCGCGCTGCGCACCAGCATACTCAAGAGCGCTTCCGAAACGCCCCAAGCCATCTGCTCTACCGCGCATACCGGTCTCTTTTTTGATGCGGCTATTTCCCGTAATCTCTTAATGTCTCGACAGAATCACGTCCTCAGCGATCCGCCATGTCTGGGGAGACAGCGGCACGGCAGTTGCTTACCTCGATACCTCAACCGTTTGGCGTTCACTCGGACGGGCGTCCGGTGAAGCAACGGCGAGGCGTTCCTTCGCGGCACCCCCGCAAAGGCGCCTTGAGGGAAATCGGACATCGAAGATCGTTTTTTAGGAAAGGAAGAGGCGCTCATGAAGGTACTGTACACGAGTCTGATGATGGCGGGACTGCTTGTCGTCACCGGCTGCAACGTGAGCACGACGGGCGGCGGCGCGGGCGGCACCTTCAAGCTGAAGGGGCCGGAGAAATCGACCACGCTCAAGCATGGTGGGACGGAGGTTGTGGACATCAATGTCAGCGAAGACAAGAATTTCAAGGAAGACATCGCCCTCAGCGCGACGGTAACGCCCGACGGCAAGGGCGTTACCACCTCGCTCGAACCGGCCACCGTCAAGGCGGGCGATCCCAAGACGAGCAAGCTCACCGTCAAGGCGAAGGATGACGCCGCCGACGGCGATTACGACATCACGGTCACGGGGAAACCGACCAAGGGCGAGCCCACGAAACTCGTCGTCAAGGTCAATGTTCCGAAGAAGAAGTGAGCTTCGACGAAGTTAACCTTCGCGCGGGAGGAGGGGGGCGTCGATGAACTTCACGCCCCGTCCTCTCCTGCCCTTCTGTGTTTGCGGATGCCACGGGCGTCCTTTCTCGTGGAGATGCGATGATGCTTACTCCCCCACCTCCGAGTGTAGCGCGGACACGCGCCCGGCGAATCGGGATGCTGGTCATTGTCGGCATCGTACTCGCCGGTCCGGGCTGTGCGCCGCCGGAGGAAAGCGGCTCTGGTCCCGGCCATCGCCGGCAGAACTTGGGGCTGACCCCCGAAGAGGAATACAGGCTGGGCGAAAAAGCTTACCGGCAAATCCTCGACGAGGCGGAGCAGAAAGGTCTCTTGTACCCCGACAACAGTGACTCGGTGCGGCGCGTGCGGGAAGTCGGAGGTCGCATCGTCAAAGCGGCCCAGATCAAGCCGTTGCAGCGCGAAATCAACCTGCATTTGGAAGGCTATCGCTTCCGCTGGGAGTTCAACGTCATCAGGAGCCGTGAGATCAACGCCTTCTGTCTGCCCGGCGGCAAGGTGGCGGTTTACAGCATGTTGCTTCGCGTCGTCGCCAACGACGATCAGTTGGCCACCGTGCTGTCGCACGAGATCGCCCACGCGCTGGCCCATCATTCCAACGAACGCATCACCCGCGAGGAGTCCGGCCGCGTCGGCTGGCTGTTCGGCATGGCCTACGACCGCGAACAGGAATCCGAGGCCGACCACATCGGCCTTTTTCTGATGACCTTCGCCGACTACAACCCGGACGAAACGGTCGCCTTTTGGCAGCGCATGCAGCAGGCTCAGCGCGGCGGCCAACCGCCGGAAATACTCTCGAACCATCCCAGCGATCGGCGTCGCATCCAGCAGTTGCGGAGATGGGTTCCGCAAGCGAAGGCGGCCAAGGTAGCCTACGACCACCACCGGATCACGGCCTCGCGTTGAGGGGGCGGCCGGTTACTCTTACCCACTGACGGAGAACTTGCCATGAGCTTTGGCGGCGACGGCGGACCCCTGTTTGGCAGCGGCGGCTACTTCAATCCTCAGGGGCCGCATGGACCTTGGGCGGGGTGCGGTTGCAGCAGTTGCTTTATCATCCTGGCAGGCATCCTGCTCGTCATGGGCGGTTGTTTGCGAATGTTTGGCCAATGACCCACGAGGCGAGCCGGGGGCGCCTGTCCCCGTGTCGGGAGGAAACATTCGATGCGAGCACTCAGCGGAGCCATCATCACCGCCGCCGCCCTGATCGGTCTGGGCCTGACCGCTCAGGGGTTGGGCACACGCTACGAGCATTTCATCATCTGGAGGGGCGCCTCCGGCGAAGAAACCTCGTCGCCGAGTTTGAGGACGGAACCGGATTTCGACAAGTCGAAGATAAAGATCAGCGAACTCGACAATCCCATGAAGTTGTGCCTGACGCTGCTGGTGCTGTCGGTGCTGATCGGTCTGGGCATCACCTTCGTTGGTTTGATGTACCATCATCACCGGCGCTTCCACGAACACCTGCGCGCGCACGGACACCCGGCCCCAACATCGAGCAGCCACATCACCACGTAGCAATGCGGAACCATCACTAGCCCGGAGCGCCAGCGACGGGCGCCCGTCGCTGGCGCTCCGGGCTAGTGATGAAAAAAGCGTTCATCCCGCCTTCGGAACGAACTTCACGCACACCGGCTTGCCCACTTCCACCTTCGCGCCCGTCGCCTCCAGCGCCCCCGTTTTCGGGTCGATGCGGAAGACGAGGACGCTGTCGCCGTCCTGGTTGGCGACCAGCAAAAACTGGCCCGTCGGGTCGATGCCGAAGTTGCGCGGCGTCTTGATCCCCGACGCCTGATGGCCGGCCGGCGTCAATTCGCCGCTCTTTTCGTCGATCGTGAAAATGGCGATGCTGTTGTGGCCGCGGTTGGAGCCGTACAGGAACTTGCCCGACGGATGCACCTGCACCTCCGCCGTCGAGGTCGATTTCTTGTATCCCTCCGGCAGCGTCGAAACGGTCTGCACCGGCTTGAGCGTGCCGTGTTCCGCGTCGTAGTTCATTGCCGTTACGGTGTTGGCCATTTCGTTGATGACATAGGCATGACGGCCGTCGGGGTGGAACGCGAAATGGCGCGGCCCGGATTTCGGCGGCAGCGTCGCCGACGGCGGATCGTTCTTCGCCAGCGATCCCTTGTCGGCGTCGAAGCGGTAGACGAACACCTGATCGAGTCCGAGGTCGGCAACGACGGCAAAACGGTTGGCGGCGTCGAGGTTGATGGAGTGCGCGTGCGGCGCTTCCTGCCGGCCGGGGTCCGTTCCCTTGCCCGTGTGCTGCGTGAACGCCGTTCTCTCGCCGAGCCGGCCGTCTTCCTCGATGTGCAGCACCGACGCGTTGCCGCCGCCGTAGTTGGCGACCAGCACGCTCTTGCCCTGACGATCGACCACGAGATGACAGGGACCGTTGCCGCTGGACGGCTTCTGATTGAGGGCTTTCAGTTCGCCGCTTTTGGGATCGAGGGCGAAGGCGCTGACGGCGCCGCCTTTGGGACCGGAGAGTTCGCCGACAGCGTACAGGTAGCGATGCCTGGGATGTACAGCGAGGAAGGAGGGATTTTTCGTCTCGGCCGCCAGCATCGGTTCGCTGAGCTTGCCGCTCGCCAGGTCCAACTCGCAGCGATAGATTCCTTTGCTTTTGCCGCCGGTGTAGGTGCCGAGGTAGACCCACAGTTTGTCCATCTTCGCAGGCTCCTTATCCGCCCCAAGGGCGAACTCCGCGCCACTCAGCAGAAGGAAGAAGGAACACACCGCCAAGCGAGAACGAAGCGCCATTGCACACCTCTTACGGAAGGGGAGGAGAATTCGCTATCCACTGCGGCATAGTGTAGAGAAAGGAGTCCGGCCTTGCCGAGCGCGCCGGCGAAGTTGCGGTTGAGAAGATATGTTCTCTGGAGGATGCAAGGTGATACCCATGCGAAACGGCATCGCGGTTGCTGCTCATGTCCGTGCGGAACCCGCGGGGGCGGAGGGACGGCGCGAGAGCCTGTTTCTGCTGCTTCCAGGGCCGAACTCACTCCCGAAGGAGAGCAGCGTCAGGGAGTGGGCGTGTCGAGTCCTCGCCCTCTGTGGGATCCGCGCGTCACAGTGCTTCAGCCCGGAGGTTGAGATTGTTCTCGCGGGCGTCCACCTCGGCGGCCGGTTCGGCCGTGAGATACTGATTCTCGTGAAGCGTCACGCGCGGCGCGGCGCGGCGGCAGGCTTCTTCGGGGCTGGGCGCCTCGACGCGCGCCACCGCCATTTTCTCGGGCAGCCCGGCGTCCCTGCTCTGGTTGTCGGCGTTCCAGCCGTGACGGTACACCACGTACTCTTTCATGGCTTCCTCCTTCCGGGTGCCACGAGCCGAGCAACCATTGCCTTCGGCTCACCCGGATCTACCGCTTCGCTTCACCTCGGAAGCAAGGCAATCGCAAGGTCTGTCGCGGCGACCATCGCGCGCCGCGGTGCCTCTTTTCTCTCTCGCCGGCCACGCCCTTCCGTCTGCTCTCTCGGACGCCGGGCGGCGGAAGGAACCTTCCCGGCCCCACCCTCCTTCTGTCTGTTACCTGTTCCATGTTCCGCTCCTGATGTAATCAACGCAGCAGCGTGGGCTGGAAACCAACCTCGCCGTCTTCCTGGGCGTTCTGGGCGCAAGCGACGCAGAAGCGCGCGTAGGGCACCGCTTGCAGACGTTCCCCGGCGATATCGCGGCCGCAGCGCTGACATTTTCCGAAGCCGCCTTGCTCGACGCGATCGAGGGCGGCGGCGACCTCCGCTTGCAATTCCCGCGCGTTTTGCAGCAGGCTGGCGCTCATCTCCTGCTCGAACGCATCCGTGCTGATGTCGGCAAGATGCTGAGGGACATTGGACAGGTTCCCGCTCGCGTCGCCGCCGACTTGACGCAGCGCCTCGCCTCCCACGGAGGCGTCGGCTCCCCGCAAACGAACGGCCATGTCCGTCAGACGCTGCCGGTACTTTTCGTTTTGCTGTTTGTTCATGATCGTCTTCCCGTCGGTTGCCCCGAAGGAGGCGGTTTGCGTTCGAGCCGGAAGAAAAGACGGCCCGAGCATCCGCTCGGGCCGTCCTTGTTTCGGCTCCCGATTACCCGCAGAACACCATTGAAACGCTCCGCGGATGCAAAGGGAGGATTATGCAAACGTCGTGCCTACCTTGTCACTGACCACGGGCCGAGCGATTCCTCTCCAGATCCTGCAAGTGGTTCTCCAGATGGTAGAGCCTCCGTTCCAAATGGTCGATCCGCTCCAGCAGTTCGCGCTCCCGACCGGAGAACCTCTCCTGGAAGCCCGGCTCGAGTCCGGAGTGGGGCGGCGCGAATTCCTGAGCGGGACTTTCGTCCAGCTCGGCCTTGATTTCCTGCTTCTTGCCGTCGCGGCAGACGTCCAGTTTGACCGTCTTCCCCGGTCCCAGCTGATTCAGATCGTCGCACAACTCGTCCTCATCCTCGATGAGCTTGCCGTTGACGTGCGTGATGATGTCGCCGTGCTTCAGTCCAGCCTCTTCCGCCGGAGAATCCGGCATCACCTCGACCACGATGACACCGTCAGTGTCCTTGAGTTTCAGCTTCCGCCGCATCCGATTGCTCATGTCCTCGACGGGAATGGTGCAGACGCCCAGATACACGCGGTTGTGCCTTCGTCGTCGCGTTTGTTTGTCGGATTTGGCGTCGCTTTTCGAGGGCGGTTTGTCCGTCTGGATCGCGCCGCGATCCGGGGCGGTCTTCTGCGGGGTCGTCGCCGGAGGCTGCTTCGGCGCAGTTCGAGTCGTATCCGGAGGCGTCTGCGCGGCCAAAGTCAGCGCGCTCAACAAGAGGGCGATCATTCCGGTGGGAAGCAACAATTTGTACATGCCCGGATCCTCCTTGGGAAAGGGGTGAGATGGGAGCGGCCGCACGACCGGCCGCGAGAACGAAACGCCGATAGGCCGAGCCATCCCCCGGAAAAAGCGATGGTCGGCTGTTTTGATGGGGCGGTGGTGGCGGACTCTGCCACGAATTGCGCTGGCGAATTTGGGTTCGCCGCGCTGCGCAGCGGAGCGCGAACGCGTTCCACTGGGCGGCGCGGCGAAAGGTTGCTTACTTACTCGCTTTCTTCTTGGACGGCACCTTGGCGCCTTTCTTTCGGGCCTCGGACAGCCCAATGGCGATGGCTTGCTTGCGGCTCTTGACCTTGTGGCCGGACTTGCCGCTCTTCAGCTCGCCTTTCTTGTATTCGTGCATCGCATTCTTGACCGACTTCTGGGCCTTCGCTCCGTATTTACTACTCATGTCTCTCTCCTGTTCCTGAACCATTGAGGGCGACAAGGACGCTCTACTTCCGGAAATAGTGTTCAAATCCGGTGCCAAGCGGCCGTTCAGACGCATAATCGACGCTGAACGCGAAGCGATGGCCGCCCTCAGCTCGCCTGGCATCGCGTCGAGACAAGCTCGTATGATGAAGAGAGCGGGCCTTGCCCTCCAAAAACCCTGTAAGCGATCAACGACTCATGGCACGTTATCTGATTGGCATCGACCTGGGCACGACCAACAGCGCCCTGGCGTATCTCGATTTGCAGCGGCCGCGCCGCGGCGACCGCCTCGACATCAAGCCCTTTCCTATTCCGCAACTGGTGGCTCCCGGCGAAGTCAAGGAACGGCCGCTACTGCCGTCGTTTCTGTATTTGCCGGGCCAACACGATCTGCCGCCGGGTTCGACGGCGCTGCCGTGGGAGCCGCGGCGCGACCACGCGGTCGGCGAGTTCGCGCGCAACCACGGCGGCAAGGTGCCCGGACGACTTGTTAGTTCGGCGAAGTCGTGGCTGTGTCACGGCGGCGTTGATCGCTCGGCCGGTCTGCTGCCGTGGACCGCGCCGCCGGACGTGCCGCGCGTCTCACCCATCGAGGCGTCGGCCCGCTACCTGCGCCACATGGTCGAGAGTTGGAACGCTGTCATGGCGAAGGACCGGCCGGACGATCGGCTGGAAAAGCAGACCGTCGTGCTGACGGTGCCGGCGTCGTTCGACGACGTGGCCCGCAACCTGACCGTCGAGGCGGCGCGCAAGGCCGGCCTGGAGGATCTGATTCTGCTGGAGGAGCCGCAAGCGGCCTTTTACTGCTGGCAGGTGACGCACTCGGCGAAAGAGGCGGCGGCGCTGAAACCGGGGATGCGCTGTTTGGTGGTGGACGTGGGCGGCGGCACCAGCGATTTCAGTCTCATCGAGGCGGTCGAGCAGCAAGGCGAACTCGGGTTCGTGCGTCAGGCGGTCGGCGATCATCTGCTGCTGGGCGGCGACAACATGGATCTGGCGCTGGCCAAGTTCGTCGAGACCAAGCTGCCGGGCGCCGGCCGCCTCGACGCCGTGCAGTACGGCCTACTGACGCAGGCGTGCCGTTTGGCCAAGGAGACGCTGCTGGGTCCGACGCCGCCGGACAACTACACCGTGACGGTGATCGGCCGCGGCCGCGCCGTCATCGGCGGAACGCTGCACGCCAAGCTGACGCCGGCGGACGTGCGGCAGGTGGTCCTCGACGGTTTCTTTCCGATGGTGGAGGCCGACGCCCTGCCCCAGCGCGGGGCGCGCGCGGGTCTGCACGAGATGGGCCTGCCTTACGTCAGCGATCCCGCCATCACGCGCCATCTCGCCGCTTTCCTCAAGAACCAGACCGCTCCGGGCACCGCCGCGCCGACGGCCATCCTGTTCAACGGCGGCGTCTTTCAGCCGTCCGCCCTGCGTCAGCGCGTGGTCGAGGTGCTGCGCCACTGGTACGAACGGCCGGCGCACCCGTGGCAGCCGCTGGTGTTGACGAACCCGTCGCTGGATCTGGCCGTCGCCTGGGGGGCGGCGTACTTCGCCTGGCTGCGACATACCGGCGGACGGCGCATCGGCGGCGGCATCGCTCGCTCCTATTACGTCGGCGTGCAACAAGCCCGCAGCGCCGGCGACGGGAACGAAACCGTTACTGTCGTCTGCGTCGTACCCCAGCACATGGAGGAAGGACAGGACATCGTTCTGGACAAACCGGAGTTGGAGCTGGCGCTGGGACAGCCGGTGATGTTCCCGCTGTACACCTCGACGGTGCGCGGCGACGACCGGGCCGGCGATCTGTTGACGGTGGCGGCGGATCAGCTGTTGCGGATGCCGCCCCTGCATACGGTGCTGCGCGGCGGCAAGCGCAGCGGCACCAAATCGGTGCCGGTGACGCTGGCGGCGCGCAGCACCGCCATCGGCACGCTGGAACTGTTTTGCGTGGCCCGCGACGGCAACAACCGTTGGCGATTGGAGTTCAACGTCCGCGACCTCGTGCAGGACACGCCTTCGCCCGACGGAGCCGGAAGCGCCGGCGACGGATCGGCTCTCACCGACGTGTGGCCCGAAGCGCAGGTGCAGGACGCGGCGCGGCTGATCCGCGCCGCCTACGGCGGCGAGACGGAATCGAGTGACAACGCCTTGTCACCACAAGAGTTGACGAAAGCGCTGGAGGCGGCGCTGGACGCTCCGCGTCACGCCTGGCCGACCGGCTTGTGTCGCCGCCTGTGGGAGTTTCTCGCCGAGATCGCCGACGAGCGCCGCCGTTCGCCGTCGCACCTGAGCCGCTGGTATAACCTGGTCGGGTATTGTCTGCGTCCGGGTTTCGGCGATCCGATGGACCGCTTCCGCATCGAGCAGTTGTGGAAGATGATGGCGGCGCCCCCGCGCGCCGACGCCGGCAAAGGAGCGCGCGGGACGGCGCCGCGGCTGACCGAGACGGGCGCCGACGCCTGGATCATGTGGCGGCGCGTCGCCGGTGGTCTGCATTCGACCTTGCAGCAAGCGCTGTACGATCGGCTGCGCGCCGTGCTGCTGCCGGCCAAGGGCAAGGCGATCGCGCGTCCCGGCGCCAACGAATTGGCGGAGATGTGGCGCGCCGCCGCCGCCTTCGAGCGTCTCGATGTCAAGCACAAGGAGGCGCTGGGCGCCGTGCTGCTCAAGCCGCTGCGCCGCAGTCCGGTGCCGACCTACGGCTTCTGGGCGCTGACGCGCCTGGGAGCGCGGGCGCTGTTGTACGGCCCGCTCAACGCCGTCGTGCATCATCAGGTGGTGGAGAAATGGCTGGAGGCGATCTTGCCTTTCGCGCCGGGCAACCAGAGCGAGCGGCTGGCGTGGGCGTTCTGTCTGTCGCAGCTGGCCCGCCGCACCGGCCAGCGCGCCCTCGACATCGACGACGCCCACCGCGAGCGCGTGCTGCGCGTGCTGCGCGGCCAGTCGGTTCCAAGTCATTGGGTGCGCATGGTCGAGGAAGTGTCGGAGTTGGAGCAGGAGGAGCAAGGGCAAATGCTCGGCGATTCGCTGCCCATCGGCCTGCGCTTACTGCAACCGCAAGAATAAGGAGCTTGGTGAGGCGGTGAGCTTCCCTCTTAAGGACGTTACATCGGCAAACTCATGTCATAGCTGAACACGGCCGCTTGGTAGGCGAAGAAGGCGTTGACCAGGTTGGAGAAACCGTGCTGCTGCTGGTCCAGCGTGCCGAAGGCGACGGACTCCAGGAACAGCCGTTCCGATAACAGCAGATTCGTCAGCGCGTCCTCCATCGTGGCGAACTGCGACGTGACGACGGAGGTATCTCCCCCGAACTGCGGAATCCCCGGCGGAATGGCGGGATTGCTCGCCACGCTCAGCTTACTGTTGATCGTGACCGAGGCGCCGCCATTGAGATCCGTGACCACCACCTCTACGGGGAACAGCCCGCCGGACGGAAGACTGAACGGGTCGTCGCCGAAAACTTCAAAGGTGTTGCCCGAGAACGACACGATGCGGCCGGGCGAGGTGACGACGAGTCCGTTGCCCTCGAACCACTCGATCGTCGCCGAGTATTGTCCGGGACTTCGCACGGTCGGGTCGGTGTCCGTGAAGACCCCGACCAGAACATTGCTCAGGAACCCCCCGACCTGACTGTTGAGTGCCTGCCCGAACCCCAGGAGCGGCGCGTCGGCCACGTTGACGTGGATGGTGTCGCTGCCCGCCGTGTTGGTGACGGTGTCCTGCACCGATACCGTGAAGGTGTAGGTTCCGGCGTTGATATAGGTGTGGCTGCCCAGGACGCTGAACGTGTTGTTGCCGTCATCCACGACGGTGCCCGTCGTCACGGCGCCGTCGCCCCAGGTGATGGTGGCCGTGAAGTCGCCCGCCGCGCTGCCGTTCACCCCGTTGAACGTGGCGACGGGAATACTGTTGAGCGCTTGCCCTTCCGTGGCGCTGAAGGCGATGTCGTGGACCTTGATAGCGTGAAGGTGTTCCAGGTCGGGGATGAGCAAGTTGGCGACCGGGCTGCCCAGGCCCGTGACCTCGTCGTAACCCGGTCCCGCCGAGAAGCTGCCATTGTTTCCCGACGTGATGTCGTGGAAATCGCCGGGTTTCGTTTGCGCCAGTTTGTAAAGGTCGGGGAGCGTCTCGCTGGATCCGTCCAGCGAGGAGACGCCGATCTGGGCCAACCCCTGATCGGCGATGGCGATAAGGCCGCCCCAGCAGGGGCAAGCCAGACTGGTGCCGCCGACCTGGTCCCAAGGCGTGGAGGTGCCGTTGTTGTACGAGTCGTAGACGGCCACGCCGGTGGCAGGATCGGCGACGAAGGCGACATCGGGGATCGTGCGAAAGCCCGTGTTCTGCACGCTCTGCTGGAAGGCCGGCTCGGTCTCGAACTGACTGATGCCGCCGCCGCTTCCTCCTTGAGTCGAGCTGTTGGCGCCGTTGCCCCAACCCGTTTCACTGTTGTAACTGTTGTTGGCGTTGAGCGTCAGGTTGGTGCCGCCGACGGCGACGACGTTGGGAGAGTAAGCCGGATAGCCGCCGGGAGATCCGTTATCGCCGGTGGAGGCGAGAAAAGTCACGCCGTTGTGACCGGACGGCGTCGTGAAGATACTATTGTCGCTCGGATCGCTGCTGGTTTCGGCGCCGCCGAAACTCATGGACACCACGGAAACGCCCGGCGTGTTGGCAGCGGTGGCGGCGGCCGCATTCAGGTCGCTGGGGCTGGCGGAATTGGCCTCGAAGAGGATGATGTTGGCCCCAGGGGCGATGGCGTGCGCCCATTCCACGTCCAACGCTTCCTCCCCTTCAAAATTGGGGTTGCCCGCGCCGGCCGGGTCGGTGCCCGGTAGGCTGGTGCCGCCGTTTTGATCCCGTTTCGTGAAGCTGGGCGGGTCGGGCAGACCGAATTGGGCGTCGAATTGGTGCAGGTCGCTGGTGAGGAAATTGGGATTGGTGCTGTCCACGAAGTTGGGATCGTCGTAGGCGTCCACGATGGCAATGGTCTGACCACTGCCGTCGCCGATAATGCCGTACAGTTGGTCGATCCCGTAAGCCGTGCGGATCTGCTGCGGCGTGAAGCCGACCGGTCCGGCGCTCTGATAGGGCTGGTCCGGTGGGACTTCGATCATGTAGGTTGGGACAGCGACCGAGGGCAGAGTGCGATCTTCCAGGCATTCCACCTCAAGGCGGCGCGAACGGCGCGACCGCGGCTTGAGCTTGCTTCGCCGGCGGTTCCTTCGCTTTGATGAAAACGTCCCCTTGAGCCAATTCGTCCAGGAGAGGTTCAGCATGGGATTATCTGCTTCGCGGTGATCTCGTCGGCCCGATGGCGTCGCGCGCGGCCCAGGGGCCTGGTGTGGGGTGGCCGGCGCCGGCCACCGGCCTTAAGCTTATCAAATTCCCGAGCAGGTGCCAGACTGGAATTGCCCATCTTCCCCTTTTCTCCTGTGCCGGAAACACCCTCCATCCGCGCGACTCTACCCAACTGGAATCCTCTTTCTGAATAGCCGTGTCGTCGCTTTCCGATTTCCGCTGCTCGTTTGGCCGCGACGTGGGGCGCGCGAAGGCGCTCGCTCCACGTCGCGGCCAAACAATTTACTTCCGTTTGCATCTTCCATAAGCAACTCCAGCGCAGCTGAACCAGCAAATCATCTCTTACCAATCCGACGCAACCACCAAATCATGCGCCCGCCTCAAACCAGTACAAACGCGCTGCTGCGCACCAAATCTTGTTGGGCGGCTCATCTTGTCCATGCCTGTTAACATTTCTTTACGTGCTGGCGTTTCCGCGTTAACCCCCATGAACATTTTCAACTGCCTCGACGAGAAACGCGGGAAAACAGTGGCGTCTGGGTAGTATGGGAAGAAAGTGAAGATTGTAAGAATGACAAGGAGGGCGACAGTTCCAACGGATTTCACTGAACTTCGCCCTCTAGGGCTTCCGATGAGTTTAGTGAGGATACGACGTGGCACTAGCCGGACGATTCCAACGCGGAAGCGCGTCCGGCGGGTTAGGCCCAGCGCGAGGGAGTGCGCGATGAAAAAAGGCTATCTGGGTGCGATTCTGGTCGTGTTGGTCCTGACCGGATCGACGTTCGCGGGCCCCGAGCCGGATGGCAGCATGCGCGTATGGCTGGACGGGGAATACCTCCTGTGGTGGTTGAAACCCGCTCCCGTCAGTCCGCCGCTGCTGACGACCGGCCCGCTGACCAATCCGATTTCGCTGGGATCGGGCATCCTCGGGCAGCCCAACACGCAGGTGTTGGCCGGCGACAGCAACCTCAACCAGGGGCCGTTCAGCGGCTTCCGCGTTGGCGCCGGCTGGATCAACTGCGACAACTCGTTCGGGGTGGACGGCAACTTCTTTTACCTGAGCCAGCGCGGCACCAGTTTCGGGTTCAACTCCGACGAGGGCGGTAATCCGGTGCTGGCCCGGCCGATCGTCGACGCCCGCGGCGGCAACGAAACGGTGCTGTTCGTGTCGGCCCCCAACGCCTTCAACGGCTCGCTCAACATCGCCTCCACAACCAACCTCTACGGCTTCGACGCCAACATGCTGCTGCCGATCGAGCGCAACGGCGAACCCGATGAAGTCACGACTTACCTCACGGCGCTGGGCGGTTTCCGCTACCTCAATTTGCGCGACGGCTTGACCATCAGTCAGTCCAGCGCCGTCATCGGCAACGGCATCTCCTTCTTCGACGGCCAGCCGCTCACGGCCGGCAGCAACATCGCCATCGCCGATACGTTCCGCACTCTCAACCAGTTTTACGGCGGACAGATCGGCGTGCGGGGCGGCATCAGCTGGTGGCGTTTCACCGTCAACGGCACCGCCAAGGTGGCGCTGGGCACCATGCGCGAAGAGGCCAAAATCTCCGGCTCCACGGCCGCGCTCGATCCGACCATCGGCCTGAACGCCGTCACCTCCGGCGGCCTGTACGCCCTGCCCAGCAACAGCGGCTCGTTCACGCGCAACATCCTCGCCGTCGTCCCGGAAGGCAACCTGTGGTTCAGCGTGGAGATCACTCCGCAGATCCGCCTGATGATGGGCTATACCATCCTTTACTTCAGCAATGTGGCCCGTCCCGGCGATCTGATCAACCGCTCTGTCGATCGCACCAAGATCCCGTCCTCGCAGGCCTTCAACGCCGCGGTGCCCGGTCCGTCGCAGCCGAGCTTTAACTGGAGCGGCACCGACTTCTGGGCGCAGGGCATCAACTTCGGTCTTAGCCTGCGGTTCTAAACCGCGCGGGCCTCGCAGTGACAACCCAATGTCATCCGGCGAGACCTCTCCGGTCTCGCCGGCGCGACCTCCGAATGTTCAGCGATCGCTATTATCGCTGCAATTCATAGTATCTCACCGCAGTTATTGTTGACGGCGGGATTGAAGCGGCTCCATTCCCCGCGATCCTCTTGTCTTCCCACCTGCCTATCTCGTCTCGATTCAACCGTTTAGCGCAATCCATCGCGCCTTCGGAAACGGACATTCGCTTTCGTTCCTCATGCTCATCTTTTTCGCCCAGGACACAAAAGATGCTATACTTGCCTAAATTACCTTGTCATCGCTTGAGGGAACGGTTATATCTAAAAGACGGTTTGTAACGGAACAGAAGAAAAAGGCATTCCTTCGAGTCATTCCGGTGACTCAAGCTCGCGTGAGCTAATGCCCAACCCCCTGCCGTCTTTCGGAGTTTCCCCACCCTACGTTGCTTAATTCGGGTGGGCCTCAATAACCGACCTTAGCGCCAGGATTCTCTCCCATGATGCGCTCCTTGTGGTTTCGCCGCGTCCGCCGTTGGCTGTTTCCCCGTTCCACCCCCTCTCTGCCCATTCGGCGCGGAAACACGCGCACCCGGCCACGACTGGAAGTGCTGGAGGACCGGACGCTCTTAGCGCCGTTGGCCCTCCAGGTCAACGCCCTCGGCGATGCCGGCACCGGGACGGGCACCAGCGGCGACATACGCTACTGCATCAACGTGGCCGACAATCCCAACTTCGCCGGCAGCACCATCACCTTCGCCCCCGGCCTGAGCGGCCAGACCATCCTGCTCACCCAGGGGGAACTGCAAATCACGGAAAGCACGACCATCACGGGGTTGGGCGCCAACAACCTGACCATCAGCGGCAACAACACCTTCCGGGTATTTGAAATCAGCGCGCCCAACGCGACGGTGAGCATCTCCGGTCTGACCATCACTGCCGGCAACGCCTCGCCCAAGATCACCCAGCCCGGCAACCAGGGCGGCGACATATTCAACGGCGGCATCCTGACGCTGACCAACGATACTATCAGCAACGGCTTGTCCGCCGGTTTCATCGGTGGTCCCCAGGGACGCGGCGGCGGCATTTTTAACGCTCAAAACGCCACGCTGACGCTGGACAACACAACTGTCTCCGGCAATACAGCTCAAGGGTTCTTCGGCCTGGGGGCAGGCGGCGCCATTTTCAACGACGTCGGCGGCACCGTGACGCTCCAGAACGGCAGCAAGATCACGAACAATAAGGCCATCGGCAGCAACGGCTTCAACGGAGCCAACGGTCTCCCCGGCCTCAACGCTCCCGCGAACAGCAACCAGCCGGGCTCGGATGGTTCGTCCGGAAGCGGCGGCGGAGACGGCGGCGCGGGCCAGGGCGGAGGCATCTACACCAACGGCACCCTCACCATAATTGGAACATCCCTTACAAAGCAAATCCTCTTTTCCAACAATTTGGCTCAGGGCGGCACGGGCGGCGCGGGCGGCGCGGGCGGCACCGGCGGAAATGGCGATGGAACCGGCCGCGGCGGCGCGGGCGGCGCGGGCGGCGACGGCGGCAATGGCGGCCTGGCCGAGGGAGGGGCCATCTTCAATGCGGGCACCGTGACCGCCTTCAGCTTCACCACTTTCAGCGACAACAACGCCATAGGCGGCGCGGCCGGAGTCGGCGGCGCGGGTGGCACCGGCGGCAAGGGCGGGGCTGCGGCGCCCGGCGGCGTGGGCGGATTGGGCGGCAAGGGCGGCAACGGCGGCAACGCCATTGGAGGCGCCATCGCAAGCCTGAGCACCCTTAACACCATCAGCCACGCCTCGCTTTCGGGGGATTTGGCTCAAGGCGGCGCCGCGGCGGCGGGCGGCAAGGGCGGCAAGGGCGGCCCGGCGGGCACGACCGGAGGCAACGCCGGGAACGGCGGCGCCGGCGGCGTCGGTGGATCGGCCGAGGGGGGCAGTATCGCCGGCACCAAAGGATCTCTCACGATCACCAACAGCAAGATCAGCCAGGAAAAGGCGGTCGGCGGCATCGGAGGCAACGGCGGAACCGGCGGAACCGGCGGAACCAACAAGGCGGGCGGCAACGGAGCCGTCGCCGGCGGCGGCGGGGATGCTCAGGGCGGTGGATTGTTCAACGCGGGAGGCGCCCTGACGCTCGACGGCGACCAGTTCAACCAGAACATGGCCAACAGCGGCAACGGCGCCGTGGGCGGCGCCGGCGGCGTCGGCGGTACCAATGGCAATGGCGGCAATGGCGCGATCGGCGGCAGCGCCGGCCGAGGCTTCGGCGGCGCCGTCTACAACGCGGGCGGCGATCTGATCGGCGGCGTTAACGCGGCCCTCACCTTCACCGGCAACCAGGTCAACTCGGGGACAGGGGGCAACGGTGGCGCCGGCGGCAACGGCGGCGGCCCCATTACCTCGGGCGGGAATGGCTCCCGAGCCGGCGATGGAACCTTTGGCTTTGGCGGCGCCATCGCGGCCGTCACGGGCAACGTGACCCTGGTCAACAGCACCTTCGGCGGCGCCGGGGCGGGCAACCAGGTCAATGGCGGCGCGGGCGGGGTCGGCGGCAAAGGCGGCGACGGCAATGCGGTCATCTTCGGCGGCGGCAACGCCGGGAACGGCGGCACCGGCGCCTTCGTCTTCGGCGGAGCTGTCTCCCTCAGCCGCACCGCCTCCAATCTCACGCTCACCAACGACACCTTCACCAACAACGCCATCACATCGGGAGCGGGAGGCAAGGGCGGCACCGGCGGCAATGATTTCGGCAACGGCGGCAACGGCGGCAACGCCGGACAAGCTTTCGGCGGCGCCCTGTCCTACGACAACACCAATGGGGGCACCCTGGTCGCCTCGATCACGAGCAGTAACTTCGCCACCAACTCCGTGACGGGTGGCACCGGCGGCGCCGGCGGACCCGGCGGCGCTCCCCCCCCTCCCGTTGGCGGTTTGGGCGGATCGGGCGGGGATGCCCAGGACGCCGGCGGCGGCGCGATTTCCATCGTCGAGGAAATCGGCACCATGACCTCCACGCTGACCAGCACCACCCTCACCGGCAACAAGGTGCAGGGGGGAATCGGCGGCGCGGGCGCCACGGGGAGCTTCAGTTCGGTGGGCGGCAACGGCGGCAATGTTCACGGCGGCGGCCTGTACACCGTCAACTCCAACCTGCTCCTGAACACGGACAATTTGCAAAGCAACGCCGCCACCGGCGGGGTCGGCGGAGAGGGCGGATTCGGCTTTGGCGACGGCAGCGCCGCTGGCAACGGTGGACTGTCTCAGGGCGGCGCCGTCGCCTTCAACAACACCTCCACCGTCACGCTCAATTTCACGCTCGCCGGTGGTTCGGTGTCCAGCAATTCGTTGACGGGCGGCAACGGCGGCAACGGCGGCGATGCCGGTCCCGCCGGTTCGGCTTACATCCTCGGCGGCAACGGCGGAGCGGGCGGCACGGCCCAGGGCGGAGGACTTTTCCTGCTGTCCGACGCGGTCAGCATCAACACGGTCGTCGTGAACAGGGCCACCCTCGCGGGCAACACGGCGTCCGGCGGCGTGGGCGGCATCGGGGGGGCCGGTTCCTCGAATCCCGGCGGCGGCTCCTTGAACAACAACGCCCTGCCGGGCCAGTTCGCGGCGGGCGGAGCCGGGGGAGCGGCCAGCGGCGGAGCCATTTACAACTCCAGCCTCAACACCAAGGTCGCCTCCGCGTCCACCTTCCTGCTCACCTCCAGCACGCTGGCCAGCAACGCGGCCAGCGGCGGCGGCGGCGGCTTCGGCGGGGTCGGCACCGGCGGCAATGGCGGTCCGGGCGGCAACGGCGGCATCGGCGGCACCGCGCAGGGCGGCGCCCTGTTCGAGGCCAACAACACCAACCTGACCGTCATCAACAGCACCTTCGGCGGCCCCTCCGGCACTTCCACCGGCAACGGCAACCGTCTCACCGGCGGCACCGGCGGCTCCGGTGGCGCCGCCGGCACGCCGGCCGGCGTGCCCTTTAACGACGGCGGCAACGGCGGCAACGGCGGCAACGTCGCCGGCGGAGCGGTTTTCGTCAACAGCGGCACCGCCACCTTCATCAATGACACCATCGTTGACAATCTGGCGCCGAGCGGTTGGCTCGGCGGCGCGCCGGGTTCCGGAGCTGGCGTCAGCGGCAAAGACGGCACTCAGGGTGTCACCGGCATCGGTACGGGGGGTGGCTACGACGCGGCGGGCGGCACCAACATTGTCGGCAACACCATCCTCGCCTTGAACTCGGGCGGCGCCTCGCCCGACGTATTCGGCACCTTCACCAGCCAGGCAGGCAACATCGTCGGCAACAACACCGGCGCCAGCGGGTTCGGGGCCGGCGACCAGATCGGCGCATCGGCGGCGGCGAACCTCCATCTCGGAATCTTGCAGAACAACGGAGGACCGACCTCCACCGTGGCCCTGCTCAGCGGCAGCGATGCCATCAACACCGGCAACACCGCCCTGATCACCCCCGCGCTATTCGGCCCCAATCCGACCGATCAGCGGGGCATCCCGTTCGTGCGGGTCTCCGGCGGCGCGGTGGATGTCGGCGCTTTCGAGTCGCAATCGCCGCCCTCGCCGCCCTCGCCTCCCTCGCCTCCAGCCCCGCCGGGACCTCCGGCGCTTCCGCCGGGCGTTTCCGGCGTCCCGACTTCGACCGTCATCGTGGCGATGCAGAACACTTACGTCGGGTTGGTCCAGCTCGAGACCGTGGTGGCCGAGGTCACCAATCCCTTTGGCTTCGTGATCAGCCAGGGCGTTGCCACCTTCCAGGTCAACGGCCAGAGCGTCACCGCGCCGGTGGTCAACGGCGTCGCGGTCGCCGTCATCGCCACGCCGGTGCTCGACTTCAACCTGCTACTCAATCTCGTCTTCCCGCACCCGCTGACCGTCGCCTTTAACGACTCCAGCGGTCTCTTCGCCCCCTCCGGCGCCGGAATCAACGTGCCCGGCATCCTGGTCGATTTCTTTTTCTTCTTGTTAGCTCAGGAATCGCGACTGACCCAGTTGCAGTTGTAAAGAGGTTCGCTCCATGCACCGCATACTCTGGCTCCGCACGCTCCGTCGTTGGCTTGTCCCACGTCGTCCTCGGAACAGCGGATCAACGCTCGATCGGCCGCGCCCTTGCCGGGTGCGCCCACGTTTGGAAACTCTGGAAGATCGGACTCTTCTGTCGCCGACGCCGATGACCTTCACGGTCAATCTTGGGGGAGATTTCGGGACTTCCGCCGGCTTGCAGACCGGCCCGAACTCGGGCGATCTGCGCTGGTGCGTTGTCCAGGCGGACAACCCCAACAACGCCGGCAGCACCATCGTTTTCGCCGGCAACATCGGCGGCACGATCACGCTTCGGAACGGCGAGTTGAAGCTCACGCAGAACATGACCATCGAGGGGCCCGGCGCCAGCGCGCTGGCCATCAGCGGCGGTTTCATCTTGCCCGGTCCCGGCGTCCCCTTCGGCGCGCCGGGAAGCCGCGTCTTCGACGTCACTTCCAACCTGGCGAATGTAACCATCAAAAACCTGACCATTACGAACGGCAACGCCTCGCCGATCGTTGCCGACGTCTTCGCCGCCGGCAACCAGGGCGGGGATATTTTCAACGGCGGCCAGTTGACGCTGGACAATGACATTGTCACCAACGGCTTTGCCCTGGGTGTCATCGGCGGTCCTCCGGGTCGCGGCGGCGGCATCTACAATGCCGAAGGCGCGCCGGGCACGGGGAACGGCGCCACCCTGACCCTCAATAACACGATCATCGCGAGCAACATCGCGGCGGGCAACGCGGACTTGACGACACATCCCGACTCCCCCGCCAGCAACTTCACCAACTACGGTTTGGGCGCGGGCGGCGGCATCTACAACGACATCAACGCCACGCTGCTCGTCAACAGCAACTGCGCCTTCACCGACAATCAAGCTCTGGGGTTCGTCGGCCAAAACGGCCCAAGCGGCCAAGGCGGCACCAACGGCCAAAACGCGAACGGCACCATCGGCGGCGCCGGCGGCATCGGCGGTTTCAGGAATTCTAACGTTGCCGGCGACGGCGGGGACGGCGGCCCCGGCGGCTCGCCCGGTACTCCCGGCTTCCCCGCCGTCATCGACAGCAACTATGGTCCCTTGGGGGGCGACGGCGGCGACGGCGGCGGCAGCGCGGCTGCCACCGGCGGTCTCAATCCGGGTGGCAGCGGCGGCGGCGGCGGCGGCGGCGAGGGCGGCGAGCGCGGCGAGCGCGGGGGCGAGGCCGACGGAGGCGCCATCTATAACCACGGCACGATCGCCATTATCGGAACATCCTTCACCGACAACAAAGCCATAGGCGGCAACGGCGGCAACGGCGGCGACGGCGGCGGCGGCGGCAACGGCGGCAACGGGGCCGACGGCGCCAAATCCAACGCGACGGTCGCGGGCGGCGATGGCGGCAACGGCGGCGGCGGCGGCGCCGGCGGCGACGGCGGCCGGGGCGGCGACGGCGGCGACGCCTTTGGCGGAGCCATTTGGAGCGATGGCACGATCACCACGCTGAGCGCCATTCAATTCTCCGGCAATGAGGCCATCGGCGGTCTCGGCGGTCTCGGCGGAAGCGGCGGCGCCGGAGGCATCGGCGGAAACGCCGGAAACGGGGGAGGCAGCAGTAAAGGGATTCCGGGAGGCGCCGGCGGCCGAGGCGGCAAGGGCGGCGACGGCGGAATCGCCGGGGACGGCGGGATCGGCGGCTCGTCGCATGGAGGCGGCATCTACATGACCGCGGGAGCCCTTACGGTCGGCGGCAGCAGTTTCTTGCCCGATGCGCTCAATGTCGGCAATGACGCGACCAGTGGAAACGGTGGAAAGGGCGGGAACGGCGGAAACGGCGGAACGGGTGGAAACGCAGGCAGCGCGGGAGCAGGCGCCCTCAACGGCAACCCCGGACGGGGCGGCAACGGCGGCGACGCCGGGAAGGGCGGCGACGTCCTGATGGCCGAAGGCGGCGCGGTCGTCGCGCTGGGAACCTCCGCGAGTTTCACCAACTCCAGTTTCATCGCCTGCATCGTCACCACGGGCAACGGCGGCGACGGCGGCACCCACGGCAGCGGCGGCCTCGGCGGTTTCATCGCCGGGAGCAACGTGTTCCGTGGACCTTCCGGCTTCGACGGGTTCGACGGCGACGGCGGCAACGTCGCCGTCGCCCGCGGCGGAGCGCTCGACATCCTCTCGGGCAGTCTGAGCGTGTCCGACGGCATTTTTGGCAGCCCCAAGGCCTCCTCCGGCAATCAGGTGGTCGGCGGTGCGGGCGGCGACAGCGGGGGTCCGGAGTTCAACGAAGGAGCCTTGGGCGGCGACGGCGGCTCCGTTTACGGCGGCGCCATCGCGGCCACCGACAACATCACCGACGTCACCATCAGCAGCAGCAATTTCAATCACAATGACGTTTTCTTCGGACCTGGAACCGATGGCGGCGTCAGCGGCTTCGCCTACGGCGGCGGCATGGCCTATTTCGTCCCAGCCGGCAGCACCAACACGGCGGCGCACATCATCGCCATCGACTCCACGCCCTTCACCAACAACTATGCCGGCATCCCGTTCGGCGAAACCACCGTCTCGGCCTCCAACTTCTCGGCCCAGGACGTCCGCGGAGCCGGCCTCTTCGTCGCCAACCAGTCCGGCGTGCTAACATTGACCGTGGATTCCAGCGCCATTACCGACAACACCATCGTGGGTGGCGCGGGCGGCACGAGCGGCACGTTCGGCGAACCCATCGGCTACGTGGCGTTCGGTGCCGGCGTCGATATCGTGGGTTCCGCGACCACGGTGGGCAGCGCCACCTTCAGCAACAGCCAGATTGCCAACAACGTGCTGGTGGCGGGGGCCAGCGGCTTCGTCGGATTCGGCGTGGCCGGCGGCGGCGTCATGGGCGGCGGACTCGCCGCCTTCGATTACAACCTGTCGCTGTCGTCCACCCCCGTGACCAGCAATCAGGCCGTCACCGGCTTCAGCGGCTCGGAGGGATCGGCCGACGGGGGCGGCCTTGCGGCCCTCTCCGACGCCCCTACTCCGCTCACTTACTCGATCACCAGCAGCGACGTCACCAACAACCAGCTGACGCAGCTGGACGCCGGCTTCGGCGGAGGCGACAACGGCGTTCCCGTCAACGGCATTCCCGGCGGGGTCCACGGTGCGGGAGCCAGTCTAACCAACGGCAACACGACGATCAGCAACAGCAACATCAGCAACAACCAGGGACTGGCCGGCGCGGGCGGCCTAGGATTCTCGGGCGAAGATGGCGGCCGGGGCGGCGCCGCCATCGGCGGCGGCGTGTTCTTCAACAACACCCTGAGCACCACCGTCAACTTCTCCTTCAGCGGCGGCTCGGCGTCGAACAACCAACTCACGGGCGGCGCTGGCGGCGACGGCGGCGACGGCTCCCCTTCGGCTGGCTCAAGCTACGTCGTTGCCGGCAGCGGCGGCAGCGGTGGGTTGACGCAGGGCGGCGGCATCTTCCTCCAGGCCAGCGCCGTCAGCGTTAACAACGTCAGCATCAGCAACACCTCGTTCGTGGGCAACACGCTGACGTCCGGCCATGGCGGCAACGGCGGCGCCGGTTCCTCCAACGACGGCAGCGGTGGCACCCCAACCGACAAGGCCAAGCCCGGCCCGTTCGCCGCGGGCGGTGTCGGCGGTGACGCCGCCGGCGGTGGTCTCTACAGCAACAGCCTGAACGCCAGCAACGGCTCCCTCACCATCCTCGGCACCACGATGGCCGGCAATCTGCTCACCGGCGGGGCCGGAGGCGACGGGGGGACCGGCACCACGCCCAACGGCGGACCGGGCGGCAACGGCGGCGTCGGCGGCACCTCCGACGGCGGCGGCCTGTTCAGCGCCCAGAACACCGTCACGGTTGTCAACAGCACCTTCGGCGGTCCTTCGACTGGTTCCAATCCGACCGCCAACAGCAACGTGCTGGTCGGCGGACTGGGCGGCAACGGTGGCAACGCCGGCACCCCCCACTTGGTGGCCTTCAATGACGGCGGCAATGGTGGCGACGGCGGCAGCGTCCACGGCGGCGGCGTCTTCGTGGGCAGCGGCACCGCCACTTTCCTTAACGTCACCATTGCCAACAACCAGGCTACCGCCTCGGATCTGGGTGGGGCCGGCGGGTCGGGCGCCCACAGCAGCGGCCCCATCCCCGGTTTACCCGGCACCCCAGGCAACCCCGGCGTCGGCAGCGGCGGCGGCTACTTCGCCGACCCCACCAGCACGGACAATATCGGCAACAGCATCATCGACCTCAACGCCGCCGTCAGCGGCAACGATCTGTTCGGCGCCTTCGCCAGTCTCGGCCACAACATCGTCGGCAATCCCGCCGGGGCCACGGGCCTCGTCGGCAGCGACATGACGAACATCACGGCGGCCGAACTCAACCTGGGACCGCTGCAAAACAATGGCGGGCCGACTTCCACCGTCGCGCTGCTGACCACCGGAACCCCCAGCGTGGCCATCGACGCCGGCGACAACACCCTCGTCACCAGCCCACCGTTCACCAACCCCGCCACCGACCAGCGTGGCGGCACCTTCGCGCGTATCGTTAACGGCAAAGTGGACGTTGGCGCCTTCGAGGTTCAGAGCGTCAGTCCGCCTTCGCCGCCGGGTCCGCCTTCGCCGCCGCCGGGTCCGCCTTCGCCGCCGCCGGGTCCGACACCATCGCCGCCGCCGGCCGCTACCGCCTTGCCGACGACGACCACGATTTTGGCCGTCCAGAACACCTATCCGGGCCCGGTCCAACTGGAGATGGTGATTGCCCAGGTCACCACCTCGGGCGGTTCGCCGGTCAGCGAGGGCATCGTTACCTTCCAGGTCAACGGTCAGAGCCTCACCGCGCCGGTGGTCAACGGCATCGCGATCGTGACCTTCGCCACGCCGATGCTCGACTTCAACATCCTGTTCAATCTCATCTTCGCTCATCCGCTGACGGCGGGCTTCACCGACGTCGGTGGTCTCTTCGCCAACTCCGGCGCCGGAACCACGGTCCCCGGCATCCTGGTCGATTTCATCTTCACCTTGCTCGCGGAGGAGTCGAAGCTAACGCAGTTGCAGTTGCAGGGAGGGGGATAAAGTGAAAAAGCCGCTTGCGGCTTAGCGTCTCCGGTCGCTAAGCCGCAAGCGGCTTCTGAGGTTCGCCGCTCTTACATCTTTAGCGCTGCACGCGCGCCGACACACCTTTCGCCAGCGCCTCGACCTCGTCGAGTCGGGCCATCGTCACATCCCCGTGATAGGTCGTCAGCAGCGCCCCGTGCGCCCAGCCGAGACGGAGCGCCTCCTCCGGCGATCGGCCCGCGATCAGGCCGTAGATCACCCCCGCCGCGAAGCCGTCGCCGCCGCCGATGCGGTCAATGACATCCAGATGGCACGTTGGACTGACGAGGCGCTGTCCCTCCAGCCAGAGGACGGCCGCCCAGTCGTGCCGATTCGTCGAATGCACTTCGCGCAACGTCGTCGCCACCACCTTGATGTTCGGAAATTCTCCGACGACGCGGTCAATCATCTGGAAGAACGAATCGGGATCGAGCTTCGAGCGTTCGGCCACATCGGGTCCGGAAATTCCCAGGCCGTGCTGCAAGTCTTCTTCATTGCCGATCAGCGCGTCCACGTTGGCGGCGATGCGTCGCAGCACCCTCTGCGCGCGCTCCAGCCCGCCGACCGACTTCCACAGTTTGGCCCGGTAATTCAGGTCGAACGAGTTGACGGCACCGGAGGTCCGCGCCGCCTTCATGCCTTCGACGATCAGTTCCGAGGTCGTTTCCGACAGGGCGGCGAAGATGCCGCCGGAATGAAACCAGCGCACGCCTCCGGCGAAGATGCGCGTCCAGTCGAAGTCGCCCGGCTTGAGCAGGGCGCCGGCCTCGTTGGCTCGATTGTAGAACACCACCGGGGCACGAACGCCGTGTCCGCGATCGCTGTAGACGGTGGCGATGTTGGGGCCGCGCACGCCGTCGTGCTCGAAGAACTTGTAAAACGGCGTGACGCCGGTTTCGCGCACGCGCGTCTGCACTAGTTCGCCGATGCCGTAGTTGACCATGGCGGTGGCGACGCCCGTTCGCAGTCCAAAGCAATCGGCAAGGTTGGCGGCAACATTGTACTCGCCGCCGGAGACGTGGATGTCGAACGCGCGTGCCTTGCGGAACGGCACCACACCGGGATCGAGGCGATGCACGAGCGCGCCCAGGGCGAGAAAGTCGAGTTGGCAAGAGTCGGTGCGAACACGGAAGCCGTTCATGGATGCTCCGAAAACCGACTAGCCTGGAGCGCCGGCGACGGACTGGTTCACCCCCTCGCCGGCGCTCCAGGCTAATAGGCTAACCACTTTTACCTTCCCATACCGCCCATGGCGGGGCTGACGCCGCCCATGCCGCCCATGCCGCCCATGCCGCCCATGCCGCCTCGCCCACCCATGGGGCCCATGCCGTTCATGGCGTTCATGTTCGGCATCCCGTTGGGGCCTTGGCCGTTCTTCGCGCCTTGATTCAGGACTTCCGCGGGATACTGGGGTGGTTGGCTGAACTTGGCTTCCGCCTCCGGGGGCACAATGATTTCCTCGGGATGCTTGGGCGGTTTTAGGGTGATGTCGCGCGATGAGCAACCGCCGGCGGCGGCCACGAGCACCAACACCAATCTCAGCCCCTGCCACAGCCTGCGCATGGGCATCGCCCGCCCTCGTGATGAGTACGACACGGTCCCTCCCCGGAATAGGGCGGACTATACCCACTCGACGAGTCGGGTCAAGATGGCTATCGGCTCTCGGCCAAAGCCGAGAGCCGATAGCCGAGAGCCGATAGCCGATGGCCGATTTATTTTCCGCTCTGCGCGGCGGCGAAGCGTTTGCCGATCTCGTTCCAGTTGACAACCTTCCACCACGCTTCGAGATAGTCGCCGCGGCGGTTCTGATAGCGCAGGTAATAGGCGTGCTCCCAGACATCGACGCCCAAGAGCGGCGTCTGGCCGTTCATGTACGGGCTGTCCTGATTGGCGGTGCTGACGATCTGTAGTTTGCCGTTGTGCAGCACCAGCCAGGCCCATCCGCTGCCGAAGCGGCCGAGGCCGGCTTCCTTGATCTTGCTCTTGAAGGCGGCGACGTCGCCGAAGGTCGATTTGATCGCCTCGGCCAGCGGACCGCTGGGATCGCCGCCGCCCTGCGCGGCCATGATCTGCCAGAACATGCTGTGATTGGCGTGTCCGCCGCCGTTGTTGATGACCTTCTGACGGATGCCTTCGGGCACGCCGGCGATGTCGCGCAGCAGTTGTTCGATGGGCTTGGATTGCAGGGCCGGCTGCCCTTCCAGGGCGGCGTTGAGGTTGTCCACGTACGCCTTGTGGTGCTTGCCGTGATGGATCTCCATCGTCGCCTTGTCGATGGCGGCTTCCAAAGCGTCGGCGGGATAGGGCAGAGGGGGTAAGGTGAAGGCCATCGGTGTATCCTCCTCGGTGGAAATGGTCCTCGCCCGGTTGTCGATCCGGGCACAGCGGCGTCACTGCCAGATACTCTATCCTCCCCTCTTCGGACGGCAACCGTTGCGCGTGGGAAACCCTTCAAGAAATGGCGATTTCCAGCATTTGCTCCGCCTCGACGACGGACTCGGCCGCCAGCGTGATGCTCAACCGCCGGTCCTGCATCGAATGCTCGCAGGCCAATTCCTCGCCCTTGAGCGCGACCTTCACCCGTGCCGGCTGGACCTTGTCCGCGAGGGTGAGGGCCAGGGTTCGCAGGCGCAATTTGCCCCATTTGAGGGAGATTTTGTTCTTTTGTGTCTGACCGTCGCGCTTCTGCGAGAAGGCGCCCCAGCCTTCGGCAGTGATGAACGCCGCGCGGAAATCTTCCGGCGTCAGCCGCGGGGCAAAACCGAGATGGCCCTTCGGTCCGTGATGCTCGAAACCGCACGCCGACAGAAAGACGCCGTAGCTTGCCATGGCGCGAGCGTAGTGATCGCTGCACTCGATCTCGTTGAACGGATTGCGGCGCGCGGCGTGGTAGCGGTCGTGGATGGTCCGCACGATGGCCAACCCTTCGCTCACCATTCCCTCGGCGATCATGTGGCCGGCGACCTGATACTCGAAGCCGGTCATGCACTCGTTGAAGTAGGCGACGAAGCCGGCCTCGCCCTTGCCCGCTGCTCGCTCGGCGCCGCCCTTGGGCCAGGTACACATCAGTAAGCCACCCTCGCCCGGCATGGCGTACCAGCGGCCGCCCTTGATGGCCTTGAAGTCACGCCGATACGGGCCGACATCGGGCGTGAAATTGTACTTCCACAGCGCGTGCAGGGCGGCACGCGTCTCCTTTTCCGGCAGCACGCGCGGCAGTCCGACCTGCCAGGCCCAACTTTGGCCGAGCACCTGATCGATCTCGCACCCCTCGTTGGAGTTGATCGCTTGCGGATGCTTGGCGTCGGGCCGCTGGATGAAGTACTCGCCGTTGAACAGACGTTCGACGATGCGTTTGCCGCCGTGGTCGGCGATGGCCTGGCACTTTTTCGCGAACGCGGCGTCGTCCATCTCCTCGGCCATTGCCGCGCCGGCGCGGACGGCGGCGAGATACAGCGAACTGAGCCAGGCGATTTCGCCGTACCACGGCGCATCGAGCGTGTTGTACTGTTCGCCGTCGAGGATGCCGTCCTCGTCGCGGTCCTGACGAATCAGGTACTCGATGGATTTCTTGATGCGCGGCCAGGTGCGTTTGAGAAACGCGCCGTCCGGCGACATCTGATGTTCGCGATAGGCGCGCAGGACCGTGCCGGCCTGCCCATCGACGGCGACGCGGCGGTCCGCCTCAGCGCGATAGTCCATCGCCCCCGTATCGGCGTGGAAGGCGATGCCGTAATCGACCATCTCGCGCGTGGCGCGTTCCAGTTGCGGAAAAATGCGGCCGACGGCCTGGGCGTAGTGCCAGACGTGCGTGCAGGTGCCGGGGCAGCAGCCGACTCCCTCCCAGCCGTAAAAACGGCCATTGTTGAACGAGTAGCACGTCGTCGAGGCGAGGATGGACGTGTTGACGAAAGTGCGATCGAGGAACCAGTACGGCAGCGTCGAGTCGTACCAGGTATCGTGCCATAGCCGCGTCTGGCGGTGCAAACGCTCGAAGTTCGCCGCGACGTACTCGGCGACGTTCCGCGCCGCCCGGAAGCGCTTGACGTATTGGCGACTTTCGAGGTCCGGTAAACCGGAGAGCTTGACCTTGGGAAAATGCCAGGCGATGACGAAAGTGACGGTCGCCTCGGTCCCCGGTTCGAGCGTGAGCTTGCGCGTCAGCGAGCCGGCGAGTTTGCGATCGAACGGCCGCGTCGCCGGTTCTTCTTCGACCTTTTGACGCCGCGTGAAAACGCCGGGCGGCACCTTGCCGTCCGGCAGCGCCGTCACGGCGCGATCACTCTTGATGGGATCGAGCAAGGCCAGCCCCATCGTTCCGTAATCGGTCTGGAGCTCGGCATCGTAACTGTCCTCGCGCGGAAGATCGTTGAAGATGATGTCATCCACGCCGATGTTGCCCCACGGCCCGGCTACGTTATCGACGATCTGCAACTGCGCCTTGCGGCCGGCCCAGCGGCGCACGTCGAAGTTGTGCGGCCTCATGCGGTTGTCATTGTGGCCGGTCGCCGAGTCCACCACTTTTCCGTCGATCAGCAGATTGACGCATGTTTTTCCCTTGTGCGCTCCGCCGCCGATCAGAAAGGTGATGTATTTCCGCTCGATCTTGAACGGCTTGCTGGTGAGCGTGCCGGTGTGGGCGTCGCCCTTGCCGACATCCTCGCCCTGCCGCGTGTTGTGCGAGTTGACCAAGCGCTTGCCTTTCGCCCCGACATCGCCCTGATAGGCGGGCATCTTCGCCTTCTCGATCGGCCCTTTGCCGAACGCGGTGCCCGTGACGGTCCAGCCCTCATACGTCTCCTTCTCGAAATCCTCGAACATTATGGGCGTGCGTACGTCCGGCGCCACAAATTGAGGAATGCTCTCGGCGCTGCATTCGAGGAAAGTGAATCCGCGCTCGCGGACGATGCGATTACAGCGCTGCCACGATCCCGGCCGACCGCTGTGCAGACACACGGCGTTCTCCAGCCAGCCGCCCAACTCCGCGTCAACCTTGTCCTTACTGGTATTTTTGATCGTGAAGCGCATCACCGTCGCCGGCAAACTGGAATTGTCCGCGTCGAGCGGGACGAAGGGCGAGAACGCCTCCAGCGACACCGACAGCGGTGAATTCGGATCGCGATACTCGACAAAGCCGATGGGATACTCGCCGGAAAAGCGAATGTCGGCGAAGCCGCTGCGATCGAGCGGCCGCGTCTGCGTCTTGCCGCCGACGGTCATTTGCAGAGCGAAGCCCTGATCGAGCGGCGAAGAAGGCGTCAGAGGCCGCGCGTAATGTGGGCCGTCGAAGCCGGCGTTGTAGATGTGGTTGAAGATGTCCCACAGCCACAGTTTGCCGTCGCCGCCGAGGTACAACATGCCGGCGCAGATGCCGCCGACCGGCATGCCGATCTTCTCCAACTCGGCGTCCCGGTAGACGGTGCGACTGCCCCGCGCGAACAGCGATCGGACCCAGGCGGGATCGAGCTTCTTGTCGGCGGGAACAAGTTTGTCGAACTCTTCCGCCGCGAAGGGACCGGCAACGGCATCGCCGTCGAGGGCCAAAGCCCCGGCAGCGCCGAGTCCGACCGACAGCAGAAAATCGCGGCGCGGCATCGTACCGCAATCGCACGAACGACGATCGCAGGCTCCCTCCGCCGATGTTTCCGGCTCCATGTTCAGCCTCCATTCAGACGACGCAATCGCCTTCCGCTTCGGTTCGGCGATGGAACAGTTCCATGAGGCGTCGCGTGATCGGACCTGCCGCGCCCGCGCCGATGGTGCGCCCGTCCACTTTCACGACCGGCGCCAACTCACCCATCGTCCCGGTGCAAAACATCTCGTCCGCGCGATAGACCTCGGTCAGCGACAGATCCCTCTCTTCGTGAGCAATACCGGCACTCGTGCAGATTTCCAGCACGGCGGCCCGCGTGATGCCTTCGGGACAGGCGACGAGCCGGCTCGTCAGCACAACCCCCTGGTACACGAGGAAGACGTGCGTTGCGTTCGTCTCGGCCATGAAGCCGCGCGCATCCAGCATGAGCGCGTCGTCGGCCCCGGCGGCGTTCGCCTCGATCTTGGCGAGGATCGACGGGATCAGGTTGCAGTGGTGGATTTTCGGGTCCAGGCAGTCGGGCGGCGGGCGGCGGACGCTGCTGGTGATGAGCGTGACGCCGCCCTTGTCGTAGACGGGCGGTTTATGCTCGGCCAGCACGATCAGCGTCGGACCCGCCTGGTTCAAACGCGGGTCCATGCCGGAGGTGATCTTGACGCCGCGCGTCAACGTCAGACGAATATGCACGCCGTCGTGCATTCCATTCGCCTCCAGCGTCCGCTTGATTTGTTCGATGATCTCCTCATGGGAGGGGATGACCGCGAAGGCCAGCGCCAACGCCGAGCTGCGCAGACGGTCGAGGTGTTCGCGCAGCTTGAAGATGCGGCCGTTGTAGAGACGCAGTCCCTCCCAGACCGCGTCGCCGCCCTGCACCGCGGAATCGAACGGACTGACTCCGGCCTGATCGCGATGGATCAACCGGCCGCCGATGTTGACGATCAGATCGCGGTTCTTCTCGTTGAATTGTTGCAGCATTGTTCTCTCTTGGCATTACGGCCGCAACCGATGCGGATAGAGTTGCTGATACAGTTCCTCGCACTGTTCGGACAGGTCGCGCAGAGCATCCGGGACGGGATCGTGCTTGGGCTTGTACGGCTGAAACGAGGTGGTTTTCTCGACGGCGGCGTACCAGTATTTCGCCCAGACGCCGTCGCTGGTTCGTGGTCCCGGCGGCCACGACAACATCTCCTCGGCGAACGGCACCTGCAAGGCGTCGCACAACAAACCCAAAATCCGTCGAGGCGCGTTAAGCACGTCGCGGGCATCGACGATCGGCGGCGTGTGTCCCGTGCGTTCGTTGATGTGGCGAAAGATTTCGACTTGCTGCGGTAAGCCGGTATCGGCGAGCGTTGGCTGCGGTAAGAAGTGCAACAGGGACGTCAACATCTCGCGCGGCTCGCGGATGAGGAAACAGTTCGTCACGCGCTCGAGCCAGCCGCGCTCCATGTTCGGCAGCAGATGGTGGGCCATGTGCTTCTGATAGAAGATCGACTTGCCTTCGGGGACCGGCCCGATCAGCCAATCGGCCACCTTGCGCCAGTCATTCTCCTGAGAGCGAATGACCTCCTCGACGCCGGGATGTTCGATCTTGGTCTGCACGAGGTAATGCGCGTAAAACGGCTCATCGCAGACGAAGGTATCGGGCCGATTGCCCCACGAGCGCATCAGCGCCGTGGAGATATTGCGCGGTCCCGACCACATGGCAATACGCAACGCTTGCGGATTCATGTTGCCGAACTACTTTCGCCGCTCCATTCACGCTGAGGGGCGGCGGGATAGGGCAAGGATGTCGGTCCCCTCATCCTATCCATCGCCACCCGCAGCGGCACGTCGGCCAGCGAATGGAGGCTGTTCCGGTTGGACTGTGGGTGTCCAACGCCCGCAACGAAGCAGCGCGCTGTCTGGAGTCGGCCGGCGCGTAGTTCACGACGGAATCCGCTCGAGAGGTCGCGTCCTGGTTCCTAGAACTTCCAGGAGAACCAGTACCACGGCCCGTACAAATGCCGCAGTCGGCGACGCGGGATCGTCGGCGGCACGACAGTTCCCGGCGGGACGTACGCTACACCCTCGCGGTTGATGAAAGCGCTGCTGGTGTAGAGAAAAACGATCCCCTGATAGTTCTCTTCCCCGTCAATCAGGAACAGACCGGCCGGCTGGGCGGCATGCATAGGATTGCCGCCACCGGGCGGAACCTGCACGGCGTAGCTGGACAACGACGGCTCGCACAAGGCGATGCGAGCCATCAGGCCAACATCGCTGAAGGCCAAGACGAGACCCAGGCACCCGGCGGCCCCCGCCGCCAGCCACCAGAGCCGCTCCGTTCTCCCGAGCAGGAAACTCGGCACGCAGAGGGCGAGCCAGGCAACTGCGAGCAGGAGCCAGGTGCCGGCCAATACGAACTCGACGAAAATAAAGCAGGAGGCATCGGTCAAAAAGGGTAGGGATGCTCCGAGCCAGAGCCAGGATAGACAGGCCAGCGCGCGCACGGCCAGCCACCCCGGCACGCGAAGGAAGGGGTGGGCCCCGGCCCGTATCAGAGAGTGTCCCCCAAGTACACACTCGGCCTGGAGCGCGGTCTGGTGCCACGCCTCGGCCCGCGTCCTGCCCTCCGTCCTTATTTGATGTTCCCCATTCATGTCGAATCCCGTCGGCTCCTGCTGCGCCCGCTCGTCTCGGGATCGTCCCAGTCCCCCGCACCGCGAGCGACGAACACCCGCCAGACCGGCGGCAGGGCCAGAAGGACCAGGACCAGGAACGGGTACAGGGCGAAACCCGTCGAGAAAAGCGCCCAGAAGAGGTGGTAAAAGGTGTTCCCGTTGACCATCGAACTGCAAACGCCGTTGTCGTCGTGCGGGACCACACGCACCATGCGGTTGGCCGCCGGCATGGCCACGAACCACAGGTAGGCGGCGGTCAGCAGCTGGTACGCGAGCCGGAGCAGGGTCCACGCCAGGCTGAGCAACCAGCCCCAGACGCGCAGCCGGAGCAAACCGACCGCCGCGGCGATCATGGTGACGTGGAGCATAAGACTGAGGACGGCGCCGCCGAGGAGAAAGAGCTTGTAACCGGGCGCTTCCTTGATCATCTCTTCGCGGGTGTCGTAGGTTCGGGTGGTCGGTTGCCCGCGGACGTTTAGGGTGACCGTTGCGGAAGAGGAACCCGCCACGTTGGCAACCATGTCCAGCGCGCCGCAGGCCAGGAGGAGGCCGCCCACGATCATCTGGGCGAGCGCGAGCAACGTGACAAGGATCGGCCGTTTTTGTTTACGCATGGAGAGTTCCGGGCTGCGCCAAGTGGCGGAGGAGGCCATCCCACCGTTATAACGCGCCACGCGCGCTCCGAAAACGAAGAGGCCCGGCAACCGCGCGTGGCCTCGGTGAGACTTTCCGTTGACACGCCGGTGTCAGCGTGCTCAAATGCCGTTCCTGCGAGCGCTGCCCTGCCCAACCTCAGCTGGTGTGGCAAAGACGCCATGACCCTCCCCGAACACCGCCTGGCCCAGGAACTACTGGCCACCGCCGACGCGCTGCGAACCGCGGCCATCGGTATCCAGAAGTTGGAGGCGGCTAATCACCCCGCCGTGACCGGCACCCCGGAGGCCGCTGTTGGGGGCGCGCACGCTCGTGACGTGGCCGACGCGCTGGAGGTGCTGGCGGCACGGCTCGATCCCTGACCTTGAGTTTCATGGCCTCCGCCCGACAGGAGAAGGAAGGGCGTTGCGGCGAACGCGAGCTTCGCCGTCGGCGTGCAATAGCCCTTGTGCGGCGGGTTATCTGTGTTACGATGCGTGTTCCTTCCTCCATCAACCCCGGACAAGATTCCGGCTGCCATGCTTTGCGCCCGACGCCGAACTCGGAACCGGCTCGGGCGGTACGGAGTGTCGGGCCATGTCAGTGCAGACCCCACGGCGGGATCTCGCGCGCGAAGACGTAGGCGGAGTGACGGTGCTCCGCCTCACCGTCCCCAAACTGCTCGACGAAAGGGAGATTCGTTCACTCTTCGGCTGGATCGTCCGCCTGCTCGATGAAGAGGGGCGGCGGTATCTGGTGCTGAACTTCTGCCGGGCGGAGCCCCTGGCCAGCACGGTCATCGGCCAACTTCTCATGCTCAACCGGAGGGTGCAGGCCAGGGACGGCCGCCTGGTCCTATGCGGGTTCGGTCCGCGCACCCCTGAGATCCTCTCGGCCATGCGGTTGGCCCCCCTCTTTCGGATTCGTGTGGAAGAGGAGCAAGCCCTGCGCTCTCTGGACGAGGAAGCCGGTTCGGGTTGCGTAGGCAAGGGCGCGGATCGAGAGTCGCGTTGAGCTGCGGCAAGAGGCGGAATGTCTGGAGCAAGCAACCCGGCATCAGTTGTCGTCCAGCAAGGGCACCGGCACAACCTCCAGCTCGGATCGCCGCTTGCGGCCCACCGGGCCTCGCACACCATCGGGTTCGTCGGTGACGCCGAGTGTAACCCTGTCTTCCTCGACCGCCAGGATGGTTAGGCGGACATGGCCTGGGATCACGAGTTCTTCACCCACGCGCAGCACATAGTCCTGCATGGCTATCCTCCGTGAGGTCCGGACGATTCGGTTCGCTGATGGAGTGGTACATCGCGAGCAGCCCCGTCTCGCCCGGTCGGCAGGCGGCAGACGCACAACCCGCCGTGCCATTCTTCGCACGTCGGTGCCCTTAGAAGTGCAGATTCCCAATGCCCTTCATGAGCAAAGGGAAGAGAAGAGGGTAAGTCTAACGACGGGCGTGCCGCCCTGTCAATAGATGAGGAATGGTGGTGGCATTTGACCATTTTGGAAGCAAGGAGGCGTTCAAACCAAGGGATTCGGCGCTGCTGCCAGTGGCGACGCAATGGGTGGCCCTCCGAGATGTGAATAGGCGACTGGATTCCCACCGAGAGCGGATAGGCCGACTGGAAGAGGAAGTGAAAAGGACGTGCTGAGTCTCTAAAGCGACCGGGGCCACAAGGTTCCGTCGCCGTAAACCGCTGGAATTGTAGTGATTTGAGAACTTTTGAGACGGGTTGAGTCCAAAAAGAACCCCCCGGCCGAAACCGAGGGTGAAGCTGGGGATCTAGGATTTGAACCTAGACTAACTGATCCAGAGTCAGTCGTGCTACCGTTACACCAATCCCCAAAGTGCTAATTTTCAAGGTCTTACGTCATCTCAGCCGATTCGTATTTGTCATCTTGACATATGTTTGACACGCCCTCGAGGTTCACCCCGCGTCCGAGCAGGATTGTAGCAAGCCTGCCGAGTGTAAGCAAGCGTTTCATCGGCTGGCTGGCGGCTCATTCGGTGCTTAGGGCTGCTGATTCGGCTTGGCCTGCCAGACAAGCTCCTGCAACCGCTGCTCGTCTTCCGCGGCGGCGGGCTTTTCTTTTCACTTCTCAGCCGCCTTGTCGATGACCAGCATCAGGAAGGGAAAGGCGTCGCCGAATGCTCTCTGCTTGACGCGAGTGGCCGCCTCGGCAAAGCTGGAAGCAGAGGCGGGAGAATTGAAGCGGTCGATGAATCGTCGGGCATCGCCCGACGGTGACAAGCTCGACCGGATTCTGGAGAGGCTAGACCGCATTGAGCGTCGCCTGGAGCGGTTGGAGCGGGACGGGCGAAAGTAGGCGGCGTGCGGTATGGCCCCACTGCGAAACGATTACCTTCGTGGGTACGGAGGGCCGTGCATGTCCCGTCTACTCCCCATCTCGTTCTTGCTCCTTGCCTTTGCGGTTCAAGTGCGGAGCGAGGCGCGGCCTTCGGAGGTGGAACGACTTATCCGCCGGCTGGGCAGCGACCGTTTCGCCCAGCGCGAGGCGGCGAGCAAGGCGCTGGATGCCATCGGCGAGCCGGCGCTGGAAGCCTTGCGGAAGACCCGCGAGGCCAGCGACGATGCTGAGGTCCGCCGGAGAGCCTCGCTGTAACGCTTACCCCGGCGGGACGGTTTCTACCCCTGCGAGGACATCGACCACGACAGGCGGGGCGGTTGCGTCCCCGATACACACGCATAGCCGCTGAAGTCCGTCACGCCCTCCGATCGCAGGAAGTCCTCATCGAGCAGCGCTTGCCCGGTCAGGTCCCCCGGTTCCTTCCGCGCCAGACGCAGCACGCAATCGACGAGAATGTCCGGTTTGCGCCACATCACCGGCGTGCCCAGCGCGTGATTGATCGACGCCTGGCTCTCGATGATCGTCACCGGCCATAGCGAATTCACCGCGATGTTGTGCGTCCGCACTTCCTCTGCCAATCCCAACGACAGCAGCGTCATGCCGAGCTTCGAGATGGCGTAGGCAATGCGGCCGGGTACCATCGACAGATCGAGCGGCGGACTCATATTGATGATGTGGCCCCATCGTTGCCGGATCATCGCCGGCAGCACGGCCCGGCTGCACAGGAAAGCGGCTCGCGCGTTGACGCTCATCACCAGATCGAAGCGTTTCGGCGGCGTGTCGAGGATGCCGGTCCAGTGCAGAGCGCCGGCGTTGTTGATAAGCAGGTCGATACGGCCGAAACGCTCCAACGTCTTCGCGGCCATGTTCTCGATCTGCTCCGCGTCGCGCACATCTACCTGAATCGGCAACGCCTGCGCGCCGAGCGCTTCCGCCTCCCCGACGACGGTGTGGATGGAGCCGGGCAGCTTCTCGGTTGAAGTGGTGCTCTTGGCCGCGATCACGACGTGACAGCCCGCCTTCGCCAACCCCAGCGCCAGAGCGCGGCCGATGCCCCGGCTCGCCCCGGTGATGATGGCGACTTTCCCCGTTAGCGTGGACATGGCGACCTCGAACTTTTGCGGCCTGTCGAAATCCCACGATGGAGGGGCGAGCCGGGATTTCGACGGCGCGACGGCTGCTCTAAAGGGATCCAGGCCGCACCGCTCCGAAGCGGTCCCAGCTTCCGGCGGGATAGTAAATGTAGGGGACATTGCCCAGGATGTCGCCCCGCGGCACGAAACCCAACTCCGGATCGCGGCTGTCCAGCGAGCGGTCGCGGTGGTCGCCCAGCACGAAGAGGCTGCTCTCCGGCACCGTCGTCTTCGCGTAGTCGAGGCTCTTCTCCTTGCCGATCAGGACCAGGTAACGGCTGCCGGCGTTGGTCTCGACGAACACCTCCCCTTCCGGAACGGCGGTGTCGAGGACACTCGAAGCGGGCACCCGGTCCCGGTCCAGCCGCTTGCCGTTCACGAAGACCTCGTTGTTCTTCACCTCCACCGTGTCGCCCGGCAGGCCGATCACTCGCTTAATCCAGGTGAATCCCGGCTTGTGCGGCACGCGGAAGATCACCACGTCGCCCCGCTTCGGCAGCGCCTTGCGGTAGGTGAGCTTGTCGGCCAGGACGTGGTCGCCCTCCCGGAAGGTTGGGGCCATGCTCTGCGTCGGCAGATAGAAGGCCTCGAAGACGTGCGGCAAGTACCATGCGCCGCCGACCGGGCACAGCACGCCGACCAGGAGGAACAAGACGTAGACCAGCGGCCGGTTGTACTCGCGCGGCTCGTAATGCTCCCGCAGTCGGCGAGCGGAGCGGTACGCGGCCGCCACCGCGTAGAGGTAGGCGACGAGCACGGCCAGGACGGTCAGCAGCAAGGCGACCAGCACCGGCGTGGCCGGCGGCAGCAGCGCCGCCAACATCACCAGCGGCGCGAACAGCAGAGACGCCAGGAACAACACCAGCCCTCGAACGATCTCGCCGCAGTAAATCTGCCCCAGGCCCGGCGCGAACAACGACAGCACCACGGCCAGCCAGGGTTCCCGGCCGGTGGATCGACCTGTAGACATGACCACACTCCCTATCTGGAGGGTTGCCCGGCCAGGAAGAGGGCGACGACTTGCAGGATGCGGAGCAAGCCGGCGGCACACGCCAGCGAACAGACGCTGGCCCGGAACATCGGCGATCGGAAAAGGCCGCGCAGCAACTCGGCGAGCCGACCCGGCCCCTGCTCTTGGCGGAGGGAGGCCATCACACGGTCGGTGAAGTCGTCGGGCACCGGAACCTCGGCCCGCCGCCGTTTCCACGATTCGTAAGGATCAAGGTCTGACATCGGGTTGCTCCACCGGGCGCAGCAAGGAACGCAGTTTCTCCTTCGCCCGGCCGAGGCGCGACTTCACCGTCCCGACCGGCACGCCCTCAATCCGCGCGATCTCCTCAAGCGATCGGCCCTGGATCTCCGCCAGGACGAACGCGCTCTTCTGCGCGAAGGGCAGCGCGTCGAGGGCTTGGTCCAATCGGCGAAACCATTCCACTTCGGCCAGTTCGGCGTCCGGGGTTCGCGGCGCGAGCCTCTCCGGCAAGGGGTCCAGCACGACGGGCCGGCGTTTCTTCAGGGCGTTGAGGCACTTGTTGCGGGCGATGGTGAGCAGCCAGGTCGAGAAGGTGCCTTGAGTGGGATCGTAGGAGCGCAGGCGGCGGTACGCGGTCAGGAAAACTTCCTGGGCGACGTCCTCGCCGTCGTGCGCGTCCGAAACCAGGTTGCGGATCAACCCAAACAGCGGCCGCTCGTAGCGCCGCACCAGCCAGCGGAAGGACTCCACCTCCCCATCGAGAACGCGCCGGATCACGTCCTGGTCTTCGTCCATGTCCGTCCGCCTGGAACCCATCGTTCCGCCACCTCTCTCTTATACCGGCGAGAACCGAAAAGGTTCCCGATCTCACGGACAAGGTATCAGAGTTGGAGAACTGCTTCAGGAGCTTCACGCTGCGCTCGCCGGTTGAAAAGCAACCCCGCTCCGAAAATCGAGAGGTCACGCAATCAATCCGCTTGCTTTTCCGCGCTCATCGTGCCTAAGCTTAAAATAGATGAGGTCCCCTCCGTTCCGCGTCTGTCGCCCTGACCGTCGCGAAGGTTCGTCCGACCGGCCGAAGATACAATGGCGTGTCTTCCGGCGCTCTCGCCCTGGAAGGTTCTCCTCATGCCTGCCTCTGCCAGCTGCCCGCGTTGTGGAGTCGCGTTTCCCGAAACCACCGACCAACCGCACGATGCCTTCCTCTGCCCCACCTGCTCGGCGGGCATCCACGCGGAGACATCCTCTCCGTGGTGGGTTGCGGCCGCCCAAACGGCGCCTCCGCTGAATGTTGCTCCTTCGCCTCCAGCATCCGCGTCACGATTGCGATGGCGGCCCCTCGCGTCCGCGGCGGTCCTGTTGCTGATTGTCGGCGTACTGGTCAGCCTGCGATGGCGGGTAAGCACACGGGAAACTTCCGCACCCCAAGCATCTTCCGCGCAGGACGAAACGTCCACGGACACGGCCGCCCAATCGCCTGTTCCCTCCGAGGACGCTCGATCCGCCGTCGCCCTGAAACCGGCTCCGGGCCTGTTCGATCGTCCTGCCTCGGACACGAAGCGGGACTCCGACAGCCAATCGGATCGGCTCGCCTCCAGCACGCCGCCGCCGTTGCCGCGTCCCCCGGCCGAGATCAAGCAAGACATTCCGGCCAAACCCGCCGCCCCTCGCGGCGTTCATCGCCTCGACCTGGCGAGCGAGGAGGAATTGCGACGGCAAGCCGCGACGACCCCGGAGATCGGTCTGGGATCAACGGGTCCGGCCATCGTCGATTCTTATTTGACCAAGGTGCCGGCCAATGAGGTCGTCCTGGGAACGTCGGCTCTCACCGACGCCGCGCCGCTGCTCGACGTGCGGCCGGACCTGCGCATGCTGCCGATCCGTTTCGGCGATACCTGCAAGCTCAACGGCAAACTGACGGTTGCTCTCGATACCTTGTCGCGCAAGCTGCGTTCGTACCTGGATCGCTTCACCCCCGAAACGCCGACCGGCCGCGGCGGGTCGTCCGAGAAACTACGGCAGATGCTTCTAACCGAGATGCACGGCAAGAAACCGGAATGGCTGTGCGTCGGCGCGGTGAAGCCGTTGGTGCAAATCCTCATGGGCGAGGAAACTCCTTTTCGCAAGATCCTGGTGGAGCTGCTGACCAAGATCGAGGGACCGGAGTCCACGACCGCATTGGCGCAGCGCGCCGTCTTCGATCTCAGTCCCGAAGTGCGTGAGATGTCCGTCGCCGCCCTGAAGAATCGGCCGGCCGAAGTTTATCGCCCGGTGATCCTCAAGGCGATGCGCTATCCCTGGGCGGTTCCGGTGCAGCACGCCGCCGAGGCGCTGGTTGAGCTACACGATTCCGGCTCGGTGCCGGTGCTGGTCAGTCTGCTCAAGCTGCCCGATCCGGCCGGGCCGCTGACCATCCACAAGAATCGCCACATCTTGCAGGATGTCGTGCGTCTGAACCACCTCAACAATTGTCTGATGTGCCATCCGCCGGCGGCACGCGCCAACGAGCCGGTCCTCGGCGTCGATCCGGTGGTGCCCTTGCCCGTCCGCCTGCAAACGCCGGGCATGACCGCGGCAGTTCAACAGACGGTTTCCACACACAGCCACGGCTCCAGCAGCGTTCCCCGCGTCGTCGCTCCCGGACCCGATCCAAGCGTGGTTGCCCAGTTGCCGCTGCTCATTCGCGGCGACATCACGTTTCTGCGTCAGGACTTCACCGTGCGCCAGCCGGTCGGCACGGTGAGGCCGAATCAGGGTACCAACGTCGTTCGCCGTCAGCGCTTCGATTACGTCCTGCGCACCCGCATCCTGCCGCGCAAGCTGTACGAAAAGATCGAGGAGATGGTTGGCGATCGGCCGAGCTATCCGCAGCGCGACGCGGTGCTGTTCGCGCTGCGCGAGCTGACCGGCAAGGACGCCGGACCCACGACGGAAGCCTGGGTGCAGATGTTTCCGGACGCCGAGACAACGGTGGAAGCGATGCGGCTCGGCCGGCAGATCGTCAAATCGGACGATGTGCAGCGCGAGGTGATCCTGTCGAAGTGCCGCGACGACAAAGGCATTGTCTACACGCAGGCGCTGGCCAACGCCATCCCCCATTTGCAGGGCGTGTCAAAGGAGCACGTGCGCGGCATGTTGGCCGAGCGACTGACGCGCATGTCGGCGAAGACGCTGCGCGATTATCTCCAGGATGACGATCCGGAGATCCGCCGCGCCGCCGTGCTCGCGTGCGGCCACAAGGACCGCAAGCAGGTCGTGCCGGAACTGATCGCGCTTTTAGACACCGCGGAGCCGGTGACGTCGCGATTGGCCGAGGAGGGGCTTGCCAGCCTCACCGGCGAGCATCTGAAACATCCGGGTGCCTGGAAGGACTGGTGGAAAAAGCACGGCGAACAGGCCGCGCCGAAATAATCGCCTCCTGTGGCAAAAAATCGGCGTGCGGTCTTGTCATCGGGCGGGCAATAGAGAGAAGATGAATCCTGTTGCTCCTCACGAGACCGCCGCCATGCCCGCGCGACCCGAACAACTCGTTCAGCACATCCGCCGCCTGGCGACTCCTTCCGAGTCGCCGGCGGACACCGACGCCGTTCTGCTCGATCAATTTATCGCCCATCAGAACGAGGACTCGTTCGCGGCGCTGGTGCGGCGGCACGGCCCGATGGTGCTGGGCGTCTGCCGCCGCATTTTGGGCAACGTCCACGACGCCGAGGACGCTTATCAGGCCGCGTTTCTGGTCCTGGCGCGCAAGGCCGCGTCGGTCAAGCCGCATCATGCGTTGGCCGCCTGGTTGTATGGCGTGGCGCGCCGCGTCGCCCTCAAGGCTCGAACTGCCAACTCGCGGCGCATGCGGGCAAAACGGCCCCTCGCCCTTCCGCCGGCCGATCCGCACGCTTCGCCTCTGGATGATCTGAGCGCCCGCGAACTGCTGTCCATCTTCGAGGAGGAATTGCAGCGGCTGCCGCCGGCGTATCGGCTGCCGATGATCCTCTGCTGTCTGGAAGGACGCAGCCAGGAAGAAGCGGCGCAGCAACTCGGATGGACGGCGGGATCGGTCAAGGGCCGGCTGGAGCGCGGCCGGGCGCGGCTGCACGGGCGCTTGACGCGCCGCGGGTTGACGCTGGCGGCGGCGCTTATGGCGGCCGAAGCGGCACGCGGCAGCGCGAGCCAGGTCCGGCTCGGCTCGCCGGACCTACTGTCGCGCATCGCGCTGCGATTCGTTCGCGGACAAGCGGAAGGCACGGCCGCCGCCCTCGCCGAAGGGACGCTGCGCGGAATGGCCTGGAGCAAGGCGGCGATCCTCGCGGGGATGATGACGGCGGCGATGGCCTTCGCCGGCGCGAGTGTTCTCGGCGTACAGGTACTCGCGGGCAAACCGCCGCAGACAGCGGAGCCAAGCGCGAAACCGGCAGCACAATCGCGCGAGGAGGCCGCCCGAACCGATCGCCACGGAAACCCTCTACCTCCAGGGGCGATCGCCCGCTTGGGAACACTGCGATTTCGAGGCGTGCGCGGAAGCCTGGCCTTCTCGCCGGACGGCAAACTGCTGGCCGCCGCGACTGGAAACCTGGGCGAGCATGTCACCCTCTGGGACGTGACGACGGGCCGCGAGGTCCGGCAGATCGCCGGCACGGCGTTTCTCCGCCGCCTGGCCTTTTCCTCCGACGGCAAGCGCCTGGCCTGCTCGACGGCCTCGGCCAAGTGCCGGGTGATCGACATGGCCAACGGCAAGGAATTATTCACGGTCAAGGGATTCCACGGTCATTTCTCGGGAGACGGCAAAACGCTGGTCACGGCGGACGCCTTCAGCAACCCGGCGAAGGTCCACGTCTGGGAGGCGGCGACGGGGAAGTTACTGCGCGAATGGCCCGCCGGACAAAGTGTTGAGGAATTGTCGCTGGCCGCCGATGGGAAAACGCTGGCCCTGACCGACAACGCGGACCGAACCGTGGTTCAAATTCACGATGTCACGAAGGGAACGAAGGTCCGTTCGATTAAGGTTCAGTGGAACGGTTCCTCGAAATTCGCGCTGTCGCCGGACGGCAAGACACTGGCGACCGCGGCCCCCAACGGCGCGCGGCGGTGGAACACCTCCGATGGGGAAATGACGGGCGGCTGGAACCACCATGTCATTAGTCCGGTCGTCTTCTCGGCGGACGGCAAGCGCCTCGCCTGGATAGGATCCGCGGAGGGAGAAAACGCGAACCACCTTTGGATCGCCGAGGGCGAGGGAGGCAAACCCAAAGCGGTCGGCGAGGCGGTCAACAGTTCCGGCCCACTCTGCTTCTCCCCCGATGGCAAATGGCTGGCCGCCGTGACCGATGCCCATGTTATCTCGCTGCGCGACGTTGCCAGTGGCAAGGAAGTATTGAGAAGCGATGCCCACAACAGCCCGCTGATCGATCTGGCCTTCGATGCCGACGGGAGCCACATCGTCACCCGTGACCGCGACGAAATCTTCGCCTGGCAGACACGAACCGGAAAGCTGCTGCATCGCGGTGTGCTGTTGCCGCCAGGGCATGAATACCTTGTGCCGCTGCTGCCCGGTGGCTATTCGCTGACAGGGGAGCGAACGAACGACCCACTTCGAGGACGGTTCTGGCTGCGCGACATGCGAACCGGCGAGGAAGTGATGCGCTTCGAGGGCCGACCGGATGTCGGCCCTCCCCAAGCCGTCGCGGCGCCGGGCGGTCGCTTCGTCGCCGTGCGCGGTCGGGCCGGCGAAATCTGCGTGCTGGACGTGCCAGCACGCCGCTGCGTCTATCGTCTCGATCCCAAGGAGGCCGCCTCCGGTCTGAAACTGTCGGCCGACGGAGACCTTCTCGTCTGGTACAAACGCACGCCCAAGGGACACGAGGTCCGCGTGCATCGCCGGGCGTCGGGAAAGACGCTTGTTCTGCGCGACATGCCGAAAACCGACCGCTGGATTTGGATCTTCGACCGTGTGCCTTGCGTCTCGCCGGACGGCCGCTGGCTCGTTCTCAGCACTGAGGAGGGGCGCTTGCGGCGCTGGGAATTGACGACCGGCGAGGAAGTATCGCCCTTGACCGAGGCGCTGCGGACGACCTGGGAACTTGTCTGGTCGCCGGATGGTCGCTTCGTGGCCGCGCAGGGGTCGGGGTCGCCGGCCAACGTGATCGATCGCGAGGCGCGGCGAGACGTGCGCGTGTGGGACGCGCGGACGGGCAAGCGTCTCGCTCATCTGACGTTGCCGAATCGTCTGGGCGGGATGCACCTGCAATTCACGCACGGCAGTCGGTCGCTGGTGACAACGGACCTGCAAGGCGTCGTTCACTTGTGGGAGATCGCGACTGGCAAGGAGCGCGCGACCTTGAAGGGGCACCTGTCCGGCGAGGTCGGCGCGCTGGCGTTGAGCGCGGACGATCGCATGTTGGTCAGTGGCGGCTACGATTCGCAGGGCTTCGTCTGGGATCTCACTGGCCACATGCCCGACGGAAAATGGCGCTCCGTGCGGCATCCGCCCGACAAGCTGCGTGCCGCTTGGGAGATGCTCGGTTCCGACGATGCCAAGGCCGCCTACGCGGCGATGTGGCAGCTGGTCGCCGATGCCGAGGGCAGCACGACGTTTCTGCGTGAGAAGCTGCGGCCTGTTCCCCGCCCGAAACCGGGGCAGGTCGCCAAGCTGATCGCCGCGCTGGACGCGGAGGATTTCACCGCGCGGCAGCGCGCCACCCGCGAGTTGGAGACGTTGGAAGAATCGGCCGCGGCGGAGCTGCGACAGACCTTGAAGGGCAAGCCCACTCTGGAAGTGCGGCGGCGTATTGAGGCGTTGCTGGCGCGGCTGGAGCGCGTTCCGGCCGGGGAACAGTTGCAGGTGTTGCGCGCCGTCGAAGTGTTGGAGCACATCGGCACGGCGGAGGCGCGCGACGTGCTGCGACGATTGGCCGAGGGAGCGCCCGGAGCGCGTGTGACACGCGAAGCGCAAGCGGCGCGAGAACGATTAAAAATCGTTGAACCCTAATTCGCTAAGGCGCGCGGCGGAGCGCGGCCGCTCTCCGCCGCGCGTCGCGGCTAACCGAGGAAAATGGTATCATGACCGCCGGGCTGTCGCTCCTCATGTCACGGAGCCTGATACCCATGCCGCGGTTCCTCCGTTCGATTCGTCTGGCGCTGCTGTTGTCGGTGGCGCTGGCGGCCGGCGGCAACGCCCAGCCGCGTCCGCGAACCGACCGTTACGACGATCCGCTCCCGCCGGCTGCAATCGCGCGCCTCGGCACTCTGCGGTTGCGCGGCTGCCGAGGGCCGGTCGTATTCTCACCCGACGGCAAGCACCTGATCGCCGCCGGCGGCGACGCCAATACCCAGGCTGTGTTCTGGGATCTCGCCACCGGACGCCGGGTGAAAGCACTGACCTCGAAAGAGACCATCCAGCACCTGACCTTTTCCCCAGACGGGAAGCAACTGGCTGCCGTGGGTGCTGGGGGCTTTTTCAACCCGGTCTGGGACGCGGCGTCCGGCAAGGAATTATTCACTTTTAAGGGAAATCAAGTCGCTTTTTCTGACGGCGGCAAGAAGATTGTCAGTTCGTATGGCTTTGGCGAGAAGACCACGGTGCGCTCCTATGATACGGTCGCCGGCAAGCAACGGGACGAGTGGACGCTGGAACATCCCCGTGGGAACGATTTGTCGCTGTCCGGCGACGGCCGGTTTGCCGCCATTCCGGATGAAGGACCGAACCTACGCGTCTTCGATCTGGGGAAAAAGGTCAAAGTGAAGGAACTGCCCGTCAAGCTCGGGCGCATCCAGAGAGGCGCCTTCAGCCGCGACGGACGCCGCCTCGTCGCCAGCGGGGAGAAGGGGTGGATTGCCTGGGATTGGGCGTCCGGCAAATCGCTGGGAACGTGGAGCGGCCGCGTCAACGATGTACCGTTCTTTTCGCCCGATGGTCGGCGTCTTTTTTGGATCGGCTCGGAGGAAGAGGCGCTGTCCGCCTCGCTTTGGGTTGTGGAGCTGGAAGGCGGCCGGCCCCGCCGCATCGAAGTGATCGGCTCGAAAAACTGGGCGCGCCTGGCGGCGTTCGCGCCCGACGGCAAAACGATGGCCGTCCTCACCGAAGGCAATGCCATCGCCCTCCTGGATTCCCAGACAGGCCGGGACTTGCTGCCGTTCGATGGTCACGCCGGCCAAGTTCAGAGCATCTCCTTCACCTCGGACGCCCGCTACGTACTGAGCGGCGATTCGTGCCGCGTATTGGTTTGGGAGACCGCCACGGGCCGACTGCTGCGCCGCCTGCCCGACGATCTGCCGCCGGGCGAAACCGTCTTGCTCAATACGGCGACTCACGGGCGGATCGCGACGGTTCAGTCGGCCGACAACACCTTGCGACTGCGGGATTTGGTAACAGCGAAGGAACTGCGGAGACTCAAGGGAAAAGACGCTTTCGTCGCCGCCGCACCGTGGGACGTTTCGGCGGTATCCGCGGACGGCAGTTGCGCGGCCATCCTCAGCCCCACCGGCGTCCGCGTCTACGACCTGGACAACGGGGACATCCGCTGCCAATTCACCACGGAACATCCGATTTGGGGCATGGATTTCTCGGCGGACGGCCGCACTCTCGTGGTGACGATCCAGGACTTCCGGAAAGGACTGCTCACGACCTTCCGCGATGCGCGGACGGGCCGCAAACGGGAGACGCCCAAGGATTCGATCGTACGGAAGCGGCGCGGGGGATGGTGGCCGGGATCGAGCGACGAAACGAAGGCGCGGTTGCAGCGATTGAAACTGCTCGACAAGACGGGGCAGCCCGCCTTTGTGGGCGAGGACGGGTTCATCGCGAACGTCGTCGAGTCGCCGGACGGGCGCTATCTCGCCGTAAAAGGGCGGACGGGACTGCCCCACGTCCTCGACCCGACCAATAAGCAATATGTCCGCATCTGGGACGCGACGACGCGGCGACTCGTAATGGATCTTGAGGACACGCGCGGCATGATAAACCTAGGAGGATTCGCGCCCGATGCGCGGACGTTCCTCAGCACAACGTATTCATCGGGGACGATCCATCTCTGGGAAATCGCCACGGGCCGAGAGCGGTTGCGACTACAGGGACACCTGGGCGGCGATCTAAGACTGGCCTTCCGTCTCGACGGCCGCGCCCTCCTCAGCGGCGGGACGGACACGCAGGTTTTGCTGTGGGATCTCACCGGCCGCATGCCCGACGGACAATGGCGCTCCGTGCGGCAACCACCCGACAAGCTGCGAGCCGCCTGGGAAGCGCTGGCTTCCGACGATGCCAAGGCCGCCTACGCGGCGATGTGGCAGTTGGTCGCCGATGCCGAGGGCAGTACGACTTTTCTGCGCGAACGGCTGCGGCCTGTTCCCCGCCCGAAACCGGGGCAGGTAGCGCGATTGATCGCCACGCTGGACGCGGAGGATTTCGCCGCGCGGCAGCGTGCCATGCGCGCGTTGGAGACGTTGGAAGAATCGGCCTCGGCGGAGCTGCGACAGACCTTGAAGGGCAAGCCCACTCTGGAAGTGCGGCGGCGTATTGAGGCGTTGCTGGCGCGGCTGGAGCGCGTTCCGGCCGGGGAACAGTTGCAAGCCCTGCGCGCCATTGAGGCGTTGGAACAAATCGGTACGCCCGAAGCCCAGAAGATTTTGCAAACGCTGGCCGACGGAGATCCTGGGGGCCGGGCGACTCAGGAAGCGAAGGCTTCGCTGCGGCGATTGACGAAAAGGGCGGCGCCATGAGCGACGCGGCCATCGTGTCCCGATCGTTCGGCGATTGCCGGATCGAATTGGTCCTCGGCAACATCGTGGAACAAGAAGCCGACGCCATCGTCAACGCGGCAAACACGAAGTTGAGCGGCGGTGGTGGCGTCGATGGCGCGATCCATCGAGCGGCGGGCAAGATTCTCAAGGAAGCCTGTCAGCGCTTCCCCGCAGACGACCAGGGCCGCCGCTGCCCGACCGGCGAGGTGCGCGTGACCGAGGCGGGACGTTTGCGGGCGAAGGTCGTCCTTCACGCGGTCGGGCCTTTCTACAACGCCCGTTATGCGGATAAAGCGGATCGTCAATTGCGCCAACTGCACGAGAACATTCTCCGCGCCGCCCTGGACCACGAATGCCGTTCGGTCGCCCTGCCGGCCATCTCCACCGGCGCGTATCGCTTTCCCCTCGATCGCGCGGCAGCCGCCGCGCTGCAAGCCGTGACCGCGTTTCTGCAACGAGAGCGCAAGCCCGAAGTGGTGCGCTTCGTGCTGTTCAAACCGGCGCACCTCGATGCGTTCCGGCAGGCGCTCGATGATGTGGACTCGCGCCCGCCGGCCCAGGATACGTGACGAGGTGGGAATTGTTTCGGGTGGCCTTCGCCGCGAACCAGCCGACCAAGGACCGTGTCTGTCGTCTACCGCCGTCGTGGGCGGCGTGATAGCATCGAGGATGCGGCGTAAGGAACCGTCGGCATCCGGGCGAAGGGACCGAACATGGCCAAGGACATCTTTCGCGGACCGCTGGAACAGGTGGACGCCTGCTGCTGGCGCATCCCCAAGAGCTACAAGCAAGGCATGCGCGTCGATGGCTTGATCTTCACCAACGCGCGGCTGCTGGAACAACTCAAGGCCGACCAGGCGCCCGATCAGGTCGCCAACGTCGCGTTTTTGCCGGGCATTCAGCACGCCAGCCTGGCCATGCCGGACATCCACTGGGGCTACGGCTTCTGCATCGGCGGCGTCTGCGCCACCGATCCCGCCGAGGGCGGCGTCATTTCCCCCGGCGGCGTCGGCTACGATATCAACTGCGGCGTCCGGTTGATTCGCTCGAACCTCTTTTACCGTGAGGTCAAGCCACACCTGCGCACGCTGGTCGAGGATCTGTTCCGCAACGTGCCGACCGGCGTCGGCCGCTCCGGGCGCTACAAATTCGACAAAAAGGAGCTGCATAATCTTTTGTCGCAGGGTTCGCGTTACCTGCTTGGGCGCGGCCTGGCGACGCGCGGCGATATCGACCACACCGAGGCGGAGGGACGGCTGGACGGGGCCGACCCCGACGCGGTCAGCGATCGCGCTCTTGGACGCGGCGCCGAGCAGTGCGGCACGCTCGGCTCCGGCAATCACTTCCTGGAAGTGCAGGTCGTCGATCACGTCTTCGACGAGGAGGCGGCGCAGGTCATGGGACTGGAAAAGGACATGATTTGCGTCATGGTCCACAGCGGTTCGCGCGGCCTGGGCTACCAGGTGTGCGACGACGCCCTGGCGATGCTGCGCAAGGCGCCGCAGAAGTACGGCATCGACCTGCCCGACCGCCAGCTCGCCTGCGCGCCGGTCGAAAGTCCGGAGGGGCAGCGCTACATCGGGTCGATGCGGGCGGCGGCGAACTTCGCCTGGTGCAATCGTCAACTGCTCATGCACCAGGCCCGCGAGGTGTTCGCCTCGGTCTTCGGCCGCTCGTCGCAGGAACTGCAGATGAACCTGGTGTACGATGTCTGCCACAACATCGCCAAGTTCGAGGAGCACACGGTCAACGGCAAGCGCAAGCGCGTGTGGGTGCATCGCAAGGGCGCGACGCGCGCCTTTCCGCCGGACCACCCGGAGATCCCGGCGATCTATCGCAAGATCGGTCAGCCGGTCATCATCCCCGGCGACATGGGGCGGGCGAGCTGGGTGCTGGTCGGCCAGCCCGGCAGCATGGAGCGGACGTTCGGCACCACCTGCCACGGGGCCGGCCGGGCCATGAGCCGCACCGCCTCGGTCAAGGAGGCGGCCGGCCGCCGCATCGACAAGGAACTGGAAGCGCGCGGCGTCATCGCGCGGGCGCAGAGCCGCAAGGGACTCGCGGAGGAGCAGCCCAAGGCGTACAAGAACGTCGATGACGTTGTGGACGTGGTGGACCAGGCCGGATTGTCGAAGAAGGTGGCGCGGATGCGGCCGATCGGCGTTATCAAGGGGTGAGCGCGGCGGTCGAGCCGCGGCGACTCTCCTCCGGCTTCGGGAGGGTTGTATCGCTTCTGCCGGCGAGGCGAAATCTTCTCGCGCATTTTCCGAAAATTACTGGCCCCAGGCCACGTTTGCGGTTACAAGCACCTTGTGCCGTCGAGTAGTGGCTTTCGTTGCCCTCTGCTCCTCGGCCGGGTCGTACACCTCACCAGGGCACATTGTTGGAGAATCGAACCATGGAAACCGCCGGCTCCATTCTGACTTACGCCGCAGCCGCGGCCGCGCTCATCTGCTTCATCATTGTGTTGGTCCGCATGTTTCAACACGGGCATGCGATACTGGCAATCGTCTGTGCTGTTCTGGCTTTTGCCTGTGGCATTGGCACCTTCATCACCTACATTTTCGGGTGGATGAAGTCGAAAGAGTGGAACCTTTCGACGATCATGCTGATTTGGACGGTCGCCTGGGTGCTCTTGCTAGTCGGCGGCTTCATGGGCCCGAGCCCCAGTTCATACTACCAGAAATAACTGTAGCAGCCGGCGTGCCGGCAATCGCAAAGCCCTCGGCGAATGCCGCCGAGGGCTTTGCTGTTTCCAACCGCTCACCATCTCACGTCTCGGCGTCGGCCGGCCATCCGCTCGCTCTCGCCGCGCTCAGGATTGCGTGGGGGGAAGGGGAGTCGAGTTGCTGCTGGTCGAGGTCGGCGCCGGCGCCGGCAACATGGCGTCATCCTGACCCAGCAGGTTTTGCAGTCCCTTCTTCATTCGATCGCAGCGGAGTTGCAGATTGTCGCGCTCGCTGGTGCGACTCACCATCTGCTGGCGCAGTGCGTCGCAGTCCTTGACGTTTTGGGCCACGTCCTTCTGCAAGCGCGCCCGCTCCGCTTCCAACGCCTTGACCTGCTTGAGTGCCTGGTCGCGCGCCCCGGCGACCGAGCGATAATCGTCCTCCAGTTTCGAGCATTTCGTTTCCAAGGTGCGAATCCGTTCGGCCTGTCCTGACTGCCCCGCCGGTCCGCGCGCACAGCCCCAGAGGCCGAGCATCGCCACGAGCATTACACTGAGTACTTTGCCGCCACGAGTCATATGGAAAACTCCTTCACACCACTCCGGAACATGAGCGTGCCGCCGGCCGCCCGACCGGAGGGAGAGACCAGAACCTGTGAAAAGGGATAAGGAAGACGGATGGGATGGCTCCGCGCCGGAAGCGATCACTTGCCCATCCTCTCCTGTCACCATGATTCGCCAGAAACTATTTCGTCAGAAGAGTCGATGAGACTTTATCCACTTTGGGCCGCTTACCCGGCGGCCATGTCTTCGCCGGACTCTGCAAACGGAACAGGTTGCGCGCGCGCCCGTCTCTCGTCAGGCGGCAAGGTTGGCATAGCTGTAGGTGCCGCGAGCCGAGCGGCACTTCGAGTCCGGCTCGGCTCGCCGGACCTACCGATGGGATCAAACGTAGATCTCGATCGCCAGGAAATTATCCGGCTCTTTCTTGTACAATTCGGCGGCCCGCCGCAGCGTCACGATGCGATCGCCATGCCAGTTCTGCTCCAGCATCGGCATGTCCTCGCCGTAGGGGAAGTTCTCCAGCAGGTCTTTGCGCAGCATCATCGCCCGCACCTTGCGGATGCGATCCTCACCCACGACTTCGCACGTCAAAAACAGCAGGTACGTCACAGGCCGAAGCGATTGGCCGGCGTCGTAGCGCATCAGACCGCCGCTGAAACGCTCCGCCACGGCGTTGAGCACGAAGTTCAGCAGATACCAGCGGTCCTCTCCGGCGATGGGCAGCAGCGGATTGTCCACCGTCGTCCGCAGCGACGCCGCCCGCACCTTGTCGATGGCCACCGGGTTGAGAAACACTTCCTCCAGCGAGCGCTCGAAGATGGTGCGGATCTTCAGCCAGCCGTCCGTGAAGCTGTTGAGACTGACGATGATGCGGCCGAGAAACTGCTTATTGCGCCACTGCTTTTTCGCTTGATAATTGCCCCACCAGCGGCCGGCCACGAAGGAAAGGACGGTGGTGCCGAAAAAGATGATGATTCCCGAAGCGACCCGTCGCTCCACTTCGGGGTCCATCACGAACGCGAACAACATGGGCGTCCTCCCGTTTCAATCCGCCGCGATGTCCACAAGGTTATTCGGAGAAGCGGCGCAGATCTTCGTTCGCGTTGCTGCTTGTGTTCGCGCTCGGCGCGGCGTAAACTGTCGGTTGCCCGTACCGCGAGAAGGATTCCTGGTTTACCACGGGAGGTGTTCGATGCGTGCCATCCGGCTGTGTCTGACGATAGCGACGCTGAGCCTGCTTTCCGGCTGGCTGCCGACGGCCGCCGCCCAAACGCCGGCGGACTACAACTACGCCCGCGCGACCCAGCATTTTCTGGGATCGCGCTACAGCTATCGCACGCTCTACTCCTCGCACCCCGGCTCCGGCGGCGTGATGTACAGTCCCTTCGGCTACCAGAGCCAGTTCATCGAGCCGGGCTTCACCAAGCAGCGGATCATGCCCTACGGCTACGAGCGCTTCGAGGCCGTGCCCGGCATGGGAAGCACGACCGTGACCCCATTCGGCGTCAACAGCTACTATGTTCCCGGCTTCGGTTACGGTTACTACGCGCCGATCGGAGGGCCGGCGTTCGAGCGTTACTACCCTTGATTGAAAGGGTTGCCGTGTAGTTCGAAAGCGAACTCGCAATTACAGTGTCGGCACCTCGGCTCGACGTGGGGCCAGCATGCGAAATGGTCGTTCGGCGGGGCAAATCGGCGAAATGACAATACGACCTTGCCAGCGCCTGGGGATCTGCCCAGTGCGACTGGCCCAGGCCCTGGGCGTGCCGCTCGCGTTCGCCAAGGCCCTGTTCCAGGCGACGAAGTGACCGGCGGCCGGCGCCGGTGGAGGTAGCCCAATCACCTGCTGCACTTTCTGCAAAAGGGCACGCACCTTCCGCACAACCTGGCCCGGCGTGACGCGACACCGCCCCGCCGGGCCATTCTGTCTGACAAGCAATGACCACGCCCGCGGCCGTACCGTGGCGGCGCTGGGCGTCCAGAGGACCCACGGAGAACGGAGATTGACTGGTGGCTTTTGAAAAGGCGATTGAGCGACTCAAGACGGCGAGGGAGACAAAGCAGGGCAAGGAAGACCAGGAGTGGCGGGACGGCCGCGCGACCGCGCACCGCTGGGCAGAGGAGAAGGCAACGGAAAAGGAGCTTCGCCGCATGGGCGAATGGGGGAATCAATGCCCAAAGAACATTGACGCCCTCTTCTTCTTCATCACGGGCGCGAACCTCAGCAACGGCCAGGAACAGGCACGACAGTGGAGTTACATGAAGAAAGGACCGGAGGCGCTCCAGGAACGTGAACGGCTCACTACGGAAGAGGAACGATTCTTCAAGGAGGTCCTGGGTGTTGACATGAAACGTTTCCTAAACAACGACTTCAGCAGTGGCTTTTTCGATGGCGCGCGCGAGGTCTGGTTAGCAGTCCAGGCCGCACTGGACAAGCCGCCCAGACGATAACCCGATCCGCCCCACTGAGCCGCCACTTTCCGTCCCGTGCCCGGCGGGATGCACTCATCACCCCGCCGGGCCTTCCCCAATAAGAGACCGAGGACCCCGACCCAGGAGAGGACCATGATCTACTTCCTGCAAGAACAACGTCCGCCCGGCTTTATCAAGATCGGCTTTACCGATCGAGACGTTCCCGAGCGCGTGGCCGAGCTGCAAGTCGGCAACCCGTCCCTGCTGGTGATCCTGTGCGTTCAGTTTGGCGACGAGAAGAGGGAGCAGGACCTGCATGAGCTGTTCGCCGCCGACTACGTGCGTGGCGACTGGTTTCGGCCCTCGCCCGACCTGGTGGACTTCTGCAAGGACCTGCCGCCCTGGCCCGTCCCGCTTAAGCCGCCCACCATGCCCTCGGAAGAGTACGCTGCGATTCTGGAGAGATACCAGCGCTGAGCCGCGGCCGGCGTTGGTGTCCGCCGCACCGGGCCGGCCCTCTCTTGCCCCCCCATAAGAGACAATCGCGGTAGCAAAAGAAATCGCCGGCGTTTCCAGGTGTTTTTGCTATTACGGACACGGCGAGTAGATAATCCACCATGTTGCAATAATGAAAATCTATCTTGAACGCGGATGCCGCGCAATCCGCACTTGCTGCGCGTGTCGACGAGTCTCTATAATCCCTCCATTACTCCCAATTGGAGGGGCCGTAGCTCAACTGGGAGAGCGCAGCGTTCGCAATGCTGAGGTTACGGGTTCGATCCCCGTCGGCTCCACTTTCTTCCCGCCCAAACCCTGCCGGCAGTCCGGCAGGGTTTTTTCGTTCGAAGTGATGATCGTCTGTCCGGCTTTTCCTTTCGGTGTGGAAGGTGCAAAGCCAGACATCGTTCGGGTTGACCATTTGGAATCCTCTGGCTTGTAGGTGCTGGTGAAGGAACCCGGCCCACCAGGGCCAGTCCGTGGAAACCCACCCCCTATTTCTTCAGCCCGGCGTGGTTCAACAAGTCATCGACCGTGACCCGCAAGCCACTTTGCAGACTATCAACGTCCACTTTCCTGGCGACGTAATGCCGATGATGGGCTGCCCTGTCTCCGAGTTCCTTCATCTTGTCAAGGCAGGGCTTTGTCTCACGCCCCAGGTTCCAGGCGGTCTTCGTCTTGATGTTGTCGATCAGTTTGGACAACATCAGGAAGTTGCCGTCCGGCCCCTTGATCTCCGGCGCTACGCCCTTGTGTTCGTAGACAGCGATGATGAGGATTTCTGCCAACTTGCGGATCATCACCGAACAGGCGTCGTACCACTGGTGTTCATAGCAACCGTTGATTTGGGTGACGATGGTTTCCAGGTAGCCACGGGTTCCCCGTACCACGTCCATCGGCAACACGGACTCGGGCTTGCCGTCATCCCATCGGCCTTCGGCAAGATGACCGTTTCGCAGACCAGCTTCAACGCACGCTGCGCCGCAACCCGCCCCTTCGCCTTCGTGACCGTACCCTTCAGGATTGTCAGGTTGTCGTCGAACTGCGCCAGGTCTTCCGCCGCAAGACCCAGGCTGTTCAGGTGGGGCCGAACCTTCCTTTCCGTTCCGGTGATCGACAGAAGGGCAGCGTGGAAACGATCGGCGTAGGGGCCGTGACCGCCGATGGACTTCTTATTCCGCTCAGCGGTCTTGGCAATCTCCGTGGCCGCTTCCGTCTCACTCAGCAGGTTGTTCAGGTGCGTTCGCAATTCCGGGGCTTTCATCGAAAGGCGTGTCCTTGTACAGCCAGACTTCTCCGACCCCGTTCCGGTACAGTTCGTTCTTCTTCGTCAGGTCTTGCAGTCGGGCCGCTACGTTACTGGCGGTGAAGGTGTGGCCCTTCGTCTTCAGCTTCTCCCGGATGGCCTCGGCGGAGCGGGGTTCGTTGAAAAACTTCTCGGTCTTCAGATCACGTAACAGCCCGATAAGGGAAACTCCGCTCGTCTTCCGGGGCTTGCGGGGCTTCTCGGTGGGCTGGTCGATGATGACCGGGCCGTTCGCCTCGCCGTTGCTATTGCCGTTCGCCGGGTTGTGGACAGGTGCTGGCAGCATCGCCGTTCGTTGCGTGTCCACCAGCCCGGCCAGGGACCGGCTTAGGCCGGCTTGGAGTGCCTGGCCCACTTCACGGCTTCCTTCGTACTCGAAGGACAATTCCTTGATGGATGGATACCTTGAACTTGATCTTCTCGGCCATTTCGCCTCCCTCATGCGTGTTGCGATTACCAACATTCCTCTGATCGTACCATTCCGCAAATACCTGTCACAATATCGGTAGCGTCGTTTTTGTGGACAAGTGTTTATCGACGGGGGTTCGGGGGATTTCCAGAACGCTGGAGGAAGAAATCGAGAAGATTCGCCGGGGGCGATGCCGACTTTTCCGATCCTTCAGCCAGGAAAGGCTAGGCCGTATCGGATGTATCAGAACCGTATCAGATGGAAGGGCATTTTGACGAATGGCCGGCAAAAGCCGGTTTTCCTAAATCGCTCCACGCAAGGGTTTGCGAAAACGTGGATAACTGACGCTGCTACCCCGTCGGCTCCACTCCCAAAGCCTCGCAGGTCCACGACCGGCGAGGCTTCTTTGTTATCCCTCGCGCGTATCAGAAATCGCGGTGATAGCCGGCCGTCCAGCCGCCATCGACGGTGAGGATGTGGCCGTTGACGTAGCTGCTCTCCGGCGCGGCCAAAAACAGAGCGGCGTGCGCGATCTCCTCCGGCGTGCCGGGCCGACCCAGCGGGACGTGCGCGAGCATCTGCTGCACGGAGTCGCGGAAGGTGCCGTCCTCGCCGTAGAACAATTTGCGCGTGCCGTCGGTCAGGGTCGAGCCGGGAGCGATGCCGTTGACGAGGATGCCGTGCGGCCCCAGTTCCAGGGCCATGCCGCGCGTCAGGTTGACGACGCCGGCCTTGGCGGCGATGAACGGACATTGCAAACGAAGCGGCACCAGGCCGGCGATGGAGGCGATGTTGATGATCCGTCCCGACTTCCGCCGCCGCATCACCCCGGCGACGGCGCGGCTGACGAGAAAGACGCCGTGCAGGTCCACCTTGAGGATGCGCTCCCACTCCTCCGGCGGAAACTGATCGATGGTGACGCGGTGGGCCAGGGTGTTGACGCCGGCGTTGTTGACGGCGATGTCGAGCCGGCCGTGCCGCTTCACGATGTCGGCGACGACCGCTTCGACCTGCCCCGCATCGGTCACGTCCAGGGCCAGCGCCTCGCCGTCGGCTGACGCCGCCGCCGACTCCTTCACGACCGGCAGATCGACGTCGCTGTAGACGACGTGCGCTCCGTTCTGGGCGAACAGGTCGGCGATGGCCTTGCCGATGCCGCGCGCTGCACCCGTCACCAGGGCGACCTGATGCGAGAGGTTCACCTGCATTGCGGACCTCACAGTAATGCGGTGCGCTCGTCGTGGTCGTACATGCGGTTGAAGTTCTGCACGGCCACGCCGCTGGCGCCGCGAATCAGATTGTCGAGGCAGGCCAAGACGACGATGCGCTCGCGCACCATGCGCACCGTCACATCGAAGAAGTTGGTGCCGGCGCAGTCCTTCGTCGCCGGCAGACGATCGACCACGCGCACGAACGGCGAGCGGGCATAGTGCGAGCGATACATGTCGAGCAGTTCGCCCTCATGCATCGACCGGCGCGGCACGGCGTAGATGGTCGAGAAGATGCCGCGGTCCATCGGAATCAGGTGCGGCGTGAAGATCGTCTCAATCGCTTCGCCGGACACGTCGCTCAGCACCTGTTCGATCTCCGGCGTGTGGCGATGCTTGCCGACCTGGTAGGCCGAGACGCTCTCATTGCATTCCGGGAAGAGCGAGGAGAGTTTCGGCGTGCGTCCGGCCCCGGAGACGCCGCTTTTGCTGTCGATGATGATGTGGCGCGGCTCGATGTAATGGCCGACCACCAGCGGCAGCAGACCGAGGATGCCCGTTTGCGGATAACAACCGGGATTGGCGACGAGTTGGGCCGTGGCGATCGAATCGCCGTACACTTCCGGCAGGCCGTAGACCGCTTGCGCCAGGTGCGCCAAATCCTCGTGGCTCTCTCCGTACCACTGAGCGTAGACATTGGGATCGTTTAGGCGATAGTCGGCGCTGAGGTCGATGACGCGCAGGCCGCGTTGCAGCAGCGCCGGCAGCGTGCCCATGCTGGCTCCATGCGGCAGGCAGCTGAACACGCACTGCACGCCGCGCGAGACGAGACGATCGGGGTTGAATGGCTCGCAGCGCAGGTCAAGCCGCCGGGTCAGGCTGGGATGCAACTCGGCGACGCGCGGCGTATCGCTCTGCCGCGAGGTAACGGCGACGATTTCGACGGCGGGGTGCCGCAGGAGGATCTTCATCAGTTCCAGCGCCGTGTAGCCGGAACCACCGAGAATGGCGACTTTGATCATCGTCCGCGACCCCCGACACCTGTTCCGTGGAATGCTGCCTGTTCTCTACTGTACGCCCTTGCTTCGGGGAGTGAAGTGTGGCGCGCACCACCGGGGCGGTGCCGAGCGTAGAATAAGAGTGCAGCTACGGATTCCCGGTTCAGCTTCGAGAGGTTCGTCATGCTGGCGATTCTCCCCTCTCTCCGCGACGCTCTGTATCAACTCGCGGGCGGCGATCTCGTCGCGGGCAGTGTGCCGCGCCGCCCGGAAATCGCTCGGTCCTGGTGGCGGCACCTGCGCCGAGCGGGGGTGCCTGGATCGGCCGTGCTGGAACAACTACGGCAAGCCGCGACCATCGCACCGGCCCAGTCCGCCGAGTTGGCGATGGAACTGGCGGCCGGCGTGAAGGTGTGGACGGAGCCGCCGGTACGCGCCGCCCTGGCTCGTTGTCTGGCGCAGATGCCCGCGCTCATCCGCCGCGAGTTGCAGATCGCCGGCTCGCTGCAAACGGTCCCTGCCGGACCCGCCGATTTGCTGCACTTCCTGCCCCAGCGCGTTCCCACTTTCCCGCCCAACACGCGCCGCGAGGAACTAGGCGATCTGCTCCTTGGCGAGTTCCGCGGCGGGGGCAACTTCGCCGAGGTCTACGAGGCGCGCGACCCATCGCGGCCCGACGAGCCGGCGCGAGCGGTCAAACTGTCCTTCCACCCCGAAGGCCGCCACCTGCTGGCGCACGAAGCCTGGATGAACGATCGCATCCGCCGTCGCGGTTGCCGCCGCGGCGTGCTGCCGGTGCTGGCCCTGTGCCTCGATTCCGACGTGCCCGCCCTGATCTATCCCGCCGTGGCCGGGTTCAACTTGCAAGAGATCCTCGAAGGCTGGCATCGCCACGGCCGCATGCCTCAGCCGCGCTGGGTGGCCGTGCTGATGTATCGGCTGGCCCTCGTCCTCGGCGACGTTCACGCTTGCCTGTTCGTCCACCGTGACATCAAGCCCGGCAACCTCATGATTGGCCGCTTCGAGAACGGCCGGCACGACATCCTGCTAATCGACCTCGGCATCGCCGGCCCGGCGGCGCGACTGTCGGGCGACGACTGGCCGCAGGCGGCCCAGCGGTGTAGGATTATCGACCGTGTGCTTATTTACGGCCACAGTCCGCTGTACGCCTCGCCGGGCCAGCGGCGGCACGAGGTTTCGCAGGCGCGCGACGACATCTACGCCGCCGGCGTCATCGCCATCCAGGCGATTGCCGGGGATTTCGTTCATCGCGTGGATGACATTCCCTGGCAGCCGATCCTGGCGGCGCGCGGCGTGCCGCGCGAGTTCCTCGACGTGCTGCAAGCGTGCGTGTCCATCAAGGAGCATCGCCGTCCCGCCGACGGCCACGACCTCGCCGCTCGCCTGGAGGAAGTGATTCACAACGCCGAGTGGTAACGTCCTCACGGAATCGCGCATGCTTCCCACCATCCACGCCGCCGCCGAAGACATCCGACGCGGCCGGCTGTCTCCCGTCGATCTCGTCAAATCCTGCCTCGAACGCATCGACCGGCACGAGGAGCGCGTCCGCGCCTGGGTGCTGATCGACCGCGACGGAGCGCTGGCCCGCGCCGAGGAGTGCGCCGCCGAGAACCAGCGCGGCCACTGGCGCGGCCCGCTGCACGGCATCCCCATCGCCATCAAGGACATTTACGATGTGTTCGACTGGCCGACCGCGGCCGGCTCGCGGCTATGGAAGAACAGCGTCGCGCGTCAGGACGCCGTGGTGGTTCGGCGTCTGCGTCAGGCGGGAGCGGTATTTCTGGGGAAGACGGTGACGACGCAGTACGCCAGCTTCGATCCGCCGCCGACGCGCAATCCGTGGAACCTGGCGCGTACGCCGGGCGGCTCCAGCAGCGGCTCGGCCGCCGCCCTCGCCTGCGGCATGTGTCTGGGCGCGCTCGGTTCGCAGACCGGCGGCTCGATAACGCGGCCGGCCTCCTACTGCGGCGTCGCCGGTTACAAACCGAGCTTCGGCCGCATCCGCACGCACGGCGTCATGCCGCTGGCCCCCTCGCTGGACCATCCCGGCCCGATGGCGCGGTGCGTGCGCGATCTCGAAATACTGCTCCTGAATCTCGCCGACGGGGGTTGGTCGGTCCCGCCGACCTCCGGCGCCGATACGTCGCCGCTTCGTCCGGTTCTCGGCCGGTTGCGTGGCCTGTTCGAGAGTAAGGCCGATCCGGTCGTCACGAAGATGATGGACGACGTGACGAACAAACTGGGCGAGGCCGGCGCGATCGTCGAGGACGTGAGTTTGCCCGCGTCGTTCACCGAGGTGCTGCCGCGCCATCGCACCATCATGGCCGTCGAGGCGGCGGCGTTTCATCGGGAGCGTCTGCGCCGCCATCCCGACGATTATGATCCGTGGATTCGCGGCCTGCTCGAAGAAGGGCTGAACTGTCCCGCGCCGGAGTACGTTCGCTGTAAACAGCATCAACAGCAGTTGAGCCGCGACATGGAGAATTGCTTCGACGGCGTCGAGGCGCTGCTGACGCCGGCGACGACCGGGCCCGCCCCGGACGCCGGCAGCACCGGCGATCCCGCCTTCAATTCGCCGTGGAGCTACACCGGCTTGCCGACCATTTCGTTCCCCGCCGGTCGAAGTCCCGACGGCATGCCGCTGGCGATCCAACTCGTCGGCCGGTCGTGGGGAGAGCATGAGTTGTCCCCCGTCGCCGTGTGGTGCGAGGACATGCTCGCTGTCGATCTCGGCGAGCCGCCGCTGCCTTGAAAGAATGTTTCCATCCTCCGTAACGGTTCACGCGTCGAGGGTGGCAAACGTGCCAAGCGGCGCCGAGCGGTGAAGTTGCTTCCTGGCTACTTTGGTCGATGTGACCTCCGCGTCTCACGCTATGACGCGAACTTACTCAGGTGTGTCCGTCCGGAGCGCGCAACGAACGTCATCTTGTCCGCGGTTGTCGATCTGACCTGCGCGCCGAACACCGCGACACAAACTCAACTCGGTGTTTCGGACCGAAGCAGGTAACATCGAAGTTGCAGACGCCTCCACGGGTGGCCTCCGATAGTTTGCAACTGCGAATACGGCCGGCCCGCTCATCGCTGGGATCATTCGGCCGCCGGGGGCCTGGGATCCTGGTTGGCGGCAGCGCCGCTGCCATCACGGGTACGCAGGACGTCCAGCGCGGCGCGGTGGCGGGACAGCACGCCGCGCTGGGGGACGAGCCCCCCCCCGAGGATCAGGGCGGCCAGCGTGAGTATCGCCAACCGCTCGCGCCGGCCGACCAGCAGTCGGACGCTGGAGGCGTGCCTGGCGCCCGTGAACAGCAGGAAGTAGACCCGCAACACGGCAATGCCGTTGAGCGCGCCCGCGAGCGCGACGGCCAGGGCGACATACGGGCTGGCCTCGGCCGCCCCGTCCACCAGCAGCTCGGCGGCCACGAACCCCAACGTGCCGGGGAACCCGACGCTGGCCAACCCGGTCAGCAGGAAGCACATCGCCAGGGCGGGGGACTGCTCGTACAGCCCGTGGAAGTCTGCCAGCGACAGCCGGCCGAAGCGGGCCTCCAGGGCGCGGAGGGTCAGCCCGAACCCGTGCAGCGCCAGCGCCACCGCGACCCACAGAGCCAGGGCGCCGGTCAGGCTGACCGGCGTGTGCAGGCCCAGACCGACCAGGACGAGGGAGGCGTGGCTGAGGAACAGGTAAGCGAAGAAGCGGCGGGCCTCGCGCTGGACCGTGGCCATGCCCGCGGCATAGACGGCCGTGAGCAGGGACGCCAGGCTGAGGCTTTGCAGCGCCCAGTCCGGGGCGACTGGAAGGACCAGGCGGACCGCCGCGTAGACGCCGGTCAGCGGGGTCACGAACAGCAGGGCGTTGCCGAACGAGGCGTGTTCGAACCAGTCGGTCAGCCAGCAGTGGGTCGGCACCCCGCCGCAGCGGATGAGGACGGCCGCCAGAAGCGGCACCGTCGCCCACGCGGTTCGCGTCAGTCCCCCCCGCGGGTAGAAGACCCACCCCAGGGCCAATAGCCCGACGAAGAGCGCCATGTGCAGCAGGTACACCTGGGTCGGCTTGCGGCGGTTGAGCAGCTCCACATACCCGGGCACGGTCCCCAGCGCCAGCATGCCGATGAGCAGCCCCGGCTCGGCGCAGCCGAACGCCGTCAGGCGGATGGCCTCGGAGGCCAGCGACCAGCTGAGCGAGTAGCGCCGCATCTTCGTCCGGCCCGTGGCCAGGGCGGTCAGAAAGTGCAGCAACGCCGCCATCGGCAGCAGCGGGGCGTTCAGCTCGTCGATGTGCAGCAGCTGCCGGCCGAGGAGATCAGTGTGGGCCCCCCCGTCTGCTTCCAGGCCGTTGGCCCGGGACAGGTAGTATCCCAGGCAGGCCAGCATCGCGCAGGCGAGCGCGGCGGCGGTGAACGCCAGGCCCCAGAGCCAAGCGCGGAGGGGATCGCGCAGTCGGCCGACGCACAGCGCCCCCAACAGCGCGGCCAGGATCGCAAGCTCCAGCCAGAGCACCGGCTGCGCGAGAACACTCATGGCAGGTCTTCCAGAGGTACGGAATGCGGTTTGACCAGGTCCGACTCCCGCGACGCCCCGCCCAACGTCAGGAACTCGGTCCAGCGGCGCTCCCGCGCGTCGCACCGGCGGAAGAACCGCACGAACGGGGCGACGACGCACTCGTCCAGCAGGGCGTCCAGGTAGCCGCGCTCCAGGGCGAAACGGTACAGCCAGCCGCGTGGGCGGCCGGCGGGAGTGGCCCCCGCCGTGGGCAGGAGGGCGCCCGGGCGCGGCAGGTGCTCGCCGAGGGCCTTCTCCCGCAGGTGGTAGTCGTGCAGCAGCGTCGGCGCCCGGATGAACTGCAGGGTCCGGAGGCAAGCGTGCCCCAGGAGATGCACCAGGGCGACGTAGCGCAGCCCCAGGCCGATCTCGGCGACGATCAGCCCGACCTGCACCAGGGAGGCGAACGCCAGGGTGGACTTGACGTCGGTCTGTACGCTGCCGGCCAGGTAGGCGTACCCCGCCGTGGCCAGCCCCAGCGCGACGACCGTCCCGGACAGCACGGCCGACGTTTCCAGCAAGGGGCTGGCCCGCAGCAACAGGAACGCCCCCAGGTGGACCGACAGGGCGCCGTAAAACACGGCGCTGGACGGGGTCGGCCCCTCCATGGCCCGCGGCAGCCAGCCGGAGAACGGCACCAGCGCCGACTTGCCGGCGGCGGCAACTACCAGGAGCAGACCCACGGCCAGGGCGGGCCCCCCGGACACGGCGGCGCGGCCCTCCGGCCAGGGGGCCGCCCCCAGCAGCCCGCCGAGGTCCCCCGCCCCCTGGAGGTGGTGCATCGCGATGGCCGCCAGCAGCAGAGCGGCGTCCGAGACGCGATAGACTGCCCACACGCGCAGCCCGTTCCGTACCGGGGCAGGCCGCTCCTGGAAGTAGGCGACCAGCAGGGCGCTGGACAGCCCGACCAGTTCCCAGCCGGCGAACAGGGTTTCGATCGTCCCGGCCAGGGCGGTCAGCACCATGCCAACCACGAACAGCGCGTACAGCACGAAGAAGCGGTTGTAGCCGCCTTCCCGGTGCATGTAGCGGGTGCTGAAGGCGGAGATCGTCCCGCACAGCACGAACGACAGGATGGCGAACGGCACCGACAGCCGGTCGAAGACCAGCTTCACCGCGAAGTGGTAGTGCGGGATGGCGACCCACTGGCCCAGCTCGATGACCTCGCGGCGCGTCCCGTGGAGCAGCATCAGGGCGAGGACCGCCAGCGAGGCCAGCAGCCCGGCGACGGTCGCCGCCTGGCAGGCCGTGGCGGTGGCCCGCTCGCTGAGCCGGCGGCCGAGCAGGGACGGCAGGCCCAGGACGCACAGCAGCAGGACCGGCGCCGTGACGGCGAGGAGACCCAGCAGGGCGATCAGCGAGGCGTGGTCGAACATGGTCCCCTTCCCCGTCATTCTTCTTCGGTTATGGAGGCGAACTCCAGGTGGTCGCGCCAGCCGCGATACCAATCGACCGAGGTGCGGGCCCGCGGCAGTCGCTCGGCCTCCGGCCGGTAGGCGTGAAACGCCCCGTCGCGGTACAGGTGAACGGCCGGCGAGTCGGGGTCCAGGGTGGCGAGCTGCACCCAGCCGTTGCGGACCAGTCGGCCGATGGCCGGCTCGCGGTCCAGGATGCGGAGCATCGTCTCGGGCCTCGTCTCGACGACGAAGAGGATGCGCACCGGCTCGTGGATCTCCACCATCTGCCAGGGCAGGCCGGTCCGCAGGTCGCTGGCCGCCCCGTCCATGACCCCCACGAGCGCCGCGATGTTGTGCGGCAGCTTGGTGCCGCAGCCGAAGCCGGCGTTATCGACGTGGGAGAAGTAGTACTCCAGGCTGATGCCGGCACAGACGGGGACGGCGGCTTGCAGGACGCGGGTCAGGACGGACGCCTCGGCGTCGTCCTGGGTGGGGTCGTAGGAGTTGAGGAACGCCCGGCGGTCCAGGAACAGCCCGCGCGTCCGGAGCCGCCGGCCCACGACGCACAGGGCGTTGGTCGCGTGCCCCCACTCCGGGCGGACCTGGGCGAGGTCTTCCGCCCGTCCCTCGGCGTGCTGCCTCGCCGCGGCGAAGCTGAGCGTCAAGGGCGCCGACTGGAAGCGCCGGCAGCGCTCGTGGGCGTCGCGGTCGGCGGCCTCTTCGATCAGCGCCCGCGCCGCCTCGAACTCCGGGCGGTGCGACTCCGGCAGCAGGTCCAGGTCGAAGAACGTCACGGCCTCGCTGCTGGTGTTGTGCTTGCCGCCGACGAACACCGTCTCCGGCGGCACAGCCAGCCCCCGCTCCCGCAGCCGCTCCCGGACGCGCGGGTCGTTGAGGATCTGGGCGATGGCCCGGGCGTTCGGTCCGCCGCGAGCGCCGCCGCAGGCGCCGCAGTCGTGCGCCGACTCGTGCGGGTTGTTCAGGCTGGTCGAGCCGTGCCCGAACGTGAACACCAGTCGGGCGAACCCGGAAGTCAGCCCGGTGTCGCGCAGTACGCGCTCGGCGATCGCGGTCATCTCGTCCAGGGTGTAGCCGACCTGGCCGTCCTCCGGGCCGGGGGTCGGGTCGCGCCGCTCCAGCTGCAACCGGGTCGGCGGCGCGGCCAGCACCGCCCGGCCGAACGCCTTCCGCAGCCGCGCCGTTAGCCGCGGGAACAGGGTCCGCGAGATGAGCGGGGCCGAGGCCAGCACGCCGACCGCAGCGGACAGCAATGCCCCCAGCCCGGGAGTCCGGCTGCCGACGTGGACTAGGTGCCAGGCGGTCCCCAGCGCCCGGCGGGCGCGGGCCCGGCGCTGGTGGGCCGCGCCCGCGCGCGCCAGCGGGCGCTCGACGACCCAGTGCTGCGGGCGCATTACGGCCGGGCAGAGCGGGACGAAGTGGGCGTCCTCGGCGCCGCGATAGTACATGTCGAGGAAGTAGAACCCAGCGATGCTGAACGTGACTACGTCCGGCGCCAGTTCCTCCAGGTGGCGGCGCATCGACTCCTCGCGCTCGTCGATGCAGAAGATCGCCTGGAAGCGCGGGGCGGCCGACTGCGGAAGGGCGCCGCGGGCGTGGAGGGCCAGTGCGTCCAGGGTCTGGCGGGTGAAGTTGTGCTCGTAGGCCTGGTGAAGGACGCGCCGGCGATCGATCGCCGTGAACATCTCGACCTCGTCCACGAGGGTGCCCCAGCCGCCCTCGCCCAGCCGGTGCAACTCCTGGGGCGCCCAGCCGAGAACCTGCGCCAGCTGGAACACCAGGAAGGCCCGCTGCTCGACGCTCCGCGGCCGGGGCGGCGCGATGCGGCGGCGGAGTTCGCCGCGCAACGCGCTCAACGGGCCGGTAAACCCGAGGGCCTCGTGGGCCGTGTGGGCCAGCGCCAGCCGGTCCAGGAGGAGCCGGATCGCCAGGAACTCGATCAGGCTGCCGTGCGGCACCGGGCGCACCGCCCGGTCGCCGCGCTCCTCCAGGAAGCGGAGCATCCCGGCCCAGCCGCGCAGGGCTAGCAGGGTGGCGGGGAGGAAGTCGTCCCACTCCTCCGCAGCAATCCCGAGGGCGTCGAGGGACTCCCGGATCGACTCAAGCGGGCCAACGTGCCCGGCCTCCAGGCGCGCGAGTTCCGCCGGCAGGCCGCGCAGCCAGCGGTCGGGGGGCCCGGCCGGCAGGCCGTACAGCGCGCGGAAGGCCCGGTAGAACCCCTGCTCCCGCCGGGGAAGTTGCCAGTGCGCCAGGCCCTGGTCCAGGAACGCTCCGCAGAAGCGGGACAGCAGGTCGTGGACCAGCAGGTCGGTGTCGGCCCCCGTCGCCAGCAGGAGCAGGTCGCGGTGCCGCGGCGGCAGCAGCGGCGGCAACGAAAGCTCCGGGACACCGGCGATCCGCTCACAGCACACCCGCCACAGCGCCTGTAGGGTAAACGCCTCCCAGACGTTCTCTCCCCACTCCTCGATCCGGGACTCGCCGAAGCGCTCGAGCAGCGCGGACAGGCCCGCCGTGGCCCCGCGGCCGGCCTCGCCCCCGCGGAGGTCGCGCATCACCCAGCGGCGGGTCTCGGCGACCAGCCGCCCGCGGACGGCCGCCGATACGCCGTCCCCGATCCGCCGTTGGGCATCCGTCTCCGCAACGAACCACAGCAGCTCCTCGGTCGGCCCGAAACGCAGCGGATACTGGAGCATCGCCAGGCGCAACTCCAGGCGGGTGCAACAGCCGAGAACCTTCTCGTCCGACAACGGCCCCAGGTTCTCCCGGACGACCGCCTCCAGGTCGGCGAAGCGGATTCGCCCGCGCCCCAACTCCTGACGATAACGGTCCTCGCTCAAGTAGGGCTGACAGCCGAACACCCGGGCGGCCCGCTTGACCGCCTCGGTGAACGGCAAATCCTCGAAGGCGTGGAGGGTGTTGTGATGGATGAAGACGGTGATCGGTCCTTGAGCGGGCAGCAGGTGGGCCGCGTGGTCGATCGCCTGGCGGAGTTGCCGCAGGCCCGACTCGGCCCCCTGGCCTGGGATGGGCTGCTCGCGGGAGGGGGAGCGATTCCTGGCCTTTGTGCTCATGGGTTCCGACCGGGCCGCGGTCGCTCGCGAGGACAGGGACGCCATCCGGTTGCCTTATGCCGGGCAGCCTGCGATGGTCAGGCGCCCCTTCTTGCGGGCCGTGGGGGAACGGTGGAAAGTCAACGATGCCTTCCCGGCGCTGGTTTGTCTTCCGTCTGCATGTCCTCGAGCAACTCAAGGGCTTCGCTGAGGTGCGCCTGGAAGTACTCCCGCATCAGGTCGAGCACCTTGCCGAGGATTGGGTCGCGCAGCGAGTAGAACACCTGGTTACCGTCCTTGCGGCCGACGACGATGTGCCGGGAGCGCAGCACTGCCAGGTGCTGGGACACGTTGGCCTGCTCCAGATCGAGCCGCTCGTACAGCCGGCTGACTGGCACTTTCCCTTCGTCGCGCAACAGTTCGACCAGGGCGATGCGCGTCGGGTGGGCCAGGGCTTGAAAGATCCCGGCCTTGAAACGCCGAAGGCTGTCCCGCATGGAACTCCTCCGCCTGGTCGGGTTGGTGCGGCGGCCAGACTGGTATCTCCGTTCTTAAGAATATGCGAAACTCCGAATGTTGTCAACCGAGCCCCAGCTCGCGTACGCCGGTCTTCCCGACATGCGCGCGCAAGCCGTAGTGCCCAGCGCGCTCCGGTTCGACACGCCGAGGTGAATTCGCGTCGAAGCGTTCTCTGCTCCGGTCCTCTCGACCTACGCGCGCAGGACGAAGTCGCCAGCGCACTGAGGACCGACACCCCGATGCGATTTCGGGGATGCCTTTGACCCTCTTGCGGCCGGATTGCCCAAATGATGCCGCACCTTGTTCGTATCGGAACGGCTGTCATCCTCGGCTCCCGAACGACTACCGTCCTCCGAAACATGCCTGTGTTCTGTGCAGTGGATTGCGAAAGTGCCGTGAAGCCGCTGAAGCCTGCCGCCTTCAAGTAAAGATATGTCAAGATGTTACGGCAAGGTGACACCGGCAGCACGAACCCGGCACGCCACTTGCTCTCCTCACCCCATCCTCTCCCGGAACGGCAATCTCTCGACAACCGAACGGACCTCCCACCAGGACGTGAAAGGCGAGCCATGAAACACGGCTATTTGATCGACATGGACGGGGTATTGTACCGCGGCGCCGAACTCATCGCGGGCGCGGATGACTTCATCCATCAACTGCGGGCGCGGCACATTCCGTTTCGCCTCCTCACCAACAACAGCCAGCGGACGCATCGCGACGTGGCGGCCAAGCTCGCCCGCATGGGCATCGAAGTCGAGGAAGAAAATGTCTTCACGAGTGCGATGGCGACGGCCCGTTTTCTGGCCGAGCAGAAACCGGACGGCACGGCGTTCGTCATCGGCGAGGGCGGCTTGCTGACCGCCCTGCATCAGAACGGCTACGCGGTCGTCGATCACGAACCGGATTACGTCGTGGTGGGCGAGGGCCGCACCTTCAACCTGGAACTCGTCGAGACGGCGGTGCGCATGATCGAGGGCGGGGCCAAGCTCATCGCCACCAATTTAGACCCGAATTGTCCGACGGCGAACGGTTTGCGGCCCGGTTGCGGGGCCATGGTGGCGATGTTGGAAAACGCCACCGGGGTCAAGTCGTTCAGCGTCGGCAAGCCCAGTCCGGTGATGATGCGCGCCGCGCGCAAGGAACTCGGCCTGACCACCGCCGAAACCACCATGATCGGCGATACGATGGAGACGGACATCCTTGGCGGCGTGCAGCTGGGCTTTCATACGGTCCTGGTCCTCAGCGGCGGGACGCGCCGCGAGGACTTGCCGCGCTTCGCCTACCGGCCGGACGTGGTGGTGGGTTCCCTCGCCGAGTTCTTGGCCCTGCTGGAGAAAACAGACTGGCGAGAGCCACGGCCTTCGGCCAACGGACGGCGGCATCCCGTTGAATCCCTGTAGCGTCATTGACGTGCCTGGGGTGTGCCTTGCGAAGTCGGCGCCGGGCGTGCTTGGTCCAAGCGGTTGCCGCATTCGTTGCACGGAGTCGTTTGGGTGGCTGCGCAACCTTGCAACGATTTAGGTTGTTGCTGGAAAAGGGTTTGTGTTGCGGATGGCCGTTTCGTTGCACGGTTGGTCATTCGTTGCATCGAGGGTGGGTGGGGGCTTTGCAACGAAAGTGCCTCTTGCAACAAAACCCTAAATTCTGCAACGAAACGTCTCTCCGCACCCCTTCCTGGGGGACGCTCCGCGCTCTCTCCGTAGGCTCAAACCGAACGAATAACGAATCTCTTGTACACACTTCTGTTGACAACGGTAGGAGTTCTTCCTATGATTCCTGATGTTTTTTCTAAGAAGCGTTCAAAGGCGAAGTACCCCCTTCTTCCGGCGATCCAGAGTCTCCCCAGAGACTCTTTGAGTAATCGAATGTCGGTGCAGCGAAGGAGGCTACCGATGACTATTTGCGCAGCGGCTCTCTGCCGAAATGGTTCCGAGGCAGCCGTACTTGCTATCTCCGATAGAATGATTACTTCGGGTGATATAGAGCGCGAGACAGATCGATCCAAGATGTATGCTTTTTCCCCAAAGATAATTTGTTTGGGGGCCGGTAATCAGGATTTTCATTATGCTATCAACATTGCTACTCATCGGAATGTCTCAACGGATAATGTTACATCCGTTAGCGAGGTTGCAGAACTGTATACTTGCAACCTCGTTGCTTTTCGGAGAAAGCGGGCAGCGCAGACTTATTACTTCGGCAACAAAGATAGTCACAAATTCGTAGCTGCGGCGTACTGAACTTTGGGATGTTGGAAATAGCTCCTCACATGGCTGGGCAACGCCATCAACTTGTTCATGAACTGCTGGAAGTTGGATTCCAGTTCC
>DATBGU010000231.1:0-16691 GCA_036557825.1 Gemmataceae bacterium
TGCGTCGTCGTCGGAGGGTTCCGCAGGTGCGGCATGTCAGCGAGGTCATTGGCTACCACCAGCGGCGGAACGAGCAAGCAACAAAATCCCACAAGAAACGGCGGCGTAGATGCGTCATCTAAAGCCGCGCTGTACTGCTAGCCAGAGCAGCCACGGCAGCAGGTCCGAGTACGTGCCCACCTGCGTTAAGCCATGTATCCAAGGATACGGTGCCGACGGAGAAAAAGCCCAGCAAGGTGCCTGCCTTGGAGGGGACGGCCGCCCATTGCCGAAGCCCATACCAGACCAAGTCATGCGTTCCTGGGCCGTTTAGCCTGTGGCAGTTCCCGGCAGCATCGAGCCAATAGTGATGGCGATTAAAGACACCTATCCCTTCGCTCGCGAGGAATGACATTACTGATCTGAGTTCTGCATAATAAGCAAGGTGGATTGAGGTGCCAACGTCACCATCCAGCAGACAGTCCACAGAGTTTGAAAGAAAGGCCCAGCCGTCAAAACAATGGATTAGAACGGAGGCCGCGAGATACCTGGCTAGTTGCTCGGTTCTTGGGGCTGCCCCTGCTGCAACATCGGCCTCGATCCTGGAGACCGTGTTTGTAGCATAGTGGTTGTTTTTCCCAAGCCATCGGTTTAATGGGCAATGGTGAGTCCGGAGCGCCAATGCGGCGTCTCTCACCACTTGTGATGACGCACTTGTTACCGCCGCGTTGATGTTTGCAATTTGAGCTGCTGACGGAGGCATTAGTAACCCAGGCGGTCGATGACTTCAGCCGAAACCGACGACACAGCGTTGTCCGGAGAGTGTTGCAGGCATTGCAACAGCTGGTGCCGAATCTCTTTATACCCGCTACTTCCTCGAAAGACGAGCTGGGCTCTACGCTCTGATTCCGACAGGCTAGGAATCGAAGAGGCTCGCCAATCGAATTTGGCCAATTGTTTTGCAATAGCCTGAACGAACCCCTTCGCTGGCTGTTTGCGAAGCGAGATCAGAGCCTTCGTGACGGTCGCCTCGCCGATAGTCTCCTCCTCCAATTGTCCGTCCCACTGCCAGTCAGCGAGGTGAAGCCTATCAGCTGCCACGTAGCACATATCGTTCGTGACCTGCAGGACGCCCCGCACGCCCTGATCTGTCGCCAACAAGCTGTAATTGCTCGCGAAGGCTGGGTCAAGTTTCAGATCCTTGGTGTCAAACGGCAGCTCTCGTGGCGTCGAGTACTCTCGGATCTCCTTGGCCCAATCAAGCTTGCTTTCCCCCACGGTCTCTGCAACGGCCTGCCAGACGTAGACGAGAAACGCTGCTTGTTGTGGGCGGTTCCATTGAAGCACGTCCTCCTGGTCACGGTGTAGTTCGGCACCAAAGAGCCCTCCTATGGTTTCTTCCCCAACACCCCACCGCTTCACATAACTCGCCATTAGAGACCGAATGAATGCAGCCTGGGTGACCTGCCCTTTCCGCGGCTCACCGAGCATGTTGATCCGTTTTCGCCAAGGACTCTCCGGGTGAGACCACAGAACTTCCGTCAGTTCTTGGGCGCGTGTCTCCCGATAGATCGCGGCCCCAGTGGGGGAACGTTCCAGCCAGTCTTGGATCCGCAAGATCGGATAAAGGTCGAAGGCGAGACTGGGGTTGATGCGCTTTGGCTTGATGTTGATCATGTAGAAGAGATACGCTTGCCAGGTGACGTCTAGATCATAGAATGCGACCACTGGAAGCTCGAATCTGCCTTCGCTTGTCTCCTCCTCATCAAATGCCCAGAGACGGTGTTGGCCGTCAATGATCTCGATGGGCGCAACCTTCGGAGCCCAATCTTCTTTGCCAAACCCTTTGGGGAGAGTAAGCTGTGCGAGCTTGCCGTCTGTTTTCTGGATCTTAATCACCTCACTGTCGGCTATCATTGATCCGGCCCGCTTGGCGCCCTTCGGCAAGATGTTTGCAATAATAGCTGTTGAAAGCCAACCCGGCATCTTCAGGTCGCTATAATCTCCGGCTCGTTTCTGGCGGTCCGAGAGGGCTGACCACGGAAACCCAGAATGGACGAAGCGACGTATCTCCGCCGACCGATCAGGATCGTGGGCTCGCTGGACGGCCGTATCCTGCGCACGCGGCCTGTCGGCAATGCGCCGGTAAATGTTTGAAAGCCGGCGCAACGCCTCGGCCTCGATGGCAAACAGATAGAAGTACGGATCAGGCTTGCGACGCCTCGTCTGCTCTGTGAAGACAACCTCATCCCATTCATCAAGCCATTGATGCACTATCAGGGCAGGGATTTCAACGATCTGCCCAGCAGCCATACTCGTTCTCCCCGGCTCAACACCTCTGCGGCTGTTCTGCCTCTCGCCCCGGGCACCTGCTCATCTTGTCCTGCTGCATAAACTGAAATGGGTGCCGGAATTCGCCCCTTCAAAACGCACCCGCCTGCCGGCGGCTTCTGCCCACAACCTTCCCCCATTCTACGGCGAATCCCTGCTGTCGGCCCATTCGGGGCTCGATGTCCTGCTGTACCTTGTCTCCCTTGACCCGTGAACGGCTACCTTACGAGTTCCGCTACACAAACTCTGAAAAGGCTCTAACCGCGATGAAGTGAGCTTGCCGCCGGTGCTGAGGCGAACCGCTGTTACTGATGCCATTCGCCGACGAACGGTTTGTAGAACGGCTTCCACTCGCGCTCGAACCAGACGGGGGCCGAGGGCAACCCCTCCTGACCCAGCGCATCCACGGCGACGACGTGATAGCGCCGGCCGGACTTGCCCGCCGTCTCGTCCGTGAACGCCAGCTCCGTGATCGGCTCCGGCGTGAGCCGGGACACCGGCTGGTTGTCGTAGCGGCCGTCGAGCCGATAGACGCGGTAGCCTTGTAATCCCTTTTCGGGGCTCCGCGTCCATTTCAGATCGCACTTCATGCCCCGCTCACGCGAAAACAGCCACGCCGGTGCGGAGGGGAGCGTGAGGAAGTATGGTGAGGGACCGCTTTCGATACCGAGTCGATTGATGGCCCCGATGCGGTAGGCGAACACCGCCCAGGGGTAGGGCTTGCCCTTCGCGTCCAGGTGCTCGGCGGCGAAGCGGCGCTCCCAGATCGGCTCGCCCTCAATCGGTCGCGGCTTCTCCAAGTCAATGGAGTCCTTGAAGCGTGCCTCCTTGACCGGCTCGGAAGTGATCCGCTGGAAGGCGCCGATGCGGCGCAGCGAGCCGACCGCCGGCTTGGCGAGCGAGGGCGTCCGCTTCTTGAGGCGCTTCAACTGGTCCACCGACCAGACCTCGACGGCCGCCCGCTCAACGTGGTAGCCGATAACGTCCGCAGTGTCGGCCGGCGTCCACTTCAACTCCACTTCGCGCGGCGACAGGACAGAGACGACGGCCTCCTCGACGACGCGCGGCTGTGTGCGCGCCTTGCCGCTCTCCGCGCCGAGCTTGCCGTCGGCGTCGGCGGCGCGGACCATGTAGAAATAAAGCCGACCCGCCCGCAGGCCCGTGTCGCGGAAGGTCGTCTCCTTGGCGCCGACCCGGCCAACCTCCCGGTACGTCGCCTCCCAGGGAGCGGCCCCCTCTCCGCGGTAAACGATGTATTGAGCGATGTTCGCCGAGGGGCTAGCCTTCCAACTCAAGCGGGCGCCATCCTTCTCGGTGCTCAGACGCAAGTCGGTCGGCGGCGCGGGCGGCGCGTTCGGCGGCGGCTTGGGACGGGCGAAGCAGTACGTCCAGACCTGCTGCTCGGCCGGCCCTTGCGGCGGGTGCGTCCGCGTTTCCAGGAAGGTCAAGCCGAGGTCGGGAACGAACGTCATCAGCCGCGCCCGGTTACCGCTGGCGTCCGACTCGCGCGGCGGGTCCATCTTCGTCCAGGTGTTGCGGCCGGCATCGTAGGACCACGTTTCTAGTCGGTGCCGGGCCTTCTCTCCCTCGCCCGCCGTGATTTTGACGACGGCGAGGACCACGCGATTGACGCTGTCATAGGCGAGCACGGCATCGTTGCGGTCCGTCGGCGGCTGCTTGGCCGGCTTGAGGTCGCGCCAGCGGTTGTCGGGCAAGTCGTAGCCCCAGGTGTGCGCGTCGTTGCTGAACTGCGAGCCGAAGAGGACATGAAGCTTGTGGGCGGCGTCGTAGGCGAGGTTGCCGCCGCTGCGGAAGGCCGGTTGATCGGGCGCTTTCCGCTTGGTCCAGGTATTGGCGTAGGGGTCGTAGACCAGCGTGCCCTCCTGGCTGCCCTCGCCGCCGAAGACGACGATGACTTCGTGGTCGGCGTCCCACGAGGCGCAGCGCAGCGGGCCGAGATGCGGTTCCGGCAACGGTCGCAGATCGCGCCAGGTGTTCGACGCCAGGTCGTAGGCCCAGACCGACGAGTTTTTCAGGTAAATCTCGCGGAACCACTGCCAGCCGTGGCTGCCGCTGAAGGCGGGGAAGCGCAGGAAGCGGTTGCGGATGGGGTCGAAGACGTTCTGCTGCGCGCAGCAGACGCCGGGCGGCGCATCGTTGGGTTCCTTCAAGGACCAGCGGGCGGTGAGGGGGTCGAAGGTCCAGGTCTCGGCGTTCTGCTCTCCTCCGCCGCCCTGGTTGTGCCCGCCCCAGCGGATGAGGACGCGCGCTTTGGGGTCGTAGCCCAGCGAGGACTCATAGCCCAGGCGCGGCGAAACCGGACCGTCGGGCAACGGGCTGCGCTTGACCCAAGTGTTGGCCTCCTGACGGGCCAACTCCGGCGGCGCGGCGGATGAGAATGGAACCGCCAATCCGCCCAAGAGCGCCCAAGCGGAGATGGAGAAGCGGAAGGCAAATGTCATGAGCCACGCCCTTTTCATCTGTGTTCGATGAACCGGCGGTCTGGAGTCGTTATCCGAACAGATCCAGGATCGGCTGGCCCGTGGTGATCGGGCGCGTGAAGCCGTCGCGTCCCAGGCGCAGATCGAGCGGCACGTCCAACGCATGGTAGATCGTCGCGCCGATGTCCTGGGGCCGCACCGGCTTGTCCTTGACATACGCCCCGATTCGGTCGGACGCGCCGTAGACCGCGCCGCCGCGAATGCCGGCGCCGGCGAGGATGGCGGAGAAACAATCCGGCCAGTGGATCCGTCCGGGAGCGCCTTGCGTGTTGATGCGCGGCGAACGACCAAACTCACCCATCACCACCACCAAGGTTCTCTCCAGCAAGCCGCGGTCCCGCAGATCCATGAGGAGCGCGGACAGCGCCTCGTCGAGACGAGGCAGGCACCAGCCCATGCCGTAAGAACCGTCGCCGAAGGCGTTGCCCATGCCCATGTGGCCGCCGTGCATGTCCCAGCTCGAACTGGGCGGTCCGCCGCCGGCGCCGGGAGCCGCGCCCGTCCAACCATTGACGGTGACGAACCCGACTCCCGCCTCGATAAGCCGGCGCGCCAAGAGCAAGTTTTGTCCGAGGGGATGCCGGCCATAGCGGTCGCGCACCTGCACGGGTTCTCGTTCCACCTCGAACACTTGCCGTCCCCCAGGGCCGTTGGCCAACTCGAAAGCCCGGCGGTGCAAGTCCTGCCATTCACTCGTGGCTCGAATTCCGTCGGCGGTGGGGTCCAGGCGATCCAGCAAGCGCCGGCGATCACGCATTCGTTCGGGATCGGATGGTCCAAACAACTCGGTGGGGCCTCGGAAACTCGGTAGGGCCGGGTGATTGGTCGCCGAGCCGACGAATAGCGGACTGTGCTGCGCGCCCAGGTGGCCGCCGGTCCCGATGTTCGGAGCGCAAAAGACGGGATCGCCGACGCAGCGGATCAGCCAGACATAGTTGGCGACGTTGTGTTCGCTGGGTCGAACCTTGGACAGGATGGAACCCAGATACGGAGCGTCGGTCGGAGCGCCCGCCTGGCCGCTCAGAAGGTGGTGCATGGCGTCGAAATGGTTGCTGATGTTGCCGACGTGCGTCATCGACCGGACCAGACTGAAATGCCGCGTCAGCGTGGCCAGGCGCGGATGAAGCTCGCTGAGGCGCATCCCCGGAACCTTCGTGGCGATGGGCCGATACGGCCCGCGAATGCCTTCCGGCGCCGCGGGCTTCAAGTCCCAGGTGTCGAGGTGACTCGGCCCGCCGCACAGCAAGAGGAAGATGCACGACTTCCGAGCCGCGACACCGCGAAACGATCGCTCGCCGTCAACGCGCGCCGCCACCATCCCCGGCAAGCCGAGGGTCAACGCGCCGATTCCGCCAGCCTGAAGAAGCTGCCGCCGTGAGATCAAAGTGGACGGTTGTCGTTGGGTGCGGAGAGAAGGTCTCATCGGAAGCCTCTTGGAAAGTGAGGAACGGTCGCATCGAGGCGCGCTCAGGGGTTGAGCCGGTCGCGTTGGTTGATGACCTGTGAAACTACAGGACGCCGAGGGTCCTGTCCATCAAGAAAAGAAAGAATCCACGACACTGCGGCCTCCGGCAGGCTGGCAGCGGCGGGAGGGCTGAGTCGCCCACGTCGCTCCGGCTCCGAAGGATTGCGCCTCCGTGTCGTCCCGGCCGAATCTCACTTCATTTCGCGCCCTCCCCTTGCCGAAATCATCATTAGACTGATAAAGTTACTTAGATCGCCTCACGGCCTGTTCATCGCCGACGGCCGGCAAGGACCGCCGAGGTAAGGGGAGTTTGATGGTTCTACCGAGAATGACCGCAGAGCAGATTGCCGCCGCCAATCGGGAGTTGGCGGACGCCTCGGCGGAAAAGGTGCTGCGCTGGGCGGTGACTACGTTCGGCGACAAACTGACGATGGCAACCGCCTTCGGGGCCGAGGGCTGCTGTCTGATTCACCTGCTGGCGCGGATCGACCCGACCATCCGCATTTTCAACCTCGACACCGGCTACCAGTTCGCTGAGACGCTGGAAGTGCGCCAGCGCGTCAAGGAGCGTTACGGCATTGAGGTCGAGTTGATCCGTCCGGAGATGACGGTGGCCGAGTACGAGGCGGAGCACGGTGGCCCGCTGTATCGTCTGCGGCCGGACCAATGCTGCCACGATCGCAAATTGCAGCCGTTGCGTCAGGCAGTGGCCGGTTACGACGCCTGGATCAGCGCCATCCGGCGCGATCAAACTCTCCACCGCGCCGCAGCCGGCGTCGTGCAGTGGGATCCGAAGTTCAACCTCGTGAAGGTCAATCCGCTGCTGATGTGGACGCGCAAGGATGTGTGGGCGTTCATCCTCCGCCATGACATTCCGTACAACCCTCTGCACGATCGCGGTTATCCGAGCATCGGCTGCTGGCCCTGCACGGCGGCGGTCGGCAACGGCGAGGATGAGCGTGCCGGTCGCTGGGCCGGCTCCGTGAAGAAGGAGTGCGGCCTGCACGTCATCGAGGTCGAGGACGGCGGCGGAATTTGAATAAATCCGAAATCCGAAATCCGAAAGAAATCGGAAAACAAAAAAAGAGAAACACAAAACAGCACGATCTTTTGTTTTGGATTTTTGGATTCTGCTTTTGGATTTCATTCGGATTTCGGATTTCGGATTTCGGATTTTGTTTGAGGGAGGGGGAATGCGAATATCCGCCAAGGCCGAGTATGCCTGCGTGGCCATGCTGGAGTTGGCCGCCAACTACGCGGAGCCGCAGCCGCTGCGCATCAAGGCCATCGCCGAGGCGCAGGGCATTCCGCCGCGCTTCCTCGTACAGATCCTTTTGCAGCTGAAAACGGCCGGCCTGGTGGTCAGCGTGCGCGGCGCGGCGGGTGGGTATCAGTTGGCGCGGCCGCCGCAGGAGATCACGTTGGCTTCGGTCATCAACGCCATCGACGATCGCGCCATGGCGCCGCGCTCGGCCCTGAGCGAAGCGCGCCGCTCGCCGGCCGTCGGCGTTCTGCTGGCCATCTGGCAGGACGTGCAAGCCGAGGAGCAACGCGCCTTGCAGCGCATCACCCTCGCCGAACTCGTCCGCCGCATTCAACAAGATCACGCCCTGTCCTATCAGATTTAACTGGAGATGTGAAATGTCCGATTTGATCCCGCCGCACGGCGGGCTGAGCGAACCCGTTAACCGCAACGTGCCGGCCGAGGAAGCGACGGACTTCCGCGCCCGCGCCGCCGCGCTGCCGCGCGTCACCGTCAGCGACGCCGATCTTTCGACGCTGTATCGCCTCGGCGACGGCGGACTCAGCCCCTTGACCGGCCCCATGGACCGCGAAACCTTCACCCGCGTTCTCGACGAGGAAGTCATCGTCAAGGACGGCAAAAAGTACGCCTGGACCATCCCGCTGTCCTTCCCCGTGGACGCGGAACAAGCGAAAACCTTGAAAGCAGGACAAAGCGTCGCGCTAGTCAATCCGCAAAACGAGATCGTCGGTTCGCTGGAGATCCGCGATGTGTTCCCATGGGACAAGGCCCACTACGTCCGCAGCGTCTACGGCACCGAGCGCTTCGATCATCCCGGCGGCCGCATGACCGAGCGCGATCCGCGCACGCACCTGCTGGGCGGCACGGTGCGCGTCCTGCCGCAGCCGAAGCACCCGGAATACGGACAATTCATTCTGTCGCCGCGCGAGACGCGGGCGCTGTTCGCCAAGAAGGGTTGGAAGCGCGTCGTCGCTTTCCAAACGCGCAATCCGCTGCACCGCGCTCACGAGTACGCCCTGGTCGCCGGCCTGGAACGTCTGGTGCGCGAGGGCCATTTCGCCGGGGCGGTGCTCAATCCGCTGGTCGGCGAAACCAAGGGCGACGATGTCAACGCCGTCAATCGCATGCGCACTTACCGGGCGCTGATCGAGAGCAAGGCGCTGGGCGAGGGCGACAAGGACGAGGAACTGTGGAAGAAGACGGGCTGCGACATTACGGATCGCATAATTCTTCTTGGCCTGGACATCAAGATGTTTTACGGAGGGCCGAAGGAGGCGATCATGCACGCCATCTATCGGCAAAACTTCGGCTTTACCGACCTCGTCATCGGTCGCAAGCACGCCGATGCGCCGTATGAGGACGGCAAGGACATCTGGGACGGACTCGCCGCGCAGCGCAAGTTCGACGAGATGAAGGGCGATTTGCAAATCGAGCCGGTGAAGATCGGCTTCGCGGCCTACTACGAGGAACTGGGCCGCGTCGGTCTGGTCGAGGAGTGCGAGCCGAAGGGCTACAAGCAGGTGACGATCGCCGGCCGCATTCTGCGCGAGACGCTGCGCAAGGGCGAGCTGCCCGACCCGCGCGTCATGCGTCCCTCGACGGCCCGCATCCTGATTGAGAGCATGAAGGGACAGTAACGGCGATTCCGCTAATCGGAGCCGCGATCGCGAGGGGGCAGGCAGAACATCCCCTGCCTCTTCGCGGTTGCGGCACTGTGGTTTTTCGGGGGGAGAAATGTTATGGTGAGGGCGCGACGATTTGTTTCGTGACCGAGAGGCGGAGGGCTTTTCTCATGGCCGTTCACACGGCGGCGGCGCCGTTGACGCAGGTTCGGCAAGGACTGCCCGCGGAGTTTCGAAGGGCGGGGCGCGTGTATGCCATCGCATTCGATATGGACATCGAGGCGTTACGGGCCAACTATGGAGACCCGTATAACAACACCTATCTGGAAATCCGCCGGGTGTTGCAGCGGCACGGCTTCACCTGGCAGCAGGGCAGTGTGTACTTCGGGGGCGAGACGGTGACGGCCGTGACGTGCGTGCTGGCCGCTCAGGATCTGGCCCGGTCGCTGCCGTGGTTCGCCGCTTCGGTTCGGGACATTCGCATGCTGCGGATCGAGGAATTGAACGACCTGATGCCGGCTGTGCAGCAGATTATCGACCAGCAATGAAGCGGGAAATGAGGCGCGGGGATACCATCGCTGCCCCAATCGTGACGAAGCGATAGCCTTCCTTGGGAGGGATGTGAATGGGTGATCTCCTCGCCGATCTGACGCACGAATTTCGCCGCCACAAAGATCTGGCCGACCGGGCGATGGCCACGCTGGACGACGAACAATTCTTCCACCGCCCCGGCGAATCCGTCAATCCCATCGCCCTCATCGTCAAGCATTTGGGCGGCAACCTCGCCTCGCGCTGGAGCGATTTCCTGACCAGCGACGGCGAAAAACCGAGCCGCGATCGCGACGGCGAATTTCTCCTCACCGAGCAGGACACGCGGGCCAATCTGCTCGCCGCGTGGGAGCGCGGCTGGCAGACGCTCTTCGATACGCTCGCCGGATTGCAAGCGTCCGATCTGGAAAAGTCCGTGACGATCCGCGGCGAGCCGCACACGGTCGTTCAGGCGCTTCTGCGCAGCGCGACGCATGCGGCGTATCACACGGGTCAGATTCTGTACGTTGCCCGCTTGCTGCAACCCGATGCCGTCTGGTTGACGATCGCGCCAGGGCAGAGCCGAAGTCATCAGCGGGGCGCGTATCGCAAGATGCCATAGCCGTGTCAGAATTCGAGGGAATGACGTTTGAATCCATCTCGATTGGGAGAGGATAATGCGCAATGGTTCACGACGCAGGGAGCAGTGAGGGCATGGTCTGGCTGGCGCAATGGGCTTGGACTGCCACCGTGACATAGGCGAAGACGTTGCGGGATTGTTGCCGGCAGGTCTCGATCACTGTCAGCATCGTCTCGACAAAACGGCTGCCACCGGCGCTCTGTGTGCCAAAGGAGAGGTTTCGCCAGATGACCGCATGCCGTAGGGCGCGCTCGCTGGCATTGTTGGTCGGCTCGACCTCCTGCTCCAAAAACGTCCACAGCCATTGCCGGTGCTCGTACAACTCACGGCACATGCCCACCAGACGCGGGTGGCCGCTGAACAGACCGCGCAGCAGCAAACCCTCCACCACGCGGCGGACCGGCATTAGGCAGCCGTTTAGCTCGGCGCGGCTGATTGTCCCGTCGCGGCAGCGTGACCACTGCCGAAATAACTCGCGCGTCGGCCGCAGCAGGTCGTGGCCCAAGCGCTTGACGACGCCGTCCTCGCTGTCGGCCAGAGCCTGGAAATCTCGGGCCAGATGGGCCCAGCACCACTGTAACCGCCCCAAACCCCAATACATCTTGGCCCGGTCGCAAACTACGACGCCCGTGAAGGCATCCGTCAGCAACTCCGTCAACGTCGTCGCGGCCCGCGTGCCACGCACGGCGAACACCGTAAACAGACCGGCGACGAACGTCCATAACCACGCCTTGGTGGCGGCTTCCTTGGTCGGCGACTCATCGATCCCCAGGTGCTGTTGCGACGGCAAGGCTGCGGCCAACTCCTCGTAGGCCGTCCGCAGCGCTACCGTTACCTGTGCCTGCATCTTGAGGGTGAGGGCGGGGCAGCAGGGCTGGTTCAGGAGCGTCTCCAGGAACAGGGCCGTGCGTCGCTTGCTCTGGCGGAAGTAGGCCATCAGCAGCCCGGCGAAGGCCACCAACCGCGGCCCCGACTGTCCCGTGGGGACACCGGGCGGCAGAGCGGCGCACGTCGTCTCGCCGCAGCACGGACAGGCCAGCCGGTGTCGCTGGTATTCGATGACCTGCGGCTTGATCGCCGGAAGTTCCCACATCTGATGGCGCAACGGTACGGCGTCTTCCCCCGACAGCTCTCGGCCACAGCGCCGGCAGGTCACCGGTTTCAGGGAGACAACGTCGTCGCACTGCTCTGTGGGAACGAGTGGACGCGCGTGCTTGGGATGGCCGGGCTGACCACCCCGGCGGCGCGCCGCTGGGGACGTGGGTCGCGGCGGCTTGGCGTGGGGATGTTCGGCACTGGGTGGGGGACGAGGAATTGCGTGGCGACTGGTTGAGGCGGTCTTGCAATTCCTGAATCTTGGCGAGCAAGGCGCGGATGATGGTCTGGGCTTCCGGCGTCTGGCGGGCGATCAGTTCTTCCGTGATCTCCAGCGTCATGCCCTTCATGTTGGAGAAAAGCTGGCGTGTGGCCAGATCGATTCTTAAAAAACTTCACCCGGGCCGTGGCCGATTACCAAGCAGACAAGAGGAGGTATCGGCTTGGTGCTACCACTTTTTCCGAAAAAAAATCCATAATAGGCTTGCATTCGCCAATTGGGGAGTTAAACTACTTCCCTATCGGAAGACTACTCGCAGGGCAGTCCGGTTTCACCAGACGGCCAGTCGAAGAGTAAGCCGGCGTGGTAATTCCTCAAGGATTCACCACGCCGGCTTTTTTTTTTCCTCCGTCCCAGTAAGGAGGCAACAGATGAGTTCCGCACCACTGAACGAACGGTTCCATACGGAGGGAGTGAGAGGAGAAGGGTTCGCGTCAAACATCGGAGACATGAATTCTCCAGGACTATCCGGCCAAACATCCCATCGGCGTCATCACCCTGGACGAATCTCCCGATCCTTCAACGTCTCGATACAGATTCGCCATCTAACCGGGTGGAAATGGCCCCTCGTCCTCGCCGCCAGCGCGATGAATCCGATTCTCGGCTCGGTGAGTACACGGTTGGAGCATGTCTAAGGAAGCCACGCATCCCCGCTTCCCGGGGATGTGCGCATGGACCGCGCTTATTTGCAAACGCGATTGGACCGCCACAACCCTGTGAGCGTCCCTCACTCTTGGTTTGCGCGCTCGCAAGCCGCGGAGAGGGTTCGCGCTTCGTCGCACACAACAGTCGGACGGCGGAATGACCTGGGAGAGTCGGAATCCTCACCATCACTGAGGAAGGAAGGAGGAATCGCCCCCACAACGTTACCTGAGCTACACACGGCACGGAGTGAGAAGAGAACATAGGTGTATCTTTCGCTCGCAAAGCAACTTGTTTTCACCCAAGGAGACAGACAATGTTTCGCTCTCTGATCAGTTCCCTGTTCACAACTCGTCCCCAGGCCAAGGTTCGTCGGCAGGTGCTGCACTTCCGGCCGCAGCTGGAAACGTTGGAAGGCCGCCTGGCGCCGTCCTCCTTTCACCACAGCGACGTGGACGTCACCCAAATCCAATATCGCGTAGGCTTCCACAACACACAGGTTGCCGTCGCCCCTTCCCACGGCGACGTCGACATCCTCCAGGTCCAAGCTCACGTGGGTAGCGGCAACACTCAGGTTGCCATCGTCGGCGGGCATGAACACCACTAAGCGTGGCCCCACTTGGCTTCGCGAGGGCAACCAAGAGGTTGTCCTCGTCAAGGCAGGGGAGTCCCTCCGCGAACGGCGAGCGACTGGCATCAACCGGCTGGTTGACGCCGGCCGCTCGCCAAGCAGTTACGCTCTTGCGGTTTTCCGTTGGGCAACCGGAGGTTCCGAGAGCATTCCGTTCTTGGCCCGATTGCCCATCCGTCACCCTGTTTTTCATCCCAGGAGATCATCCATGTTTCGTTCGCTGTTTCGTTCCCTGCTCGAATCGCGTCCCCCGACCCGCCGTCGTCCCGAGGTCCGGCGCTTCCGGCCGCAGCTGGAAGTCCTGGAAAACCGCCTCGCGCCGTCCCACATTAGCGGCATCGTGGAGGTCCAGAGCAACGTGGGCAACAACAACACCGAAACCGTCGTTGGCAACAACGATGTGGCGGTCCAGAAGAATGAGGTCAACAGCAACTCGATCAGCATCACCGGCTTCCACAATAAGGCGATCCAGGCCAACAATGGGAGCAACAACCAGATCAGCATTACTGGAACCGGCGGCACGGCGCCCGGCGTTGGGAACAAAGTGATCCAGACCCAAAATGGCAACTTAAACACCGTTGTCGTCCAGGGAAACAAAAACACCGTGCTCCAGAGTGGCAACTCCGGCAGCGCGACCGTCGTCGGTGGAAACAAAAATCAAACGTTCCAAACGAACAACAGCGGCAGCGCCATCGCGGTAGTGGGGAGCAATAACACCGTGACCCAGCAGGATAGCACCGATGCCGTCCTCATCGTGGCCGGCACCGGTATCACGGCGCAGCAGGTGAATCAGGCGGGAGGCTACACCCTCGTCACCTGAGAAAACCCGCAGGCCCTTGGCCAGAGGTTTTGACCTCCTCCGCTCTTCCAAGGCTTGGAGGGTGAGGAGGCTTGCCGCGCGCTGACGGCGAAGAAGGCCTCGAAAGAGTCTGTCGGTCCTCGTGATGGGTGCGAGCTTCGTGCCCCAGGGCAGCGCGGAGGGATCTGCGCCGCCCTTGGTTTCACGGGGATCTACCGCCCCCAACCGAACCGGGGCTTCCCCATCGTCGGGTCCGCTCCGGGAATGGCGGCAGCGGAAAAACGGCGACGAGGCGGCGACGAGCAACGTGTTCTCGCGCGGGAGGCGCCCGATGCTTCGCTCCCTGTTCCGCCGGTTTGCTTTGGGCTCCCAAAGCCTGGACCGCGGCCGGACCGAGCGTCCTCGACCGCAACTGGAACCCATGGAGGATCGCATCACGCCCTCGCCTCTCGATCCGCTTCCAGGGACAGGCGGCCTCGCGACGGGGCCGGACAAGAATCTCCCCTCCGTTTCGGGCGCGAGTGTCTGCCCGGAGGAGCGCTCAGGGGAGCCGGGACAGCCCCACTCCGGCGCCAGCGACTCGGACCCCATGGCGGCCAACTCAAGCCGCACCGAGGCCGCTTCCGCCATCTCCTCCACGGATCTCCTGTTTCAGGGTCCGCAGGACCGCGCCGGTTGCGCTCCGGACATCGATTGCAAGGACCAGGTGTTCCAATACTTGCAAGACTGCCGCTACCTGATTTGGATTGGCGACAACTCGGACCCTTTGCCGGAATCCAACACGCGACCCGATTTTTTTTTCGCGCTGGGTGAGGCTCTCCAGACGATCGAGTGGGCCGTGAAGGTGATTGCCAATCCCCCGTCCTGAGTCGTTCTGGCGGTCCACGAGGCTACTTTTTCTTGGCCTCGCGATAATCCGGGGATTGGACCAGGGTCAAGAGCAGGATCTCTTCGCCGGTCACGGTGCTAATGTCGTAATGCAAACTCTGCACCTTGACGCCGGTGATCTCCTGGGTCAACGCTTCCACGAACGGCCGCCCCGCTTCGATCAGGTGGGACCGGACTTGCTTGAGCAGATCCCTACCTTTCTCGGCCGGCATCGACTTGGCCAGTTTCTGTTCGGCCACAGTCAAGACCCCCTGAAGGCGGACGACGAGGATGTTGCCAAACAGGTGGGCTCGAATGTCCTTGGGACCGCGCCCAATGAATTCCTGCTCGAAGCGACTGATCCCCGCGCAGATCGCCGCTTCGATTTCTCCCTGCGATTTCAAGGGAACTTCGGGTGTGTGTTCCTGTCCGTTAGAGGTTGGCCCGAGGACAGAGTTGATCAGTGTGGCTGCGCGCGGATCCGTACTCCGTAGGCGATCGGTTGCCATGGGTGTCCTATCCTCCCCAAACTGCCCGTCTTTAGGCTTGGCGACGTTGCCAACGAGTCAAGCTAGTCATCCGAAAGATCGAATGCAAGGATTTTCTCAAAAAAAAACGCGCCGAACGATACGAGGCGGGAGGCGCGGCACCGCTCGGGTTGGGGAAGGTTGCGTTCATGCCCACCAAAGTAGCGGGCGTGCAGGTGGAAACAAGGCAGGAATCGGTGATGGTTTTGCGAAAAGTCAGCTCTTGCCCAACAAGGCATCGACGACAAAACAGCCGCGATAGTGTTCGCCGCCGCCGCGCAAGTGCGTCAGGATTTGCTCGTCGGTGCAACCGGCTTCTTCCAGCGCGTCGGCGAGGACGGCGAGACGAGCGTTGTCGAGTGTGCCGGCGGGAAGGATGCGTTCATCGTAGGCAGCTTGGGCGAGGCGGACCACGGTGGAATCCTGCCAGAACAACATTGCGGATGAGATCGGAGCGGCACGGAAGGGATTGAAGATGTCGCGCAACAAAACGGCTTGTAACCGCAGTGTCGCATGACGGGGCTGGCGACCTCGCATTTGAAATGCAGAATTGATCGGATGCGCGTAGGCAGCCCACCAGACAGCCTTGATCGCTCGAGAAGTTCCCGCGTGGCAAAGCCGATCACTCACCCGATTAAATGCATTCCGTGCTGCCACCACCACTTTTCTGCTGTAAAGGCCATCGGCGTAACGCTCAGATATTTCCAGCAAGTGCCGAGGCGTTGCATGGTGCAGTTGCTTCCAGAAATGCCGGCGGCACCAGGCACAGACGAATAGCCGTATTTTTCGATCACTAGCCTTGCGTCTCAAGAAAACCAGCATCTCCTCCGGATCGCTATACGACAGCCATTCTTCCTCCGTCATGGCACCCATCTCCCCGCCCTCATAGCTGCTTTTCCGCCATCTCCAGCGCCCGCAGCAGACCGCGCGCCTTGTTCAGCGTCTCCTCGTATTCGTTCGCCGGAATGCTGTCGGCGACGATGCCGGCGCCGGCCTGCAAGTACGCCGTCTGTCCCTTCAGCACCAGCGTCCGCAGCGCGATGCACGTATCCATGTTGCCGCTGAAATCGACGTAGCCGACCGCCCCGCCGTAAGGACCGCGGCGGTGCGGCTCCAACTCGTCGATGATCTCCATCGCCCGCACCTTCGGAGCGCCCGAGAGCGTGCCGGCAGGCAGACATGAACGCAGGGCGTCGAAGGCGCTCTTGCCCGCTTGCAGGCGGCCCGTCACGGTGCTGCACAGGTGCATGACATGGCTGTAACGCTCCACGGTCATCTCATCGCTCAGTTGCACCGTGCCGAAGCGCGCGACCCGGCCGACATCGTTGCGACCGTGGTCCACCAGCATGATGTGCTCGGCGCGTTCCTTGGGGTCGGCCAGCAGTTCGGCGGCCAGGCGGTCGTCGTCCTCCGCCGACTTGCCGCGCGGCCGGGTGCCGGCCAGGGGGCGGATGGTGACGAGGTCGCCCTCGACGCGGCACATGATCTCCGGCGAGGAGCCGACGAGGGTGACGTTGCCG